>NZ_JCALCO010000001.1:0-397619 GCF_059812385.1 Mycobacterium sp. NGS58 | reverse complement strand
CCGGCCTCCCCAAAGGCGTGGCCATCCCACACCGGAACGTCACCCGGCTGTTTGAGTCACTAGCTGGCGAGCTTGAGTTCGCGCCCGGCCAGGTGTGGACGCAGTTCCA
This sequence comes from Mycobacterium sp. NGS58, assembly GCF_059812385.1. Taxonomy (NCBI): domain Bacteria; kingdom Bacillati; phylum Actinomycetota; class Actinomycetes; order Mycobacteriales; family Mycobacteriaceae; genus Mycobacterium; species Mycobacterium sp. NGS58. The sequence continues at coordinate 397,510 of NZ_JCALCO010000001.1, read as the reverse complement.
CTCCTGTGCCTTCGACTTCTCGGTGTGGGAGATCTGGGGGGCGCTGCTGCACGGTGGGCGACTGGTCGTGGTCCCCGAAGACGTCACCCGCTCCCCAAACGACTTCCACGCCCTACTCGCCGCCGAACACGTCAACGTCTTAAGCCAAACCCCCTCAGCGTTTTATGCGCTGCAAAACGCCGACGCGCTGCAGTCCAATGCGGGTAATCAGCTCGAGCTTCACACCGTGGTCTTCGGCGGCGAAGCCCTTGAGCCACAGCGTCTTCGAACTTGGCTGAACAATCACCGTGCGCTACCGCGCTTGATCAACATGTATGGCATCACTGAGACGACGGTGCATGCCTCGTTGCGCGAGATCGCCAACGGTGACACCGACCGCAATGCCAGTCCGATTGGCGTGCCTTTGGCAGATCTTGCGTTCTTTGTGCTCGATGGGTGGTTGCGCCCGGTGCCGGCCGGCGTGGTCGGCGAGCTGTATATGGCCGGGGCCGGGGTGGGCGTGGGTTATGTGGGCCGGGGGTCGTTGACGGCGTCACGGTTTGTGGCCTGTCCCTTCGGCGGCCCAGGGCCGTGGGGACAGCGCATGTATCGGACCGGCGATTTGGTGTGCTGGCGCACCGATGGGCAGTTGACCTATCTCGGCCGCGCCGATGAGCAGGTCAAGATCCGCGGGTATCGCATCGAGCTGGGTGAGATCCAGGCCGCCCTGGCCGCGGTGGCTGGCGTGGTGCAGGCGGTGGTGATCGCCCGCCAGGACCGGTTGGGCGACAAACGCCTGGTCGGCTATATCACCGGGACGGCCGACCCAGCCCAGGCGCGCGCCATGCTGGCCGAGCGGCTACCGGCCTACATGATCCCCGCCGCGGTCATCGCCTTGGACGCGTTGCCGTTGACGCCCAACGGCAAACTCGACACCCGCGCCCTGCCGGCACCCGACTACACCGATGCCGAGCGGTATAGCGCCCCCGACACCGCGATGGAGGAGATCCTGGCCGGCATCTACGCCCAGGTCCTCGGCATCGAACGGGTCGGAATCGACGACTCCTTCTTCGATCTGGGCGGCGACAGCATTGCGGCGATGCGCCTGGTCACCGCGATCAACACCCACCTGGATTCCGGCCTTTCGGTGCGCACCGTATTCGAGGCACCGAAGATCGCCGAATTGGCGCCCCGCATCGGCGGGGAGGCGGGTAGGCGTCCGCCGTTGGTCCCGGCGGAGCGCCCGGCGGTGGTGCCATTGTCATTCGCCCAGCAGCGGTTGTGGTTCCTCAACCGATTCCAGGGCGGGGTTGCGACCTACAACATTCCGACGGCTTTCCGGATGAGCGGGGCGCTGGACGTCGAAGCGTTGAGCGCGGCACTCGATGACGTGATCGAACGGCATGAGTCGTTGCGCACCATATTTCCCGACGCTGACGGTGTGCCGTTCCAGCAGGTGCTGCCGGCCGTGGCCGGGATGTGGCGGCGCGGAGGCGCAACGGTGATATCACTGTCGGATCAGGATCTCGCCCGCGAATTGATGGTGTTGGCGGGATATCGGTTTGACCTGTCGACCGAGATCCCGATTCGCGCACAGATCTATTCGGTGGGTCCCGAGCAGCACGTGCTCGCAATTGTGGTGCACCACATAGCTTTTGACGGGTGGTCCCTGGCCCCGATGGTCCGCGACGTGGCCGAGGCGTATCGGGCGCGGCGGCAGGGCCTGGCCCCACAGTGGGCGCCGTTGCCGGTGCAATATGTCGATTACACGCTGTGGCAGCGGGATTGCCTGGGCGCTGAGTCCGACCCCGACAGTCTGATTGCCGGGCAATTGCGGTACTGGCGGCAGGAGTTGGCCGATCTGCCGGAGGTGGCGTCGTTGCCGACCGACCACGCCCGCCCGCCGGTGCCGAGTTACCGCGGTGATGCGGTGGAGATTCGGATCGACCCTCTGGTATGGGCGCGTGCCAAGGCGCTGGCGACGGCGAACAACGCGACGGCCTCGATGGTCTTGCAGGCGGCGTTGGCTGTGGTGTTGCACCGTGTCGGGGTCGGTGACGACGTCGTCCTGGGCGCGCCGATTGCCGGACGGCAGGACGCGGCACTCGACGAGCTCGTCGGATTTTTCGTCAACACATGGGTCTTGCGGGTGGGGGTGAATGCTCAGCAGCGGTTCAGCGATGTGCTTGCGCAGGTGCGGCAGAAGGCGCTGGACGCCTACAGCAACCAGGATGTGCCGTTCGAGCGACTCGTCGAGCAACTCAACCCGGCCCGCTCCACCGCGCACCACCCGCTCTTCCAAGTGGCGATGGTCTTTCACAACAACGTGCGACCAGACGTTGTGGCGTTCGACGGCGTCGACATCGAGCCGCTGGGGGGATCAACCCGCACCGCCAAGTTCGACCTGGATTTCCATCTCAGCGAGGTGCGCACTGAAGACTCCGACGCGCCGATGGCCGCAGGGGTGGTGACCTACGCGACCGATCTATTTGACCGGGCCACCATCGAGCGGTTGATCACCTGGTTTGGGCGGGTGATCGAGGTGGCCGCGGCCGACGCGTCGGTGGCGGTCGGCGACGTCGCGTTGCTGGAGCGCGGTGAGCGTGATCTGGTGCTGTCGGAGTGGTCTGGCGTCGGTGTGGAGCCGCCGGTTGGGGTGGCGCCGCAGTTGCTGGCCGCGGCGGTTTCGGCCGATGCAGACGCGGTGGCGGTGGTCGACGGTGCTCGAGAGTTGTCGTATCGCCAACTCGATGAGTGGTCGACGCGGTTGGCGCGGATGCTGATCGAGGCCGGGGTCGGTCCGGAGCGCGCGGTGGGCGTGGCGATGGATCGGTCCGCGGAACTGGTCGTGGCGTGGTGGGCCGTAGTCAAAGCCGGCGGTGTGTATGTGCCGCTGGATCGGGCCCATCCGCCCGAGCGGATCGCGACGGTGTTGGACGCGGTGGCGGCGGTATGTGTGCTGACTTGTGGTGAGGACCAGGTGACCGGGGCCGGGGAGCGCCCGGTGCTGCGCATCGACGGCTTGGACGTGTCCGGCCACCCTGCGGATTCGATTACTGACGCCGACCGTCTGGCGCCCCTACGAGCGGATGACGCCGCCTACGTCATCTTCACTTCCGGGTCGACCGGTACCCCTAAGGGGGTGGCTGTCAGCCACGCCGGGTTGTTGGGAATGGTTGCGGCGCAACGCAATATCTTCGGGTCGGCCCAGGATGCGCGGGTATTGATGGTCTCTGTGCCGACCTTCGATGCCTCGGTATTCGAGCTGTTGTGGGCGGTGGGACCCGGGGCGGCGTTGGTGATAGCCCCACCGCAGGTATACGCCGGGGAGGCATTGACAGGCTTGCTCGTTGACCGGCGGGTCAGCGCGGCGGTGATGACCCCGTCGGTGTTGTCGTCGCTGGATCAGAGCCGGCTCGACCGGTTGGACACGTTGGTCACCATGGGCGAGGCCTGCCCGCCGCAGTTGGTGGCCGCTTGGGCGCCGGGTCGGCGAATGTTCAACGCTTACGGTCCCACGGAGACCACCATCTGGGCCTCGTGCAGCGCGCCGCTGTCGGCGGGACAGCCGGTTAACATCGGCGCCCCGATTCCGGGGATGTGCGCGCTGGTCCTCGACGCCCGATTGAACCCGACGCCGATCGGGGTGGTAGGCGAGCTGTATCTCTGCGGACCGGCGCTGGCGCAGGGCTATATAGCGCGCGCGAATTTGACCGCGGAACGATTCGTCGCGAACCCGTACCTGGGTGCGGGGTCACGCATGTATCGCACGGGCGATCTCGTGCGCTGGACCCGCAACAGCACCCTCGATTATCTGGGCCGGGCCGACACACAGATCAAATTGCGTGGACAGCGCATCGAATTGGGCGAAATCGAAAACACGTTGTTGGCCTGTCCGCAGGTCGCGCGCGCCGCTGTCACGGTGCATCAGAGCGGCGCAGCCGCCCAGCTGGTCGCTTACATCACCATCGAGCACACCAGTACCGCCGACCGGGACGCCGAAATCGTCGAGGATTGGCAACACCTTTATGACCAGCTGTACGACGCTGAGGTCGAGGCGCCGGGCTTCGGCATGGATTTCCGGGGTTGGAACAGCAGCTACACGGATGACCCGATCCCACTCGCGGAGATGATGGAGTGGCGTTCTGCCACGGTGGATCGGATCATGGCCCTGCAGCCGCGGCGGGTGTTGGAGATCGGCGTGGGCTCCGGACTCGTGTTGTCGCAGGTTGCTCCCGTGTGTGAGCGCTACGTCGCCACAGATATGTCCGCGGTGGTTATCGACCAGCTGGCAAGCTCACTAGACGAGTTGCAGATCCCGTGGCGTGACCGGGTCGAGCTGCTGATTCGACCGGCTCACGTCACTGAGGGACTGCCGCAGTTCGGCTTCGACACCATCGTTCTCAACTCGGTCGTGCAATACTTCCCCAACGCCGGATATCTGGGTGACCTTATAAACAACGCCATGGATCTGCTGGCGCCGGGCGGGTCTTTATTCATCGGTGATGTGCGAAACCACAGCCTGCAGAGCGCGTTCCAAACCGGGGTCGCGTTGGCCCGCACCACTTCCACCGACGCCGCCGAGATCCGTCAACGAGTCCAGTCCGCCATGCTCGGTGAGCCCGAATTGCTGCTCGCCCCAGAGTTTTTCACCGTCATAGCCGCCGATCATGCGTCGGTGGCCGGAGTTGCCATTGAAGTCAAACGCGGATTCGCCGACAACGAACTCAACCGGTATCGCTACGACGTCATCTTCCATAAAGCTCCCGCCCGGGTTCGCTCAGTGGGCGGCGCACCCACCTGGGCCTGGACCGAATGCGCCGGCCTGGAAGACCTGCACACCCGGCTGCTGTCCCAACGACCGGCTATCGTTCGCGTCACCGACATCCCCCGCGCCGGACTGTTCACCGACGTCCGCATCGAACGAGGCCTTGCCGCCGGGCTGCCTCCGGCGGAAGCCGTAGCCCAAGTCAGCAGTGGGAATCCCGACATCGTCCCCGAAGAATTGCACCGTCTCGGTGACACCACCGGATACCGCGTCGCCGTCACTTGGGGCGCCCAACGCGGCACCCTGAATGCCGTCTTCATCGCCCCCGAAGACGGCGATACCCCGCCCGCCCCACCGCTGACCGACCTCTACCTGGCCTCGGTCGGGGCGGACCGAAGCAGCTTCAATGCCAACGCGCCCCACGCCAACACCAAAGTCAGCGCGGTGCGTCAGCGGCTGAGCGCGCGGTTGCCCGAATACATGATTCCGACACAGATTGTGGTGCTCGAGGAGCTCCCGTTGACCGCCTCGGGAAAGCTCGACCGCAAGGCGTTGCCGGCACCGTTAGTTGCCGGCGCAGCGTTCAGGGCGCCACACACGGAGACCGAGAAAGTTGTCGCCGAAGCGTTCGCCGTGGTGTTGGGTGTGGATCGCGTCGGGCTCGATGACGACTTCTTCGCGCTCGGTGGAGATTCACTGATAGCCACCCGGGCGAGCGCACGGCTGCAGTTGATATTGGGCCGGGAAGTGCCGGTGCGGTACCTGTTCGACGCGTCCACCGTTGGAACTCTCGCGCACTATCTGGACCAGCACCGTGGCGGCATTGCTCGCCCACCGGTGCAGCGGATGGCACGTCCGACGCGGGTCCCGCTCTCGTACGCCCAGAGCCGGTTGTGGTTTATCGACCAGTTGCAGGGGCCGTCACCGGTGTACAACATGCCCGCGGCGTTGCGGTTGGGCGGACGGCTTGATTCCGACGCATTGGGTGCGGCGCTGGGTGATGTGGTGGGTCGGCACGAGAGCCTGCGGACTTTGTTTACCGCGCACGAGGGGATACCGCTGCAGGTGGTGGTACCCGCTGAGCAGGCCGACTTTGGGTGGGACGTTGTTGATGCCGCTGGCTGGCCGACGGAACGGTTGGATGAGGCCATCGGCGTGGCGGTGCGCCACACGTTTGATCTGGCGAGTGAAATCCCATTGCATGCCTGGCTTTTCCGCGTGGCCGACGACGAGCACGTGCTGGTGATCGTGGTGCACCATATCGCGGCGGACGGATGGTCGATCAGCCCGCTGGCACGCGATTTGGGTGTGGCTTATGCCAGCCGGTGCGCTGGACGGGCCCCCGACTGGGCGCCGTTGCCGGTGCAGTATGCCGATTACACCCTGTGGCAGCGCGCAAACTTTGGCGACCTGGCCGACAGCGATAGCCCTATCGCTGCGCAGCTGGGGTTTTGGGAAGACACCCTGGCCGGGATGCCTGAGCGCCTGCAGCTTCCAACCGATCGGCCTTACCCGTCGGTCGCTGATCAGCGCGGCGCCAATGTGGCGGTCAACTGGCGCGCAGAGCTGCAGCAGAGCCTTCACCGGATTGCTCGCGAGCACAATGCCACCAGCTTCATGGTGGTTCAGACCGCCTTGGCGGTGCTGCTGGCCAAGCTCAGCGCCAGTAGCGATGTGGCGGTGGGGTTCCCGGTCGCCGGGCGCCGCGACCCCGGACTCGATGAGTTGGTGGGCTTCTTCGTCAATACCTTGGTGTTACGTGTCGATCTGGCCGGTGATCCCACTCTCGCGGAACTGCTGGCCCAGGTGCGACGGCGCAGCCTGGCTGCCTATGAACACCAAGACGTGCCCTTCGAGCTGCTTGTCGATCGGCTCAAACCCACGCGGTCGCTCACCCATTCACCGCTGATCCAGGTGATGTTGACTTGGCAGAATCAGCCCTGGCAGCTCGACGGCCCCGCCGCCGGACCGACCTTCGGTGATCTGCAGGCCACACAGCTGCGGGTGGACACGCAGACGGCCCGCATGGATTTGGCGTTTTCGTTGGCTGAACGCTTCACCCAGGCCGGTGAGCCTGCCGGGATCGCCGGAACGGTGGAGTTTCGTACCGATGTGTTCGATGCGGCCAGCATTGAGGTGCTGATCGCGCGGTTGGAGCAGATGCTGACGGCGATGTGCGTCGATCCGGCGCGGCGGTTGTCGTCAGTGGATCTGCTCGATGCGGCTGAGCACGAACGGCTGGATCGGTGGGGCCACCGGGCGGTGTTGACCCAGCCGACGCCCGCGCATGCGTCGGTGCCGGCGTTGTTCGGCGCGCAGGTGGCGCACGCACCGCAGGCGGTCGCCATCCGCTGCGGACAGTGCTCATGGACCTATCGCCAGGTGGATGAGGCGTCGAATCGGCTGGCGCATGTGTTGGCTGGCCGGGGTGTCCGTCCGGGTGGGTGTGTGGCGTTGCTGTTCAACCGTTCGGCCGAGGCGGTGGTGGCGATGCTGGCGGTGCTGAAGGCGGGTGCGGCTTACTTGCCGATGGATCCGGCGGCGCCGGCGGCGCGGATCGAGTTCATGGTTAACGATGCTGGGCCGGTGGCCGCGATCACCACCGCGGAGCTGGCCGATCGGTTGGATGGCTATGGCGTAGCGGTCGTGGATGTTGATGACCCCACCGTCGACACCCAACCCGGTACGGCACTGCCGGGCCCCGGGCCGGCCCCCCACGATATCGCCTACCTGATTTACACCTCCGGCACGACGGGGGTGCCCAAAGGTGTGGCGGTCACTCATCACAACGTGACTTACTTGGCGGAGTCGTTGCCCACTGAGCTGTCGGTGGCTGGGGTGTGGACGCAGTGCCACTCGTATGCTTTCGACTTTTCGGTGTGGGAGATCTGGGGTGCCCTGTTGCGGGGTGGACGGTTGGTGGTGGTGCCTGAGTCGGTGACGGGCGCACCGGGTGACTTCCATGACCTGCTGGTAGCTGAACGGGTCAGTGTGTTGACCCAGACCCCGTCGGCGGCGGCGGCGCTCTCCCCGGACGGGTTGGAGTCCACGGCGTTGCTGCTCGGCGGGGAGGCGTGTCCGCCTGAGCTGGTGGATCGGTGGGCGCCCGGGCGGGTCGTGGTCAATGCCTATGGCCCGACCGAGGCCACGGTGTATGTGGCGATCAGTGCGCGGTTGTCAGCGGGAGCCAAGGTCGTGCCGATCGGTGCGCCCGTCGCGGGGACGGCATTGTTCGTGCTCGATGGATGGTTGCAAGCGGTGCCCGCTGGTGTGGTGGGCGAGTTGTATGTGGCCGGCCCCCGGGTGGGGGTGGGATATGTGGGTCGGGCCGGGTTGACCGCCTCGCGGTTTGTGGCCTGCCCCTTCGGCGGTCCGGGCACTCGGATGTATCGCACCGGGGATTTGGTGCGGTGGGGTGTTGATGGCCACCTGCAGTATGTGGGCCGCGCTGATGAGCAGGTCAAGATCCGCGGTTATCGCATCGAATTAGGTGAAGTGCAGGCGGCGCTGGCCGGGCTCGCTGGGGTGGGGCAGGCAGTGGTGGTCGCCCGCGAGGACCGCCCCGGAGACAAACGCCTGGTTGGCTATGTCACCGGGACAGCCGAGCCAGCCGAGATTCGCGCGCTGCTGGCCGAGCGGCTGCCCGCGTACATGGTGCCCGCGGCGGTGATGGCACTCGAGGAGCTGCCGGTGACCACCAACGGCAAAGTGGATACCCGGGCCCTGCCCGCACCGGAATATCGGAGCCTCGACCGGTATCGCGCCCCGGGCAATGCGATCGAGGACATCCTGGTCGGTATTTACGCCCAGGTGCTGGGCCTGCAGCGGGTCGGGGTCGATGACTCGTTCTTCGAACTGGGCGGGGATTCCCTCTCGGCGATGCGTCTGGTCGCCGCGGTCAACGCCGGCCTGCATGCAAACCTTCCGGTGCGCGCGGTCTTCGAGGCGCCTACGGTTGCCGACTTGGCGCCGCGGGTCGAGGCGGAGGCAGGCCGGTATGAGCCCTTGGTGCCCGGAGAGCGACCCGCAGTCCTGCCATTGTCGTTTGCCCAAAACCGGTTGTGGTTCATCGACCAATTGCAGGGCCCTTCACCGATCTACAACATCCCTGTGTCGTTGCGACTGCGAGGGCCGCTTGACACCGAGGCATTGGGTGCGGCACTGGCCGATCTGATTGGTCGCCATGAGAGCCTGCGCACGCTGTTCGCGGCCGTCGACGGGATACCCCGCCAGCTGGTGATGCCAGCCGAGCGCGCCGACTTCGGCTGGCAGATTGTTGACGCCGGCGATTGGCCGGCGGCCCGGCTGGGTGAGGCCATCGACACCGCGGTGCGGTACACGTTTGACCTGTCCGCCGAAATCCCGCTGCACGCAACGCTTTTCCGCGTCGGCGAGGACGAGAACGTGCTAGTAGTCGTGGTGCACCACATCGCCGCCGACGGCTGGTCGATCGCCCCGCTGGTGCGCGACCTGGGGATGGCCTACGCAAGCCGGTGCGCGGGGAATGCGCCCGGATGGGCGCCATTGGCGGTGCAATATGTCGATTACGCGCTGTGGCAGCGCGCGCAGCTGGGCAGCCTCGAGGATGGCCACAGCCTGATCGCCGCGCAGCTGGCCTACTGGGAGAACGCCCTGGCCGGCATGCCCGATCGCCTGCAGCTGCCCACGGACCGACCCTACCCACCCGTGGCTGATCAGCGTGGCAACAGTGTGGCGGTGGACTGGCCGGCTGGGCTGCAACAGCAGGTGGCGCTGTTGGCTCGTGAGCACAAAGCCACCAGTTTCATGGTGGTTCAGGCTGCCCTGGCGGTGCTGCTGGCCAAGCTCAGCGCGAGCGCAGACGTGGCGGTGGGGTTCCCGATCGCCGGGCGGCGCGACCCCGCGCTCGACGAGCTGGTCGGGTTCTTCGTCAACACCCTGGTGCTGCGCGTCGATTTGACCGGAGATCCAAGCGTGGCCGAACTGCTCGCCCAGGTGCGACGGCGCAGCCTGGCCGCCTACGAGCACCAAGACGTGCCCTTTGAGCTGCTCGTTGAGCGGCTCAACCCGACCCGCAGCCTGACCCATCACCCGCTGGTGCAGGTGGCGTTGGCTTGGCAGAACTTCGCCGGGCAGGACACGACGTCGCTCGCCGGATTGGCCTCGGGTGACCTGCAGATCTCGCCGCTGCCCGTGGACACCCACACCGCACGCATGGACCTGACCTTTTCGCTGGCCGAACGGTGGACCGAGGCCGGTGCGCTCGCCGGGATCGGGGGCGCGGTGGAATTTCGCACCGATGTGTTCGACGCGGAGACCATCGAAGCGCTCATCACACGGCTGGAGCGGGTATTGGTGGCGATGACTGCCGACTCCAGCCGGCGGCTGTCGTCAGTGGATCTGCTCGACGAGGCTGACCACGCCCGCCTCGACGAACTCGGCAACCGGGCGGTGTTGGCCCGGCCCGCACCGCCGGCGGCCGTTACGATTCCGGCGTTGTTCGCCGCGCAGGTCGAGCGTGCCCCGGATGCGGTGGCGATGGTATGCGGCGAATGTTCGTGGACCTACCGCGAGCTGGAGGACACCGCTAACCGGTTCGCGCACCTGCTGTCCGACCACGGTGCGGGCCCGGGTCAGTGTGTGGCACTGCTGCTTTCCCGGTCCGTCGAGGCGATCGCGGCGATCTTGGCGGTACTCAAAACCGGTGCAGCGTACGTCCCGGTCGACCCCGCGCTGCCTGACGCCCGGATCGGGTTCATCCTCGCCGACGCCACACCGATAGCGGCGATCACCACCGCGGCCCTACGATCCCGGCTGGACGGGCACGACCTGCTGGTGGTGGATGTCAATGACAGTGCTGTCCAGACCCAACCTAAAACGGCACTTCCGGCGCCGGCTCGTGATGACCTCGCCCACATCATTTACACCTCAGGCACCACTGGGGTGCCCAAGGGCGTGGCGGTCACCCATCACAACGTGACCCAGCTGTTCGATTCGCTGGATGCCGGCGTGGAGTTGGCGCCGGGGCAGGTGTGGACACAGTTTCACTCGCTGGCCTTCGACTTTTCGGTCTGGGAAATCTGGGGTGCATTGCTGCATGGGGGTCGGCTGGTGGTGGTGCCCGAAGAGGAGGCGCGCTCCCCGGAGGACTTCCACGACCTGCTGGTCACCGAACGGGTCAGCGTGTTGACCCAGACTCCCTCGGCTGTGGGGATGCTCTCGGCTGAGGGGTTGGAGTCGGCGGCGTTGGTCATCGGCGCTGAGCCCTGTCCGGCCGAGCTGGTGGATCGCTGGGCGCCGGGGCGGGTGATGATCAACGTCTACGGCCCGACTGAGACCACGATGTGGGCGGCCAAGAGCGCGCCGTTGACGGCGGGGTCGGGATCGCCGCCGGTCGGCTCGCCGGTGCCGGGGGCTGCCTTCTTCGTACTGGATGCGTGGTTGCGTCCGGTTCCCGCCGGTGTGGTCGGCGAGTTGTATGTGGCAGGCAGGGGGGTGGGCTGCGGCTATTGGCGTCGGTCGGGGTTGACCGCATCACGGTTTGTGGCGTGTCCGTTCACGGGCGCCGACGGCGCGGGAGCCCAGGCGCAACGGATGTATCGGACCGGGGATCTGGTGCGGTGGCGCGCCGACGGGCAGCTGGACTATTTGGGCCGCGCTGACGAGCAGGTCAAGATCCGTGGGTATCGCATTGAGCTCGGCGAAGTCCAGGCGGCGCTGGCAGGGCAGGACGGCGTTGATCAGGCGGTGGTAATCGCACGCGAGGACCGCCCCGGCGACAAACGTTTGGTCGGCTACATCACCGGCACCGCCGACCCGGCCGAAGCCCGCACCGCGCTGGCCGCGCGCCTACCGGCGTACATGATCCCCGCGGCGGTAGTGGCGCTTGATGCATTGCCGTTGACCGTCAACGGGAAGCTCGACAGACGCGCCCTGCCAGCACCGGAATATGCGGGCACCGATCGTTACCGCGCCCCTGCCACCCCTACCGAGGAGATGCTGGCCGGCATCTACGCGGAAGTACTGGGGCTCGAATGCGTCGGCGTCGACGACTCGTTCTTCGACATGGGCGGGGATTCGCTCTCGGCGATGCGGGTAGTCGCCGAGATCAATAAGCGCATGGATGTCGACCTTGCGGTGCGAACCTTATTCCGCGCACCGTCCGTTCGAAGCTTGAGCCGGCAGTTGGGTTCAGACGCCGGGCAGCTCGACATTGTCCCGGTTGAGGTCCTCAAAGAAGGTATCGGCCGTCCCCTGTTCTGCATCCATCCCGGGGGTGGGATGAGTTGGCCGTATCAGCGCCTTGGTAATTACTTGGACTGCTCGATCATCGGAATTCAACAACTCCTATTGGACGAAGAAACTGAACCCCAGACAATTCCCGATATGGCGAGGAATTACGCCGACAGGATACAAAGGATTGATCCTGTCGGGCCTTACAATCTTCTAGGCTGGTCTTTTGGAGGTGTCGTCGCTCATGAAATCGCGATCGAACTTCAGCAACGGGGATTCGCAGTCGCACACCTTATCCTGTTTGACGCTCAACTGAGCCTCGAAGGCGCGAGCCTGCCGACCCATCCTTTGCAGGACAAGCAGATGCTAGAAGAAATCTTGCGGTTTTATGGCATAGACATTACCGAGCTGGAAGAGCCGCTTGATGCCGACCAGATAGAAAAGGTCATGCTCGAACGAGGAGTCAAAGACTTCCCAAGGTACAAACGGCTTGTGGATTGGATAATCCAGAACTTTGATAACAACACGGAGTTGCAGCGAGCTCACGAGCCTCGCATTTTCGATGGTGAATTGAGCATATTCTCTGCCGTGGGAACCCAGAGCGATCGGAGTTCATACCTTATCGAAACTTGGCGGCCGTATGTCGCTGGCGACATTGCCGAGTACTCGGTCGACTGCGCACACGAGAACATGTTGACCGTCGAATCGCTCAGCCTGTATGCCGAACAACTCAGACTTTTACTAGAGCCATGAATCGGGCGGTGCTACGAACTCGAACGCCCGTGGTGAAATCGATCAACCCGTTCGGGTTTCGTGTTGCTTGATGTTCCAGTCGCTGTCGAGTTTCCGGACTCGCCTTGCTTCGATCCATAGCAAGGCCCCACCAGTCCCCATCGCCAGCAACGAAATGCCGGCGGCGATGAGGCCGGTCTGATACAGGCGGTGGGCCAGGCTCGCGAGGCAGATCCCGTAAGCCACCAGGCCCACCGCCATCAGAAGCAACGCGGGCTCTTTGGCCGGACTCTTCAGCGCTTGGCCCACGAGCGGGCGACTGGTGCGCAGGTGGTCAACCGGGTCGTTAGAGGTGATATAGCGCATGGGGGCCTCCTCGGCTGTGAGGCTACTCATCCATGATCGCGAAAACAATAACCATTGGTCACTATTTCTGCACGCATTCTTCCGGATCTCGGACGTCCCCTCCCGCTCCGAATCCGAGGGGTCCAAACGCCGCAACTCGCACCGGCCACGACAGGCTCACGGATGGCCCGGGATGCCCGGCAGACCATTTTGAATGTCTTGCAGGTTGCCTTGGATGCCTTGCAGCTTTTGCTCGATCGCCTGCAGATCAGAGAGCGTGTTCTGATATGCCGGCGAGATCTGGTCCGGGGTCGTAGGTCGGGACTGCGGGCAGTACGAAGCGATGGCGCCCGCGGTTACGGCAGTGCTCTGATCGGCGTCCCATACTGTTGTTCGTTGCACGAAGCCGACCGCGTCCGCAAAGTTCGGTTGGTGTGCCAGGAAGTCGCACACCGCGTGTCCTTGCGCCATCACGTAATCCGGGCTGGGCACTGGCACGCCCTCCTGCTTCAACACCGAGATGAACGCCGCATCAATAGGATTGGCCGCCGGCGCAAACGGCTTCTGCGGCGCGGCCGGCGTGGCGGCGGCGGCCGGTGTGGAGGGTGCGGCCGGTGTGGAGGGTGCGGCCGACGGCGGGGTGTCCTCCGCTTGAGCCGGCGATTCCTGGCGGTGGAGCGCGAACATCACCACCACCGCGGACACGACGGCCACCAGAGATAGCGGTAATGCCGCGAAGAGCCCGAAGCGCCGTAGCGCAGCAACCTTGCGTCGCCGAGACGCCATGGCCCGGATTTTGTTGACGCGCAACCGGGTGGCGGTGCCGACCTCGGTCTCCCAGGCTGCAAACGGGTCGAGTTCAGACGTCCCGGCGCCGTGGGCCAAGATTTCGTCGAGCAGTTCGTCGGCCTCTACGGAAGATGGCCGACCACCCTGCTCGCGGATCGCTTGACGCCGCAGCGCGATGAGCCGCAATTCTGAGTCGATCTTTTCGCGGTCGCGCATACCAATCAGTTTGAGAGTGCCGCGCAATTGTGACAACTCCCTGCGAACAAAAGACCGTCATCGCATTGATGTCCGAGGATCAAATGCGACAGACTCGCGGTGACCCAACTAACCGAAGCCGTGGGATTCGAGGCATTGGACGGACGTGATCACCGTGAAACGTGACCGGCACACCGCGCCACTCGTCGTCGGCGCGATCGTGTTCGCGCTCTCCGGTTGTTCGGCGGCGCATCCGACGGCCGCGACAGGACCGACCACGAACGCACGCGTTGCGAGCCCTGCGCTGACCACGCGGATGGTGCCCGCCGACACGGGAACGCCGGGGGGTGCGCAGCCTCGCCTGGCGTCGGACCCTGTGCAGTTGGCCGACGACCTGGTGGCCGACGAGCGCGCGCTGCGTGATCCGGGGACACCGGACCCGGCGCTGACGGCGGCGGCGCATCGCGAACAGGCGGCCTACCGGGCCATCGGGCGCCACCCCGAATGGGACGCCACCACGCGCCCACGCATCCCCCCGGAGCTGCTCGACGTCTACGACCGCAACGTCGACGCACGCCGCCAACTCACCGCGCTGACCCCGGTCCGAGGAACCCTGCCGGCATGGCGCATCGCACCGCCGGCGCCGGCCGACGAGCTGATGAACTACTACCACCAGGCGGAGTCCGAATCCGGCGTGAGCTGGAACTACCTAGCCGCGATCAACTTCGTCGAGTCGCGCTTCGGCAGCATCGTCGGCGCGAGCTCCGCCGGCGCGCAGGGACCCATGCAGTTCCTGCCCTCGACGTTCGCCGGCTACGGCCAGGGCGGCGATATCCACTCGCCCCACGACAGCATCCTGGCGGCAGGCCGCTACCTGGCAGCCAATGGGTTCGCCAACGATCGGGATCACGCCATCTACGGGTACAACCACGCCCGTGAATATGTGCGCGCGGTTGACCAGTACGCGGCGCTGATTGCCGCCGACCCCGCGACGTTCGCCGCGTATTACCGGTGGGACGTCTACTGCATGACGACGGCGGGCGACGTGTTGCTTCCCATCGGGTACGACGCGTCATCACCGATTCCGGCCGCCGATTACGTCGCCGCCCACCCCCAATAAACGCCGCGTCCGTCAGACGGGCTCGTCTATGACTCGGCGCCGAAAGGTCAGCGGGCGCGCCGGATGACGGCTGCGCCCGCTGACATTGCACGGTGATCGCTTCAGATCAGTACAGCGGCACCCACACACCGAAAAACCAGTAGCCCCAACCGCCGTACTGCCAGTTGAAGACCGGGACGACGGTAAAGGTGTTGTAGTTGAAGGGTCCGAAGTCACGCCGTGCCACGTCCACATCACGTGGCGGACCTTCCCAGGGCCGGTTCCAACCTCCAGGAGGGGGCGGACCGTTCCAGCCACCCGGAGGGGGCGGGCCCTCCCAGTGCGGGGGCGGGTGGCCCGGCGCCGGGCCGTCGTTCCAGCCGTAGCCGTGCTCGCGTGGGGGCATGGGCGCCCCGCGGCCCGGGAGGCTGAACTGAACGTTCGGACCGGCGGGGCCACCGATCTGCGCGTTGGCAGTCACCACGTCGTGCCGCGGAATGTACGGCGGGTGCGGAGGCTGCGTGGACGGCGGATTCAGGGCCTCGTACCGCTGCCTGTTGTTCGGCGGCGGGTTCTGGGTGTTCGCCGGCGCATTGGTCTGCCCGCCCTGCTCGGGAGGGTTCTGACCGTGCTCGTTGGGCGGGTTGTTCTGTCCACCCTGCGGGGGGTACTGCCCGTGTTCATTGGGCGGGTTGTTCTGCCCCGTCTGGCCCGGGTTCTGACCATGCTGGTTGGGCTGCGGAGTGTTCTGGCCGCCCTGCGGCGGGTTGTTCTGGCCACCCTGCGGGGGATTGTTCTGACCACCCTGCGGCGGGTTGTTCTGACCACCCTGCGGCGGGTTGTTTGGCTGACCACCCTGCGGAGGGCCGTTGTGTCCGCCCTGCGGGGGGTTGTTCTGGCCCCCCTGGGCCGGCGGAGTATTTCCACCGCCCGGCTGCCCACCTGACCCGCCGGGGTTGCCCCCGCCGCCACCGCCGCCGCCACCACCGCCATGGCAGTTCGGGCACGGGGGCGGCGGCTCGAGTGGAGCGGAGTAGGCCGAGCCTGCGTTCAGCATCGCCGCGGAGATGCTCAGGCCGGTGGCCAACGCGGCAGCGCTGACGGCACGTTTCATAGACATAGCTGCGTCCCCTCTTGGGTGTCGGTGGCCTGCACTACGGGCAGGTGAGGTCCAACTCGAACGGCTTGGTTACCTGCTGCGGTTGCTGCGGGTTGCTCATGTCAGTGCCGGTGGCGGTCCCCTTGATGGCCCAGTCCTTGCCGTTCACCGCGGCCCCGGCGCTGCCACTTTGGTTAGGTGCGGCGTCGGAGAAGCCGAGCGCAACGCCGTTGACGGTGCCCAACCCGACGGAATGCACCAGAGGCGGGTTGCCGTTGCTGACCACGGCACCGAGGCCGGCGGTCGGGTCACCGATACCGATGTTGATGTTGTCGCCCGCGGCGGTGCAGGTGACCTGCCCGCTGATGTTTTGATTCTGCCCGTCGACGGTGAGCACCGGACCCGCCGCTGCCGCCGCGGACGACGATGACGACGGCGAGCCAGACGATCCCGTACTGGACTTGTTGCCCGAACATCCGGCGCTGGCCGCGACCACCAGGGCCACGCCGGCTACGCCGACCACGATCCCACGCTTCACTACTGCTTCCCTTCGTGTCGCTGGTTCCGCTGCCTCTTTACCTTGGCCGCGTCAACACAGGTGGACTACCGGGGCCCTTCCGGGCCGACGCCTTATGGCCGGTCCACCTGATACCCGCTGCCGCTCACTTGCAAACGCTCCGGTAGCGGCGCCGGCCGCCCCGATCACCGCCGTCAGCGGCCCCTTACGGCAGCACCCGAAGCCCCCACTTGCCCAGCAGCGGATTGATGAGCATGAAGTCGGTCGTGTAGTCATCGCCGTCGGGTGATGACATCAGCAAACCGACGGCGCTGACTGTACCGTCCGGGTTCATCACGAAGCCCGGACTGCCGCTGTCACCGTCCAGGCTGAACACGCTGGCTTCGACTACGTCGCCATTGATGCTTTTGACGACACCACACGTCTCGCCGGTCACGGCGCCGATCTTGCAGAACGGCATGCCGGCCTGAATCTGCTGGCGGCTCAACACATCCCGAACCTGATACCGGCCGCCGATGTCGCCCACCGGCATCCCGACACTCGGCTCCAGACGGATGATCGCGGCGTCTCGCTTCTCACCGTCGTGCTCGCTGGCAGAGATCCTGCCGAGCGGAGAGTCGTTACCGTATGTCCATTCGGTGCCGTCGTGCGAGTCGCAGTGCCCGCTCGTCATCAGATAGTAGCTGCCGTCGGACCCCTGGGCCGCGAATCCGGCTGTGCACCTGCCGGATTCATGATCGACTCCGATGCCCGGGGAGGGTGGCGGCGACGGCAGGGCCGGGGGCGGCGCCGCCAGAGCGGTTTTCGCCACCGCCGTCACAACCACCAGTTCGGCTCCCAACAGCCCCAACCCCCGCAACCACGCTATGGTCACGCCGTCCCTTTCCGCTTGTGCCCGGCAGATAGTAGCAGCGTCGTCGACCTCAAATGAGGTGGTGGCCAAGCCGTTCCGCGCACGTGGCTCACCCGCCATCGACATGGCGGGCAAGGAAGTCCAGCACAGCGCCGGCGAAGATGTCGTTGCGGTCGCCGGCGACCATGTGCCCCGCGCCCCGGACATCGGTGAATTCCACCTGCGGGAAGCGCGCGAGGAATTCGTCGGCGCGCTCCTGGCTGACCAGGTCGCTCATCTGGCCACGGACCAGCAGGATGGGCACCCCGCCGCGCAGGATCGCCTCGACGGCGGTGTGCATCCGGTCGGGGTCGGTGACCTCGAAGGGCGGGAAAGCCGCAGTGCCACTGATGAATTGGGGATCCCAATGCCAGTACCAGCGATCACCGCGGCGACGCAGGTTGGTGGTCAGGCCTTCCAGATCGGTTGGTCGCGGCCGGTGCGGATTGTATTCGGCGATCGCGTCGGCGACTTCGTCGAGTGAGCTGAAGCCGGACTCCACCCGGTCGGCCATGAAGGCATGTATCCGGTTCGCTCCGGACTGGTCCATGTTCGGCACGATGTCCACCAGCACGACCGCGCTGGCGGTGCCCGGGGACAGCTCGCCGGCGAGCAGCATCGACGTGAACCCGCCCAGCGAGGCACCGACGAGCACCGGCTGCGGGGGCAGCGTGCGCAGAACTTCCTGGACGTCGGCGGCGAAACTGACGACGCGGTAGTCGCCGTCGTTCGACCAGTCCGATTCGCCGTGGCCGCGCAGGTCGACGGTGACCGCCTGCCACCCCTGCGCGGCGACGGCGGCGGCCGCCTTGCCCCAGGACCGGCGGGTCTGTCCGCCGCCATGCAAGAACACCACCGCCCGCGCCTGCGGATCCCCCAAGCGGTCAGCGACGATCTGCACCCCGCCGGGGCCCCGGATCGTGAACGGTTCAGCTGCCGTGGGCATCAGGTGATACTAAGGCGCACCCCACGAAAAGCTCGCGTTGGCTTAACGTCAACGTCATGCAGCGGCGTCAATTGGGAAGGCGTCCGACGATGCCCGCGCTACGCGCACGCGGACCACAGCGAAGGAGAACGCATGCATCTTGACGAGTACATGTCGTTGGATGCGACCGCGCTGGCCGAGCTGGTCTCGCGCAAGCAGGTCACCCCGGCCGAACTGCTCGCTTTGGCCCGGCAACGGGCGGACGACGTGAATCCACGGCTGAACGCCATCATCTACCGCCTCGACGACGTCGCCGACCGGCAAGCCGCCGACCCGAATCTGAGCGGACCGTTCGCCGGTGTGCCGTTTCTGATCAAAGACCTGGGTCAGGAATACCGCGGCTTTGCGACGTCGCGCGGTTCCCGCTCGCTGGCCCATGACGTGGCCGACCGGCATGCGCTGGTCACTCAACGGTTCCTGGACGCGGGCCTGGTGATCTTCGGGAAAACCAACACCCCGGAGTTCGGGGCCAAGGGCGTGACGGAACCCGACTATTGGGGCCCCGCCCGCAACCCCTGGAATACCGGCCATACGCCCGGCGGCTCCTCGGGCGGATCCGGGGCGGCCGTGGCGGCGGGCATCGTGCCTGCCGCCGGGGCTAACGACGGCGGCGGGTCGATCCGCATCCCCGCCGCCTGCAACGGGCTGGTCGGCCTCAAGCCCAGCCGGGGGCTGGCGCCCTACGGCCCGCAGACGGGTGAACAGCTGCTGGGCATGGCGACCCAGGGAGTCGTGTCGCGCACCGTGCGCGACAGTGCGGCGCTGCTCGACGCGATCGTGGGCCCCGACCCAAGCGCCGCCTATCTAGTTGCATTGCCCGACAAACCTTTTGGCGAGCAGATCAAACACCGCCCGCCGACACTGAAAATCGGCTACTCGGCGCGCTCGGCCATCAACGCTCGGCCGGACCGCGAGGCCGTCGCGGCGGTCGAAAAAGCCGCGGCGCTCCTTCGCGAGCTGGGCCATCAAGTCGAGGAGGTCGAACCCCCCTACGATGATGCGGCGCTGGGGCGCGACTTTCTGACCATCTGGTTCGGCCAGCTACACCAGCAGGTTGCCGACATCAAAGCGCGAACCGGCGCCCGCGACAGCGACTTCGAGGCCGACACCCTGGCCATCGCCGAGCTCGGCCGGTCCGGCGGTGTGTTGCCCGTGATGTCCGCACTGGAAAACCGGAACGACTACATCCGGTCCCTGGCAGCGTTCCACGCCGGTTACGACTTCTTCTTGACTCCCACCCTTGCCACCCCGCCCATTGCGGTCGGTGCCACGGCGACGTCGGCCGTGTTGCAGCGGGTGGCTCGGCTGGTCAGCCGGGTGCGGGCCGGAAAACTGATGGGGCTCAGCGGAATACTCGATGACCTCATCCAGGAGAGTTTGGGCTGGGTGCCTTACACGCAGCTGGCAAACCTCACCGGCCGTCCGGCGATCAGTGTGCCGCTGCATTGGACGGACGCCGGACTTCCGCTGGGTGTGCAGTTCGTCGGAAAACTGGGCGCAGACGGCGATCTGCTGCAGCTCGCCGCGCAACTCGAAGAGGCGCACCCCTGGGCCCACCGGCACCCCGCACCTGCGGCGCCGAATTAGGCTCTCGCTAAACGGTTTACGCGGCGGGCCCGGCCCCTTCGGGACCCCGCCGGCCTCGCCACATGCCAGCGAAGCGCCGGGCGATGTCGCCGAGGCGGCCGCCCCCGTGTTGCGAAGCCTTGATGCGGCCGAGGGTTTCTCGCCCCTCGTTCGCGTAGTCCTTGACGCTTTCGTCGCCTTCCTCGGCGCGCATGTCTGCTCTCCAATCGTGGTCGCTACTCCGGCGCCTGGCGCTCGGGTGGTTCGGACGGTGTCAAGCGTTCGGGCGGTTCCGCCGGCGTGAGCCGTTCGGGCGTCTCCGTCGGCGTGAGCCGCTCCGGCGTCTCGCCGGGAGTGCCAGGCTGCGAAGGTTCCGCCGGCTCGGCCGAAAACGATCTGAGGCGTGTGGCGATCATGCTCAGTCCTTTACTCGGCTCATGGCCGCGTACCCGCGGTACCCGGGCACCCAAACGCCCGCGGCCATACCCGATCGATTGGCCACAGCTGAAGAACCCTACTGCGCCGCGTGCCGAAGCCCGCTGAATCAGCCGCTTACACTCCAACCGTGGTTAATCCGGCGCGACCGCGCTCGGCAGTGAACAGGGTCCCGCTGATCCTCGGCGTCGCCGTCGTCGTGCTGCTTGCCGTCCTCGCCGTCCCCATCAAGCAACGCTGCGGTGCGCCGGGCTTTGCGTGTGCGTCGACGCTGGATACCCACGGCAACACCCGCTACTACTACGAGATCGAACCCGTCGGCGTCTTCCTGGCTGAAATCGTCACCGGCACCAACATCAGGCTGTTTTATAGCTCGGGCGAGGACCTGATCAAAGCCCGGTAACAGGCGACACGGTTTGCTGGCCATGGCGAGCCGCTGGAGCCGCCTGGCCGTATCCGCTCGGTAACAAGTTCGGCTCAATCCGGGCGGCGATGTGACCGGCCCGCGACCGTCAGGAGACCTCAGCGGCACAGGCGGGCAGAACGTGCTGGTAGAGCGGTCGCGACGAGCGCCGAATCGCCCCCGGTCGACCCGACGAACGCGCCTGCGCAGAACGTGTGACGGGCGCTCTCGATTGGAGGCTTCACAGCAAGCTAACGCATACTTGTCACCATGCTTGATGCGACATCGCCGCAAAGCACCGTTGCGGTGCCTGGTGATGTGCTGGGCGTGGGCAGAGGTTTGTGATGGCCCGCTCGGGCGGCGCCCATCGCCGTCATCGAGCCGTCCGTCAACCCTCCCGCTTCCGTAAGGGGCTGACGCGCACCCTGGGCGCGCTCGTCTCCGTGGCCGCCGTGGGGCTCACCGGGGCGGGGTACTACGTGGCGCACGGTGCGTTGGGCGGCATCACCGTGTCGAACGCCCTGCTTCCCGACGACCCGCGGTCCAGCGGCGACAACATGAACATCCTGCTGATCGGGCTGGATTCGCGTAAAGATCAGGACGGCAACGACCTGCCCAATTCGATCCTGAAGCATCTGCACGCCGGCGATTCCGACGACGGCGGCTACAACACCAACACGATGATCCTGGTGCACGTCAGCGCCGACAACAAAGTCGTCGCCTTCTCGATCCCCCGCGACGACTGGGTGCCTTTCACCGGGGTCCCGGGCTACAACCACATCAAAATCAAAGAGGCGTACGGGCTGACCAAACAGTACGTCGCCCAAAAGCTGGCCAACCAGGGCGACATCACCCAGAAGGAACTCGAGACCAAGGGCCGCGAGGCCGGCCGGGCCGCGACGCTGCGCGCGGTGCGCAACCTGACGGGCGTCCCCATCGACTATTTCGCCGAGGTCAATCTGGCCGGTTTCTTCGATCTGGCCCAGACTCTCGGCGGTGTCGATGTCTGCCTGAATCACCCTGTCTACGACGAATATTCGGGTGCGGACTTCCCGGCCGGGCGTCAGCGGCTGGACGCGTCCGAGGCGTTGTCGTTCGTCAGGCAGCGGCATGGCCTGGATAACGGCGATCTGGACCGCACCCACCGGCAACAGGCGTTCATCTCGTCGGTCATGCAGGAGTTGCAGGCCGCGGGCACCTTCACCAACATCGACAAGCTGAAGAACCTGATGGCGGTGGCGCGCAAAGACGTGGTGCTCTCGGCGGGTTGGAACGACGACATGATCCAACGGCTCGGTGGCCTGGCCGGCGGCAACGTCGAGTTCCGGACGCTGCCGGTGGTGCGCTACGACAACATCGACGGCCAGGACGTCAACATCGTCGACCCGGCGGCGATCAAGTCCGAGGTGGCCGCGGCGATCGGTGCCGACACGTCGACGACCGCGCCGACGACGACCGCCGTGAAACCCGATCCGTCCACCGTCGTCGACGTCGTCAACTCCGGCGGCATGAGTGGCCTGGCCACCCAGGTGTCGCGCGCGCTGAAGAAGAAGGGCTATACCCCGGGCCAGGTGCGTGACCGCGAATCGGACGACCCGACCACCACCACGGTGCAGTACGGCGCGGGTGCGCAGACCGATGCGCTCAGCCTGGCCACCCTGCTCGGCGTGGACGCGCCCAAACAGCCGAGCCCCGGCGTCGCGGCCGGGCACATCCGGCTGACCGTGGACACCAGTTTCTCGATGCCCACGTCCGACGACACTCAAATGGACGACACGACGAGCACCAGCTCCAGCACCACGTCGACCAAGGCGAAGAGTTACTACTACAACGGAACGACCACGACCTATCCAACGCCCGATCAGGGAAAACCGATCGACGGCGGCGGCGTCCCCTGCGTCAACTGATCAGGCGTGCGGCGACCGCAAGCGCGGCGAAGCCGGGCGCAGCGGTTTGCCGCCATCAGGCGTGCGGCGACCGCAAGCGCGGCGAAGCCGGGCGCAGCGGGTTGCCGCCATCAGGCGTGCGGCGACCGCAAGCGCGGCGAAGCCGGGCGCAGCGGGTTGCCGCCATCAGGCATGGGTGCCGCCATCTATGCGGATCTCGGTACCGGTGATCCACGCGCCGTCGTCGGACACCAGCATGGCGATGACGCCGGCAATCGCGCCCGGCTCGGCCATGCCGGCGCCGCTGGATTCCACCGTCGTCGGCAGGACCGGCATGAGCCGGCCGAACAGCGACCAATCGGCGTCCTTGGGAATGTATCCGCCGGTCGCATCGGTGATGCCCGACTTGATGCTGCCCGGCGCCACGCACGCCGCGCGCAGGCCGTCCTTGGCGTATTCGAGCGCCAGCGAGTGGGTGAAGGCCTGGATGCCGCCCTTGCTCGCGGCGTAGGCGGCCATGTACGGATGGGCGAACGAGGCCGATGTGGAGCTGAAGTTCACGATCGCGCTGCGCGAGTTCGCCAGCAGGGACGGTAGGGCCTCGCGAACCACCAGGAAGGTTCCGGTCATGTTGATGCCCACGATCTGGTTCCAGAGGTCGAGGCTGGTCTCGTGGGTGTGCGCCGCCCGCAGGATGCCGGCGGCGTTCACCAGGGAATCAAGCCCGCCCAACTGCTCGACGGCCAGGCATACCCCGTCGACCACTGAGTCCTCGTTGGCGACGTCCATCGGCATCGTGGTGAGCCGGTCGGCGGTGCCGTCCTCCTCGGCACGGCCCCGCGTGTTGCTCAGACCATCGGTCGAGACGTCGGCGGCCACCACCGCGGCGCCCTCGCTCAGCAGCCGCAGCGCGGTGGCCTGACCGATCCCCGACGCGCCACCGGTGACCAGGATCCGTTTGCCCTCAAGCCTTTTCATTTGCCTCTCCCAGCTAGACCACTCCGCGCAGGGCGTCGGCGCCGAAGGCCGGTTCCAGCATCGCCGAGAAATCCGGGCCGCGACGCAACAGCACCCCGCCGTCGACGTTGATGATCTGGCCGGTCACGTAGCTGGACGCGTCGCTGAGCAGAAACATCGCGACATTCGCGATGTCTTCGACCTCGCCCGGTCGGGGCAGCGGCGTGATGGCGCGGTAGTCCGCGCTCAGCTCGGGCGAATCGAGGATGGGGGCCACCAGCTCGGTACGGATCAGGCCGGGGCGAATGCTGTTGACCCGCACCCATGACGCTCCGAGTTCGTCGGCCGCCAACTGCATCAGATGATCCAGCGCCGATTTGCCGACGCCGTAGGCGCCGAACCAGCGGTGGGTGTTGCTGGCCGCGATCGACGAGATGCCGACGAACGATCCGCCGCCACCGCGCACCATCTCGCGCGCGGAGTGCTTGAGCACGTACATGGTTCCGTTGACATTGAGGTCGATGGTCCGTCGCCACAACTCGGAGTCGATCTGGGTGATCGGCCCGATGGTCTCCGATCCGCCCGCACAGTGCACCACGCCGTGCAGCCGGCCATGCCAGGCCGTCACCGCGTCAACGGCGCGCGCCGCCTCCTCTTCGTTGGTGATGTCGGCGGGCTCGTAACGAATGGAACCGTCGCCGGGCAGCGCTTCGATCTCCTTGACGGCCCCCGCGAGCCGATCGGCGTTACGGCCGACGATCATGACGGAGGCGCCGGCCGCGACCAGCCCGGCGGCCACGCCCTTGCCGATCCCGCTGCCGCCGCCGGTGATCAGATAGGTCCGGTCTTCGAACGAAAGCTGCACGCGAGGCCCTTTCAAACTGGAACAAGTTCTAGCAATAGAAGCATGTCCCGTCGGGGTGAATATCGCTACCCCCGGTCGCGTTAGGTGCTGTGGCGCGCGATGCTAAGGCGAGTCGCGACGCGCCAGCTTCGTCGGCTTCGCGTCACGCCAATCCTCGACGTGTGGAGGCTGGCCAACCGGCCAGCGGTTCTCGTTGAAGGCCGCCCAGTGGGCGTGCCCCAGCAGGTGCACGTGGAACGCGTGCCGCAGCGCCTCGGTGTAACCCATCGCGTCGGAGGCGGCGTTGACCGAATCCTTGATGAGCAGCGACGCCATCGTGGGTCGCTCGGCGATCCGTCGTGCGAATTCGAGTGTCTTTTCCTCTAATTCGTCGACGGGGAATACCTTGGACACCATGCCTAGTCGGTGCGCCTCATCCGCGTCGATCGAATCACCGGTCAGCAGAAGCTCTTTGGCCTTGCGGGGGCCGAATTCCCAAGGGTGGGCGTAGTATTCGACGCCTGGCATGCCCAGCCGCACCGCGACCACATCGCTGAACTTCGCGTTGTCGGCCGCGACGATCAGATCGCAGGCCCAGATCAGCATCAGGCCGGCCGAAATCGCGTTGCCCTGCACCTGGGCGATGGTGATCTTGCGCAAATCGCGCCAGCGGCAGGTGTTTTCGAAGAAAAAGTGCCACTCCTGGTGGTACAGCTTCTCCATGATCGGTTCATACGTGGCGCCGTGCGAGCGGAAGGTCGGGTGCTGTTGCGGCCCGGGGGCCCGCTCCGCCAGGGCCTGCTCGGAGCCCAGGTCGTGGCCGGCGGAGAAATTCCTGCCGCGGGCCGCCAGGATCACCACGCGAACCTTGTCGTCGGCCTCCGCCCGGCCGAAAGCCTCGTCGAGCTGGACCAGCAGGAGCCGACTCTGGGCGTTGTGGGCATCGGGCCGGTTCAGCCAAATCCGCGCGATACGGCCCTGGTCGAGGGTCTCGTAGGCCACCAACTCCGGGTAGTTGGCGTCGGCCGCCCCGGTGTCGGCTTGCTCGGAGACTGTCATTCCGCCCACCTCGTTCGTCGTTGAATTGGCCTTGTTTACAGATTACGGCCAGTGTGTAACCGCGCACGCGCTGGGGTGATCGGCTGCGGCACCACGCCGAGCATGCGCCCTTACCCGGCGGTCTCGGGCCGCCGGCGCAGCGGCAGCAGGCGATGGTCGCGGGTGAACACCAGCCGGACGATGCCCATCGCGACGACCACGGTGGTGGCGGCGACCGAACCGAGGATCAAGAACATCACCACGGCCTGCACCAGCACCGCCTGCAGCGGCGGCACCCCGGCGAGGATGAGACCGGTCATGGCGCCCGGCAGGAACACCAGGCCGGTGGCCTTGGTCGTTTCGATCTGCGGAGATATGGCCGAGCGCAGGGCGATTCGCAAATACGGCGACGCGGCCTGTCTCGATGGCTGTCCCAGCGCGAGTCGGGCTTCGACCTCGTCGCGCTTGTCGCGCAGCTCGTCTACCAACCGCCGAGCCACCAGCACCATGGCGGTCATCGAGTTGCCGATCATCATGCCGGCGACCGGCACCAGAGTGCGCCCCTGCAGCGGGAACACCCGCAGGCCGAAGAGCACCCCCAGCGTCACCAGCGCCGCACCGGCGAACGCGGCGACGGCCAGCGGTGCAAAGCGCGGCACCTCCGGCGCCCTGCGGCGGGCGACATCGCCCGCGTAGGCCACCATCCCGGCGACCCAGGCCCACGACCACCACAGCGACCGGCCCGATTCGAACAGCAGCGTCAGCGCCCCGCCCACGAGCAGCAGCTGCACCAGCGCCCTGGCCGCGGCCCACAGCAGCTGTCGCTCCAAACCCAATCGCCGCCACAGTGAGATCCCGGCCGCGAACGCCACCAGGGTCAACGACGTCGCCAGCCCCACCCAGCCCACTTGACCGTTCATCAGGCCACCGTGCCGTCGCCCGGCTTCGAAGTGACCGGGCCCAGCCCCAGGCTGCGGCCGGAATCCAGGCGCAAGACGCGGTCGGCCGCCCTTTCCACCTGCGCCGAGTTATGGGTGACCCACAGGGCGGGGATGCCGTCGGCGGCCAGTTCGCGCACCGCGCGCTCGATGACCTCGGCGGCCTCGGTGTCGACGGCCGAGGTGGGCTCGTCCAGCAGCAGCACCCGGGGTTGCGCCATCAGGGTGCGGGCCAGACACACGCGTTGCGCTTCGCCGCCCGAGAGGTCGGCGACGTCGCGGTCCAACCACGATCCGGTCAGCGCGACCCGGGCCAACGTTTCCCGCATTCGGGTTTCGGATGCCTTCGGGTCGGCGGCCCGCAGGTTGTCGGCGACCGTGCCGGGAAAGGGCGTCGGACGCTGGAAGCACATGCCCACCCGGCGCCGCAGCCACAGCGGATCGAGCCCGGCGATGTCCGACCCGTGGAACGAGACCCGCCCGCTCGTCGGCAGCTCCAGCCGGTTGCACAACCGAAGCAGGGTCGATTTGCCCGCGCCCGACGGTCCGAACACCGCCGTCACCCCGTCGCCCGGAATGGCGGCGGTCAGCCCGTCGAGAGCGCGCACGCCCTGGCGCTCGACGACCACTTCGACGAACTCGAACACCATGTCGTTATCGGCGCCCTGATCGACCACCTGCTTATCGTGCATCACCGCGGCGACGATCGATCGTGTCTTCGCGAGCGGCGCGGCGAACCCCTGCAAACCAGCCATAAATACTCCCAGAGCCCGTTAGCTGGTGAGACGGCCTGCGACCTGTCGTGCGCGTCGCCTACAGTTAAGTAATGCCTACAAAATCTGATCCTGGCGAAATCGGCGATGTCGAGCCGCTGGCCGACGACACTGCAAGCCAGGCCAGGCGGGTCGTCGCGGCGTATGCCAACGACGCCGACGAGTGCCGGGTGTTCCTGTCCATGTTGGGTATTGGACCGGCGAAACTCGACGCTTAAATGTCTCCTGGGGGAGGGCGAAGCTCGAAGGCAGCCGATTTCGGGAACTCCGACTTCGTCGTGGTCGCCAACCGCCTGCCGGTGGATCAGGAGCGGCTGCCCGACGGCAGCACCTCGTGGAAACGCAGCCCCGGGGGACTCGTCACGGCCCTCGAGCCGCTGCTGCGTCGCCAGCGTGGGGCGTGGGTCGGTTGGGCCGGAATCGTCGACGAGAACACCGACCAGGACGCCGAGCCCATCGTCCAGGAAGACCTGGAGCTTCGGCCGGTCCGGCTGAGCGCCGACGACGTCGCCGAATACTACGAGGGTTTCTCGAACGCCACGTTGTGGCCGCTGTATCACGACGTCATCGTCAAACCGATCTACCACCGCGAATGGTGGGAACGGTACGTCGCCGTCAACCGCCGCTTCGCCGAAGCCACCTCGCGCGCCGCCGCGAAAGGCGCGACGGTCTGGGTGCAGGACTACCAGCTGCAGCTGGTCCCGAAGATGCTGCGCGAACTGCGGCCCGACCTGACCATCGGCTTCTTCCTGCACATCCCCTTCCCGCCGGTCGAGCTGTTCATGCAGATGCCATGGCGGACGGAGATCGTCGAAGGGCTGCTCGGTGCCGACCTGGTCGGGTTCCATCTGGCCGGCGGTGCGCAGAACTTCCTGTTCCTGGCCCGACGGCTGCTCGGCGCCAACACCTCACGCGGCGCGGTGGGAGTGCGGTCGCGGTACGGCGAGGTGGAGCTCGAGTCCCGGGTGATACGGGTGGGCGCCTTTCCCATCTCCATCGACTCCGGCTCGCTGGACCAGGCGGCCCGTCACCGCGACATCAAGCGGCGCGCCCGCGAGATCCGGGCCGAGCTGGGCAACCCCCGCAAGGTGCTGCTCGGCGTCGACCGGCTCGACTACACCAAGGGCATCGACGTTCGGCTGAAAGCCTTTTCGGAGCTGCTCGCCGAGGGCCGCGCCAAGCGCAACGACACGGTGCTGGTCCAGCTGGCGACGCCCAGCCGCGAACGCGTGGACAGTTATCAGCAGCTGCGCAACGACATCGAGCGCCAGGTCGGCCACATCAACGGTGAGTACGGCGAAGTCGGCCATCCGGTGGTGCATTACCTGCACCGTCCGGTCCCCCGCGACGAACTCATCGCGTTTTTCGTTGCCGCCGACGTCATGCTCGTCACCCCGCTGCGCGACGGGATGAACCTGGTGGCCAAGGAGTATGTGGCCTGCCGCAGCGATCTCGGGGGTGCCCTCGTCCTGTCCGAATTCACCGGTGCCGCCGCCGAACTCCGGCAGGCGTATCTGGTCAACCCACACGACCTCGAAGGCGTCAAAGACACTATCGAGGCCGCGCTGAATCAATCCGCCGAGGAGGGGCGACGCCGGATGCGGTCATTGCGCCGCCAGGTCCTCGCTCACGACGTCGACCGGTGGGCCAGGTCGTTCCTCGATGCGCTCGCCGAATCCCGGCCCGGTGACCCCGATTAGCGCGCACGCGCAAGAACCCATGGTGCTGGCGCCCAAACGCTGTGATACTCAGACGCAGCGCACGAACGTGCAGGAGGGTATCGCATGAAGCTCCGTCACGGGATGGCCGCGGGTGCCGGGATCTGCACGGCCGTCGCGGTGGGAATCGCACTGCAATCCGGTGAACCGGCCAAGGCGATCGGGCCACCGGCGGACGGCACGTACAACTTCAATGAGGCGGGCGTGTCCGGGGTTACCTGGACCATCTCGGCGCTCTGTGATCAGCCGTCGGGCACCCGGAACATGAACGACTACAACGACCCGATCGTGTTCGCGATGAACTGCGCGCTGAACATCGTGAGTTCGACGCCCGAGCAGATCAGCGCCGCGGACAAGCGGCAGAACTTCAGCGGCCGGGCCAGGATGTCCAGCATGCTATGGACTTTCAAGGTCGACAAAGCCGACGGTGTGGCATGCCCGGGCGGCGGCAGCGGACCCACCACCGAAACCTTCGCGTTCAGCGACGAGACGATGAGCGGCACCCACACCACGCTGCATGGCGCCGTCTGCGGGTTGCAGCCGGGCATGAAGAAGGAACCGTTCTCGCTGGCGATGACCGGCCCGCCACCGAGCCCGATCAATCGTTACCCGTTGTACTGCAACGGCATTGCGATGTGCTACTGATGCCGTCAGCCTAGATCGGCGTGATGTAGGCGATCAGCCACTGCTTGCCGACCTTCTTGAAGTCCACTCGTAACCGGCTGCCGTCGTACAGCGGCTGGCGTGACTTGTCCGTCACGGTGCGGTTCATGAACACCATCACCGAAGCCGATTCCCGTTTGGCCGACATCACCCCTACGCCAACGACATTGGCCTGGACGACCACTTCGCGCTTCTTGGCCTCGGGAATGATCTGGTTGTTGGCGCTCTTCTGGAACTCCGCGCGATAGTCGGGGGTCAACAGCGGATACGCCGCCGACAGGCTCCGCTCGACGGTTTGGTAGTCGTACGCGAAGACCTCGGGGATCTCCTTAGCCGCCAACCCGGGCAACACCGCGCGTGCCGCCTGTTCGCCGCGAGTCTGCACCCGGTCCCAGTACATGGCGCCGGCTACCGCGGACAACCCGACGAACGCCACGGCCGACAGGTAACCCGCGATGACCAGCAGCCGTCGCCGCCATCGCATCAATTACCCCCGTCTGGATACTTCAGGTCGTAGCCGGTCATCTTCCCGGCGTCGTCTTCGTGCACGATGACGCGCAGCCGATACGGCATCGACGGCTTGTTGACCCCGTCGATGTCGGCGACGGTGACGCGCACCGACACCAGCACCGAAGCGTTATCTGTAACGGCGTCAACGCCTTCCAATGCCGCACCGTTGATGACGGCCTCCGACGTCGCATTGGTGGAGCGGAACAGCCCCTTGAGGTTCTCGACATTGTTGTTGGCGCCGAGCATGCCGCGCAGCGGCCCGCTGGTGCCGTTGACGAAGCGGTTGACGCTCTCGTCGATGTTGTCCTGCTTGTAGCTGAACATGTTGACCACGGTCTGGGTGGCGGTGTCGACGAAACGCTGATCGCGCGCCTGCGCCGAGGTCGCGTGGCGCTGCTGGACGAGCAGCGCCGCCACACAACCGGCCAGCGCCCCGACCGCCACCAGTGCCGCGGCGAAGGAAATCCACGCGACTAGGGCGCGGTGCGGCTGGCGTCGCGGCGGCGGCTTGATCGACTTGAAGGTTCTGACCGGTTTCGCCGACGGCTTGGGCGCGGCCGGCGCGTCGGTCCGGACCGTGACGGCCTCGGCCGGCTCGCCCTTGGCCGGGCCCGCCGCGCGCGACGCGCGTCGACGAACCCGCGGCGTGGTCTTTGGTTCGTCTGCCACGGCAGGGTCCATTACATAGGCCTTGGATCAAGCATGAGGTCCACCCAGTTCTCGGCGCCGGAGGTACCGGTGGCGCCGGCCGCGAAGATACCAGTGCCGCCGGCCGGATCGACAAACGCGCCGGTCTTCTGGTCGTAGGTCGCATAGGCCGGAGGCGCGCTCGCCTGTGGCTGGCCGCCGGGCGGCGGACCCCACGGTTTCTCCGGCCCCGGGCCCGCCGGCGGCGGGTTGATGCCCTCCGGCGGTGCCGGCGGGGGCAGCCACTTCGGGTACGGGAGCTGTGGCGGCACCGGGGGGACCCCGGGCGGCTGCCACGACGTGAACGGCGGTGGCGGCCCGTTGTTGTTGGGCGGCGGCGGGTCGAAGGCCGGCTGCTTGTTGGGCAGCGGCCCCGGCCCGGGCGTCACGCCTGGGGGCGGCGGCCCGACGATGGGGGTGCCCGGGTCGGGCTCGGCGCCCGGCGGGATATACGGGAAGTGGTTGGGCGGCAATACGTTCAGCCCGTTGGTCACCGGGGTGTCGTACGGCACCGGCGGGCCGCGCCACGGGTTGCGGCCGATCGGCACGTAGCCCTTCGGGTCGCGACACAGCTGGATCGTCGGGGCGCGCTTTCCGGGGAACTCCTGGCACGGGTAATTGCGCGCACCGCGGACGGTGCTCGGATCGTTTTGCGCCGTCTTGCAGTACATGTCCTTCGGCAGCTCGCGCACCGTCTCGTCGGCCGGAGTGCGCATCAACGGCGGCGGCAGGAACCCGACGGCGCATGGCGGCGGATCGTTGAGGTCGAGCTTGAAGTCCAGCTTGGCACCCTCATCCTGCGGCCCACCGCCCGCGGCGGTGGTAATGGCGGCGAACAGCGCCGGTAAGACGACCAGCAGCTGCTCGATCGACTTGTGGTAGATCACGCCGACCCGGCCGAGGTTGGCCAGGCTGGCGGCCAGTGCCGGGAAGGAGGGACGAATGCCGGAGAACGCGGTGCTGGCCTCGTCGGTGGCGCCCGGAGCGGTCGCCAGGGTGTCGCGAAGCTGGGGGTCCGCTTGACGCACCTCCGACGTGAACCGCGCCAGCCCGTCGCTCAGCGACTTGATGTCACCGCCGGCGCGAATCTGAGCCTGCAGGAACGGGCCGGCCTGATCGATCAACTGCGAAACCTGCGGATAGTTGGCGTTCGCCTCGTCCACCAGCAGCCGGGCGGACTCGAAGAGCCGAGCCAGCTCCGGACCTGAGCCGTTGGCCGCGATGAACGTCTCGTGCAGCAGCTCACGCAGCCGGGTGTCGCCCAGGCTGTTGACCAACGACTCCGAACGCTTCAACAGGTCGGCGACGTCCCGGCCGATCCGGGTGTTCTGTCGGTCGATGCGAGATCCATTGTGCAGCTTGCTGGTTGCCGGCGAGCTCGGAGGCACCAGGTCGATGTACTGCTCGCCGACCGCCGACACACTCTTGACCGTCGCGGTGACGTTCGATGGGATGGCGGTGCCACTGTTCAGCCGCATGCCGGCGATGACGCCGTTGGGGCTCAGACCCACCGACTCGACGCGGCCGACGGCCACGCCGCGGTAGGTGACGTTGGCATTCTTGTACAGGCCGCCGCCGGCGACGAAATCCGCGCTCACACCGTAGGTTCCGATGCCGAACGTCGCGGGCAGCCGCAGATAGAAGATCGCCATCACGGTCAGGGTGATGACAGTGATCACCGCGAAGATCGCCAGCTGGATCTTGGTCAGTCTGTCGTGCATCTGCTCCCCCGCCCCTACTGTCCCGAAGCCGTGCCGGGCGGAATCTTGAACGGATCCGCGGCCTGTCCGGACAGGTTGGCCATCTCGCCGGTCAGGAAGTCCGGCGGGTTGAGGATCTCGTTCATGTGGGCCATGTTCGGGTCGAAATAGGCCGTCGTGAAGAAGGTTTCACCAAGGCGGCGCAGGGTCAGGTCGAAGGTGGTGAACACGTTGAGGTAGTCGCCACGCACGGCCTGCTTGATGCCGAAGTTGGGGAATGGGAACGTCAACAAAATCTGCAGGGAGGTGACGAAGTTCTTGCGGTTGTCGTTCAGCGCCTTGGCGGCCGAGTAGAGATCTTTCATGTCGGCGGCGAAGTCCACCTTGGTTTTTGCCAGGATGTTGGAGGTGACGTTCGCCAGTTTGTGCAGGGCGCTGAAGGCCTCGACGATATGGTCGCGGTTCTTGTTGAGCACGCGAATCGCCTCGGGCAGCGTGTCCAGCGCCCTGCCCAGGTTGTCCTTGTCGTGCGCCAGGGTCGCCGAGAATCGGTTCAATCCGTCGACGGCGTCGATGATGTCGTTGACCTGGCGGTTCAGACCCGAAGTCAGCTCCGCGAGCCGGGGAACCAGGTCGACGAACTGGTCCTGCCGCCCGGCGACGGCACGATAGGTCTCATCGGTGATCTCTTCCAGGGCACCGACATTGCCCTTGTTCACCACCACGCCGAGCGCCGAAAGCACTTCTTCGGTGGTGGGATAGCGTCCGGTGTTTGCCTCCGCGATCTTCGATCCGTCCTTGAGCTTGGCGACGGCCGGCTTGCCCTTCGGGCGAGCCAGGTCGATGTGCATCGAACCGAGCAGCGACGTCTGCGCGACCGTCGCGGTCGAGTTGGCGGGCAGCACGACATTTTTGTCAAGCGCCAGTTTCACTGCCGCATAGAACGATCCGTCGGCCCGCTGTTCGGCCGAAATGCCCGCGACACTGCCGACGGTGACGTCGTCCACCATGACCGGCGAGTTCTGCGGCAGGGTCGCGACGTCGGGCAGTTCGACGGTAATCGAGTAGGCGCCGCTGCCGTGGCCTGCGGTGCCGGGCATCGCCAGTGAGTTCAGTCCGTTGAATTGGCAGCCGGCCAGCAGCATGGCACCAGTCGCCAATACGCTGGCGCGCAACCATATTCGGCTCATCCGCCACCGCCCAAGCCGGCCGCGGGCCCGTTCGGCACCTGGCCCGGGGGCGGGCCCGGCAGCGGACCGAATGCGCTTCCGGGAGGGGGCCCGGGCGCCGCAGCGGGGCCGGCCGGCGCCGGCTGGCCCGGCGCTGGGCCGGCCTGCGGGGCCGTCGGGACCAGCAGTGCCTGCAGATCCGCCGGGTTCTGCGGGGCCGGCTGCGTCTGAGCGCCCTTGGCCGGGACCCAGGTCAGCTGCGGTACCGGTGTCGCCGACTTGGCCTGCGTCTCCGGGGTGTCGTAGATGATCTGCCCCTTGTACGCCGTAATCGTGTTGAGCGGGTGGAACATCAGCGGCGGGTAGTTCACGGTGAGCCGGCGCAGTACCGGCCCCAGCCGCTCCCGGCAGAGTTCGGCGCGCTTGAAGTAGTCGGGCGCCCGGGGTCCCCCGGCGGTCTCGAAGGATCCACCGCAGATGAACTGCACGGGGTTGGCGAACTCCGGTATCGACAACAGACCGTTGAGCGTCCCTTGTGCGGGGTCATAGATGTTGTAGAAGTTGGCGATACCCGGACCCGCCACGTGCAGCACCTGCTCGATGTTGTCGCTCTGGTCGCTCAACGTCTTCGCGAAATCGTTGAGGTTGTTGACCGTATCGATGATCGTCGAGTTGTTTTCGTGCAGGAAACCCCGGATGTCCGACAGCGCTACGTTGAGCGTGCCGAGTGTGGTGTCGAGGTGGCGCGAGCTGTCGGCGAGCACCTGTGACACCGAGGCGACGTTCCCGGCGAACTGGACGATCTGTTCGTTGCTGGACGACAACGCGTTCACGAGCACCTGCAGATTCTTCACGGTGCCGAAGATGTCGCCGCGCGAATCCCCCAGCCGTCCAGCGGCTTGCGACAGCTCACGCAAGGCGTTGTGGAAGGACTCGCCCTTACCGTCGAAGGTGTCCGCGGCCTGGTTGATCGCCGCGCCCAGAGGTCCCTGCATCGATCCGGCCGTCGGGCCCAATTGCACGGCCAGCTGGGTCAGCGATTCCTTGACCTCGTCCCACTCCACCGGGACCGCGGTGCGGTCCGGGCCGATGCTCGCGCCGTCGGCCAACGCTGGGCCGCCGGTGTACGCCGGTGTCAGCTGAATGAAGCGGGCCGCCACCAGGTTTGGCGAGATGATGACCGCCTTGGCGTCCTTCGGGATCTTCACGTCCTTGCTCACCGACATGGTGATCTTGACGTCGGACGGTCGGGGTTCGATCGTGTCGATGGTGCCGACCGGGACGCCGAGGACGCGCACCTGGTCACCGGGATACAAGCCGACCGCAGAGGCGAAGTAGCCGACGATCTTGCGGTTCTTCGATTGCGACGTAAGCACATACACGCCCCCCACCAGCACCGCGACGAGCGCGATGATGGTGGCGTAGCGCAGCCCCCTGCTGCCGAGGATCCGCTGCGTCACGGTGACTTCGGCCTGATGATCCAGCGTTCCTGAATCAAGCCGCGCAGGTAATCGGCGAGGCTGGCAGGCATCTTGCCGGGCTGATAGAAGAAGTCGAACATGGTGGCGAGCAGCGGCGCCGGGATCACGCCGTAGACGTTGACGTTGAATCCGGGTCCCGAGCCGACTACCTCGCCCAGCTCGGTGGCGTAGGTGGGCAGCCGCTTGAGGGCCTCGGTGATGTAGTCGCGGCGCTCGTTGAGGTTGGACAGGACGTCGTTGAGCTTGTTCAGCGCCGGACCGAATTCCTTGCGGTTATCGGCGACGAAGCCGGAGATCTGCGTCGAAAGGCCCTGGATCCCGGAGATCAGCTGGTCCAGAGCGCCCCGTCGTTCGTCGAGGGCGGCGAACAACTCGTTGCCGTCGTCGACCAGTTTGTTGACCTGGCCGGCTCGTTGAGACAACACGCCGGTGACCGACTTCGCATGCGCCAGTAGGCTTTGCAGCGCCTCGTCGCGGCGGTCGAGGGTGCGCGACAGCGAGGTCACGCCGTCCAGCGCACCGCGCAGCTGCGGGTTGGCGTCGTGCAGCGTGTCGGTCAGCACGTTCAACGCCTTCTCGAACTGTGGCTTGTCCAGGTTGTTGGCGTTCTGTCCCAGATCCTCGAGCGCGCCGGCGAGCGTGTACGGCGTCGTCGTGCGGCTGAGCGGGATGGTCGTCGCCTTACCGCCACCGGCCGGGGTGACCGAGATGGAGCGCTCACCGAGGATGGTGTCGGTGCGGATCGCGGCCAGCGACTGGTCGCCGACGGCGACGTGACGATCGACGCTGAAGCTGATCTTGGCGCTGTCGCCGGCCAGGCCCACCTCGGTGACCTTGCCGACCTTGAAGCCCGAAACGTAAACGGCGTTACCGGGGTTGATGCCGCCGGCGTCGGTGAAGTAGGCGTCGTAGATCTTGCCCTGCGGCCAGAACGGTAATCCGGCGTAGCCGAACGCGATGAGCACGACGCACACCACCAGCACCACGCCGAAGATGCCGGTGCGCAGGGGATCGCGCTCGCCACGCCTTGCGTCACTTGACAAAAGCGCACCTCCCCTTGCTGGGATCCACCTGGCCACCGAGCGGCAGCAGGATGTCGCTACCGGCCGGGCCGTTGATCTTGATCGTCACGGAGCAGAAGTAGATGTTGAAGAACGACCCGTACGCGCCGAGCGCGGCCAGCCGCAGATAATCCTCGCCCAGCTGCTCGATGTCGTTGTTCACCTCGGCCTTGCGGTTGTCCAGCTCGGTGGCCAGCGGGCGGGTGTTCTCGAGGATGCCCTGCAGTGGACGGCGCGAATTCTTCAGCAGTTCCGTCAGATCCGTCGTGGTCGACGCCAGCGGCGGAATGGCACCGGCGATGTCGTCCTTGTGCTGGGCCAGCCCGGTGATGAGTTGTTGCAGTTGGTCGACGCTGGCCGAGAATTGCGCGCTGCGTTGGTCCACCGTGGTCAGCACCGTGTTGAGGTTGTTGATCACGTCGCCGATGAGCTGGTCGCGCTGGCCCAGCGCCGAGGAGAACGCGCTCGTGTCGGCCAGCACGTTCGACAGCGCCCCGCCCTGGCCCTGCAGCAACTGAATGACCGCGCCGCTGATGGTGTTTACCTTGTCGGCATCAAGACCTTTGAGCACCGGTCGCAGTCCGCCGAGCAGCGCGTCGAGATCCAGCGCGGGCTGGGTGTGTTGGCTGTTGATCGTCCCGCCGGCCGGCAACTTTCGCAGCTCACCGGGGCCCGACGCGATCTCCAGGAACCGGTCGCCGACCAGGTTTTCGTAGCGGATCACCGCGCGCGTGGACGAATAGAGCGTGTAGCGCTTGTCGACCCCGAACTTCACGTCGATGGTGTTGTCGGGGTTGAGCTTGATGCCCGACACCGCGCCGACCGGGACCCCGGCGATGCGCACCTTCTGGCCGGACTTCAACCGTGACACGTTGGTAAAGGTTGCGTGGTAAGTACTTTCGGGTCCGAAGCGGAAGTCACCGAAGACCACGACCAGGCCCGCGGACACCAGCAACATCGCCACCGCGAAGATGCTGACCTTGATCATCATCTCGCGGTGCGACGGCATTCCCGAGGCGGCCATCAGAAGTCGTCCCGTTCCGCGAAGGCGCCGTGGAACAAGAACTGCAGCGTGGACGGCGCGTCGAACTGCAACTCGGTGAACGGCTCGTACGGGATGTTCGCGTTGTCGGTCACCAGGAACGGGGAACGGAAGAACGATCCGCCGGTCTGCTTGGTCGGGATGTCGGGCAACCCGCGGCAGTTCGGGCCGCCGGAGGCGTTCACGATCGGCAGCGACTCCGGATAGGTGTACGACGGGGCGCCCAGCACGAAACTCGACGACGTGAAGAGGCCGGCCTTGCGGACACCGAGCAAGGGGGCGAATTCCTTAATGCCGCGTTCGACGCCGGCGAACAGGCAGCCGAATTCCGGTGAGTAGTCGGCGGCCACCTTGAGCGGGGCGCGCAGCCGGTTGATGGTGGCGATGAAGTCCTCTTCCGCCGGCGCCAGGGTTTCGTAGGCGTTGTTCGACAGCCCGATGGTGGCCAACAGCGTGCTGTCGAGGTTCTTTTGCTGGTCCACGACCGTTTTGTTGATCGTCGGCAGGTTGTCGATAACGGTGGTGAGGTCCGGCGCGGCGTCGGCGTACACGTTGGCCACCACCGCGGTCTTGCGGAAGTCCTCCTGCAGCGCGGGCAGCTTCGGGTTTGCCTGGCGCGTCAGCGTGTTCAAGCCCGACAGGATGCCGCCCAGGTCGTCGCCGTGGCCGCGCAGGCCTTCCGCGAACGCGCTCAACGTGCCGTTGAGTTCAACGGGGTCCACCTTGTGCAGCAGGTCCATCAACGACTGGAACAAGGTGTTGACTTCCAGCTGCACCGAAGAGGCCGCCACGTGCGCGTCCGGGCG
This sequence comes from Mycobacterium sp. NGS58, assembly GCF_059812385.1. Taxonomy (NCBI): domain Bacteria; kingdom Bacillati; phylum Actinomycetota; class Actinomycetes; order Mycobacteriales; family Mycobacteriaceae; genus Mycobacterium; species Mycobacterium sp. NGS58. The sequence continues at coordinate 359,221 of NZ_JCALCO010000001.1, read as the reverse complement.
CAGCGATGTCGGCGAAGGCGCCTGCGGCGGAATGAATTCCACCGCCTTGGCACCGAAGATGGTGTTACCGGCGAGGCGCACCGTCGCGTTGGACGGGATGAAATGCAGGTCGTCGCTGTTGATGCCGAGCGTCAGCCGCGCCTGGTCACCGGAATAGTCGATCGTCTCGACTTTGCCGATCTGAATGCCCCGGTACTTGACCTTGGCGCCCTTCTCCATCACCAGCCCGGCCCGGGGCGCCGACACCGTGACCGTGTCGATCGACGCGAACGCCGCTGTGTAGGAAAGGTAAGTCACCACAGCGAAAGCCACCAGCAGGCCGGCCAGCACTGCTGCTGCCAGCCGGACGGTTGTGCGTCGCGCGTCTGTCTCTGCCATGTCCCTGTTAAGCGGTCCTGTTATCCGGAGAGGTTGAAGTTACCGGACGCCCCGTACACAGCGAGCGAGATGAACAAAGTGATGACGACCACGACGATCAGCGATGTCCGCACGGCCTGGCCGACCGCAATCCCGACACCGACCGGACCGCCGTGGGCGTTGTAGCCGTAATAGGTATGGACGAGCATGACCGCGATGGACATCACGATGGCCTGCAGGAAAGACCACAACAGGTCGGACGGGATCAGGAACGTATTGAAGTAGTGGTCGTAGAGGCCTTTTGACTGCCCGTTGATGTACACCGTGGTGAAGCGGGCGGCGAAGAACGCGGCCAGCACCGACAGCGAGTACAGCGGGATGATCGCGATGAGGCCGGCGATCAGGCGGGTCGAGACCAGGTAGGACACCGAGTGCACCGCCATGCATTCGACGGCGTCGATCTCCTCGGACACCCGCATGGCACCCAATTGGGCGGTGGCACCGGCGCCGATGGTGGCCGCCAGCGCGATGCCGGCGATCACCGGCGCGACGACCCGGACGTTCAGGAACGCCGACAGGAATCCCGTCAGCGCCTCGATGCCGATGTTACCCAGGGACGAATACCCTTGCACGGCAATGACACCGCCGGAGGCCAGGGTCAAGAAGGCGGCCACACCGACCGTGCCGCCGATCATGACGAGGGCTCCCGCGCCCATCGTCATCTCGGCGATCAGCCGGACGGTCTCCTTGCGGTAGCGGGTGAGCGCATTGGGGACATACCGCATGGTCTGGCCGTAGAACAACGCTTGCTCGCCGAAGTCGTCGACCGGGTCTTGCAGCCGGGACGCGATATTGCGCAGCCGATAGGTGAAGTCATAACTCATTGCGCGCCTACCCGTCCCATCACTTCGCCGAGATTCGCACGCCGATGGCGGTCATCACCACATTGATCACGAACAGACATATGAAGGCGTAGACCACGGTTTCGTTGACCGCATTACCGACGCCCTTGGGCCCACCCTTGACGGTCAAACCGCGGTAGCAGCCCACCATGCCGGCCATGACGCCGAACAGCAGCGCCTTGGCCTCGGCCAGCACCAGCTCGCGCAGTCCGGTGAGCACGGTCAATCCGTTGATGAACGCGCCGGGGTTGACGCCCTGCAGAAAGACGGAGAAGACGTAGCCGCCGGAAAGACCGATGGCGCACACCAATCCGTTGAGCAGCAGGGCCACCACCGTGGAGGCCAGCACGCGGGGCACGACCAGCCGCTGGATCGGGTCGATGCCGAGCACCCGCATCGCGTCGATCTCTTCGCGGATGGTGCGGGCACCGAGGTCGGCACAGATCGCGGTGGCGCCGGCACCGGCCACGACGAGCACCGTCACCACGGGACCCAGCTGGGTGATGGTGCCGAATGCCGTTCCGGCGCCGGAAAGGTCGGCGGCGCCGATCTCGCGCAGCAGGATGTTGAGGGTGAAGGCCACCAGGACGGTGAACGGGATGGACACCAGCAGCGTGGGGACCAGCGACACGCGCGCGATCATCCAGGTCTGGTCGAGGAACTCGCCGAATTGAAACGGCCGGCGGAAAGCCGCTCGGCCGGTATCCAACATCATTTCGAAAAATCCGCCGACGGCGCGGGCGGGAACCGCAAGTTGTTCCCTCAACGCGGTCCCCCCCTCGGTTTGGTCTCGGCGAAGTCTATGTCTGGCCTTTGCGTCGTCTACGGTCCCACTGGGCTCGGTGTGAGCCGGATCATATTAACCCAGAACAAGTTCACCATGTCAATGAACGGCACTTCCGTATCTGAACCGTTAATTTGCCAGGTCAGAAGCACTTGGCGGGTGTCAAACTGACACACGTTCTACCTGGCGATTTCACCCGATCGGCCAGGTTTCCGGCGCTATTGCTCCATCAGCGCGCCAGCGGAGAAATTGTGCTCAGGATCACGGCCAGCAAAGTAATCGTGCAGTGTTGAACTCAGCTGCGCAGGGTCCCAGGCGGCGCCGTCGGCAATGAATTTGCGCTCCGCAGTAGGCGCAGCGACCAGTGTCACCTGTGGACCGTAGACGATGAACACCTGACCGTTCACCTCGGCGGCCGCCGGGGACGACAGGAACTTCACCAGATTGACCACGTGCTCGGGCGACAAGGGGTCGACACCGCCGGCTTCCACCTCGGGTGCGTCACCGAAAACGTCGGCCGTCATCGCGGTGCGCGCGCGGGGGCAGATGGCGTTGGCACATACGCCGTAGCGGCCCAGCGCCCGTGCGGCCGTAAGGGTCAGCGAAATGATGCCCGCCTTGGCCGCACCGTAATTGGCCTGCCCGACCGGGCCGACCAGTCCGGCCTCCGAGGCGGTGTTGACGATGCGCCCGAAAACCTGGCCGCCGGCGTCCTTGGCCTTGGAACGCCAGTAGGTCGCAGCGTTACGGGTCAGCAGGAAGTGGCCGCGCAGGTGCACGGCTATCACGAGGTCCCACTCCTCGTCGGACATGTTGAACAGCATCCGGTCACGCGTGATCCCGGCGTTGTTGATCACGATGCCGAGGCCACCCAGCGAGTCGGCCTGAGCAACCAATTCGTCGGCCGTGGCGCGTTCGCTGATGTCACCGGCCACGGCGACGGCCTTCGAACCGGCGGAATTGATTTCGTCGATGACGTCGGAGGCCTCCAACGCCGCGGCGATGTCGTTGACGACGACGGTTGCGCCCTGCCGCGCCAGGCCGAGCGCCTCGGCGCGTCCCAGGCCCGCGGCCGCACCGGTCACCACCGCGACCTTTCCGGAGAGATCGGTCGCGTTCGTGCTGCTAGTCAATTTATGAATACCTCTAGTTTCGGGTTACGCACTCTGGGCTCGGATTAGTCGCCGCGCTGGAGCGCCGCGCGCGGGCACTCGGCGATCGCCTGCTCGGCCAGTTGCTCCTGATCGGCGGGAATCGGATCGAGCTTCACCACCGCATAGTCCTCGTCGTCAAGGTCGAAGATATCTGGGGCAATTCCCAAGCACACTGCGTTACCTTCGCACCGGTCACGGTCCACGATCACCCGCACAGCACCCTCCTTGAACCTGGCCTTCGCCACGAAACTCGCCTCATCAGTATGTAGGTCCACCATAGGACCCTGGCACCTCTGGGGAAACGGTCGCTGGATTCCCAGACTAGAACGTGTTACAACCGGGGAGGCGAACGGGTAGCCGTTGGTCGAGCTGCAGCCTGTGACGAGGCTTGTTACTCCGAACGTCGTGAACTTCAAGGACGGCCGAAATGCGTATCAGTTACACCCCGGAGCAAGAGGAGCTGCGTCGCGAGCTGCGGTCGTACTTCACCGACCTGATGACCCCCGAGCGCCGGGAGGCGCTGACCTCCTCGGGCGGCGGCGAGGTCGGGACCGGCACCGCCTACCGCGACACCGTCGCGCAGATGGGTAAGGACGGGTGGCTCACCCTGAACTGGCCCAAGGAGTACGGCGGCCAGGACCGCTCCCCGATGGACTCGCTGATCTTCACCGACGAGGCGGCCATCGCCGGCGTGCCGGTGCCGTTCCTGACCATCAACAGCGTGGCGCCGACCATCATGGCGTTCGGCACCGAGGAGCAGAAGAAGTTCTTCCTGCCCAAGATCGCGGCCGGCGAACTGCACTTCTCCATCGGCTACTCGGAGCCCGGTGCCGGAACCGACCTGGCCAATCTGCGCACCACCGCGGTGCGCGACGGCGACGACTACGTGATCAACGGCCAGAAGATGTGGACCAGCCTGATCGCTTATGCCGACTGGGTGTGGCTGGCGGTGCGCACCAACCCCGACGCCAAGAAGCACCGCGGCATCTCGATGCTGACGGTGCCGACGACAGCCGACGGCTTCTCCTGGACCCCGGTGCACACCATGGCCGGTGTGGACACCAGCGCGACCTACTACTCCGACGTGCGCGTCCCGGTGAGCAACCTGGTCGGCGAGGAGAACGGCGGCTGGAAACTGGTGACCAACCAGCTGAACCACGAGCGGGTCGCGCTCGTCTCGCCGCAACCGATCTTCCTGGCCCTGCGCGAGGTCCGCGAGTGGGCGCAGAACACCAAGGACGCCGGCGGCGCCCGCCTGATCGACTCGGAGTGGGTGCAGATCAACCTGGCCCGCGTGCATGCCAAAGCCGAGGTGCTCAAGCTGATCAACTGGGAGCTGGCGTCGTCGGCGAGCGAAGCCCTGTCGCCCGCCGACGCTTCGGCGGCCAAGGTGTACGGCACCGAGCTGGCCACCGAGGCCTACCGGCTGCTGATGGAGGTGCTCGGTACCGCCGCGACCGTGCGCCAGAATTCGCCCGGCTCGAAGCTGTCAGGCCGGGTCGAGCGGATGCACCGGGCCTGCCTGATCCTGACCTTCGGCGGCGGCACCAACGAAGTGCAGCGCGACATCATCGGCATGGTCGCCCTCGGTCTGCCCCGCAACCGCTGAGCCGCTACGTAATAGAAGGACGGACGTTCATGGATTTCACCACAACCGAAGCGGCCAACGACCTCGGCAACCTGGTCAACACCATCGTGGACTCGGTATGCACCCCCGAACACCAGCGTGACCTCGACGGGCTCGATCAACGATTCGATCGCGACCTGTGGCGGAAGCTGATCGACGCCGGCATCCTGTCCAGCGCGTCGGCCTCATCGCTGGGCGGCGACGGCTTCGGGGCACTCGAGCAGATCGCGATCCTCGTCGCGCTGGGCCGCCAGCTGGCTGCGGTGCCCTACCTGGAGTCGGTGGTGCTGGGCGCCGGAGCGCTGGCCCGGTTCGGCTCCGAAGAGCTGCAACAGAGCTGGGGTGTGCCGGCGGTCAACGGGGAGAAAACGCTCAGCGTCGCCCTCGACGGCGAGATGGGCGATGGTCCCGTGCAGGCGGCCGGCGCCGGCGCCGGCTACCGGCTGACCGGAACCCGCACCCAGGTCGGCTTCGGTCCGGTGGCCGACGCGTTCCTGGTTCCCGCGGAGACGGAGTCCGGCACCGCGGTTTTCCTGGTCGCCGCCGACGACCCCGGCGTCACGGTGGCCGCATTGGAAACCACCGGCCTGGGCAGCGTCGGCCATCTCGCGCTGGACGGGACCCAGGTGGACGAAGGCCGCAAGGTCGGCGGCGCCGAGGTCGTGACGTGGCTCGGCACCCTGGGCACCTTGGGCCGCAGCGCTTTCCAGCTCGGCGTGCTCGAGCGTGGCCTGCAGATGACGGCCGAATACGCGCGCGAGCGTGAGCAGTTCGACCGTCCGATCGGCAGCTTCCAGGCCGTGTCGCAGCGCCTGGCCGACGGCTACATCGACGTCAAAGGCCTGCGGCTCACGCTCACGCAGGCGGCCTGGCGAGTCTCGGAGGACATTCCGGCCGAGATCGACGTTGCCAGCGCGGCGTTCTGGGCGGCGGATGCCGGCCACCGGGTGGCGCACACCATCGTGCACGTGCACGGCGGCGTCGGCGTCGACACCGACCACCCCGCGCACCGCTACTTCCTGGCCGCCAAGGAAATCGAGTTCGCCCTGGGCGGCGCCACCGGACAGCTGCGCCGGATCGGCCGGGAGCTGGCCGAGACGCCCGCTTAGGCGCAATGGAACTCACCGACGACCTGACGGTCACCAAGCTGCTGGCGCCGCTGACCGAGATCGACGATCGGGGTATCTACTTCGAGGACGCGTTCACCAGCTGGCGCGATCACCTGCGGCACGGTGCCGCTGTCGCCGCGGTGTTGCGTGCGCGGCTCGACCCCGGCCGACCGCCGCATGTCGGCGTGCTGTTGGAGAACACGCCGTTCTTCTCGGCGATGCTGGTGGCGGCGGGACTGTCGGGGATCGTGCCGGTGGGCCTCAACCCGGTGCGCCGCGGCGAGGCGTTGCGGCGCGACATCGCCCGGGCCGATTGCCAATTGGTGCTGGCCGACTCGAAATCGTCTGAGACGCTGGGCGACATCGAGCACCTGAATTCCGACTCGCCCGAGTGGGCCGACGAAGTCGCGGGCCACCGCAACGCTCCGATCTCCTTTCAGGCGGCCCTGCCGTCGGATCTTTTCATGTTGATCTTCACCTCGGGCACCAGCGGCGAGCCGAAGGCGGTCAAATGCAGCCACGGCAAGGTCGCGATCGCGGGCGTGACGATGACGCAGCGGTTCGGACTGGGCAGTGACGACGTCTGCTACGTATCGATGCCGCTGTTCCATTCCAACGCGGTGCTGGTCGGCTGGGCGGTGGCGGCGGCCTGCCAGGGCTCAATGGCGTTGCGGCGCAAGTTTTCCGCCTCGAACTTCATCGTCGACGTGCGTCGGTACGGTGCCACCTACGCGAATTACGTGGGCAAGCCCCTGTCGTATGTGCTCGCCACGCCGGAGCAGCCCGACGATGCGGACAACCCGCTTCGCGCGGTCTACGGCAATGAGGGCGTGCCCGAAGACATCGAGCGCTTCGGACGCAGGTTCGGGTGTGTCGTGCAGGACGGGTTCGGCTCCACCGAAGGCGGCGTGGCCATCGCGCGCACACCCGATACGCCGGCGGGTTCACTGGGTCCGCTTCCGGAGGGCGTCGACATCATCGACCCCGAGACCGGCTCGTCCTGCCCGCCGGGTGTGGTCGGCGAACTGGTCAACACCGCGGGGCCGGGGCGATTCGAGGGCTACTACAACGACGTGACGGCGGAGGCCGAGCGGATGGCAGGCGGGGTGTACCACAGTGGTGACCTGGCCTACCGCGACGACGCCGGCTACGCGTACTTCGCTGGGCGCTTGGGTGATTGGATGCGCGTCGACGGCGAGAACCTCGGCGCCGCTCCCATCGAACGGGTGTTGCTGCGCCACCCCGACGTCACCGAGGTCGCGGTCTACCCGGTGCCGGACCCGGTCGTCGGCGACCAGGTGATGGCCGCCCTGGTGCTGGCGCCGGGCACCGAGTTCGACGACGACGAGTTCCGTGCGTTCCTGGCCGGGCAGCCCGACCTGGGACCCAAACAATGGCCGGCGTACGTGCGGATCAGCGCCGAACTCCCGCGGACGGTGACCTTCAAGGTGCTGAAGCGGCAGCTGGCCGCTCAGGGCGTCGACTGCGCCGACCCGGTGTGGAAGATCCGCCGTTGACTTGCCGCCCTAGCGGTAAACTCAGCGCTTGATGAAAATCCGCGAAGTGGTCGCCGGTTCGGCCGTGGAATCCAGGGCATGACCGCACGGCCTCTCGAACTCGCGCTGGAAGCGAGCTTCGAACAGCTCTCCGCCGCGGTCCCCGCAAATGTCGGCGTCGCGATCGCGCGCCCGGACAGAACGTTCTCGCTGGGCAGCTGGTGGTCGGGCGTGGCGTGGTCGACGATCAAGGTGCCCCTGGCGATAGCGGCGCTGCGCAACGATTGGCTGGGCGCGCGCGATTTGGCCGTGAAAGCCATCACCGAATCCGACAATCGCGCCTCCGAGCAGTTGTGGTCGCAATTGGGCGAACCGATGGACGCCGCGCGGCGTGTTCAGGTCGTGGTGGCCGAGGGCGGCGACACCGCGACCGTGGTCGAATCACGACGGCTTCGCCGTGGGTTCACCGCTTTCGGCCAAACCGAGTGGAGCCTGCAGCGGCAAGCGCGGTTCGCCGCGGAGCTGTCGGGCATCCAGGACGCCGTCGAGGTCATCGACCTGATGCAACGCCTGGTCGCCGGCGATCAGTGGGGGCTGGCGGCGAAAGGCCTTGCCGCGAAGGGCGGTTGGGGACCCGGCGTACATGGTGGGTACCTGGTCCGCCAATTCGGCATTGTTCCCACCCCATCCGGCCAGTGGGGCGTGGCACTCGCGGCGGACGCGGACGACGGCACTTTCGAGACGGGCGTCGACGTAATCAATACGCTGACGGACTGGCTGCTGAGCCGACTGCCGACGTTAGCCCGTTATTGACGGCACCACGGCGTCGATCAGATGCGGCCCGGGTTCGGCGAATGCGGCGCGCAGCGCATCGGCCAACTCCTCGGCGGTGGTGACGCGCCGCGCCGGCACCCCCATGCCCTCGCTGATCTTTACGAAATCCATTGTGGGGTCTGATAGATCGAGCAGCGCGAGCGCTTCGGGCCCGGGGGTCGACCCGGCGCCTACGCGTTGCAGCTCGATCCGGAGGATGTCGTAAGCGCTGTTGTTGTACACCACGGTCGTCACGTTGAGATTCTCGCGAGCCTGGGTCCACAGTCCCGAGATCGTGTACATCGCTGAGCCATCGGATTCCAGGCACAGCACCGGACGATGCGGGGCGGCCACCGCGGCGCCGACCGCCGCCGGGATGCCGTAGCCGATCGCGCCGCCGGTGAGGGTCAGCCAGTCGTGCGCCGGCGCCCCGGCGGTCGCCCCCGCAAGTAACACGCCCGAGGTGTTCGACTCGTCGACCACGATCGCGGCTTCGGGCAGCAGCGCCCCGATCACGTCGGCGGCCGAGGTGGAGGTCAGTGCGCCGGTCGGCAGCTGGGGACGTGATGCGGGCGCCACCGGCGCCTCGGTACCGGGCGCGACCTGGTCGGCCAGGGCGATCAAAGCATCTGCGGCGCCGCTGTATTCGGCGAGCACGTGCACCTCGCAGCCGGCCGGAACCAGGTCGCTGGGCATGTTGGGATAGGCGAAGAACGACACCGGTGATTTGGCGCCGGCGAGCACCAGGTGCTTGGCGCCGTTCAGTTGAGCGGTGGCGGCCTCGGCGAAATACGCGAGCCGGTCGACCGCGGGGACGCCGGCGCCGCGCTCCAGCCGGGTCGGAAAGGTTTCGCACAGCACGCGGGCGCCCGTCGCCTCCGCAATGCGTGTGGCCGCCGCCAGTCCGGCGTGGCGGGTGGCGTCGCCGCCCACCATGATCACCGTGGGCTCCCCGGAGCGAAGCACCTCCAGCACCTCGGGCGCCAGGAGCGGATCGGCGCCCGTCGGTTGTGCCTCCAGGTTGGAGAACAATTGGGCCCCGTCCGACCACGACACGTCGGCGGGCAGGATCAGCGTTGAGATCTGCGAACCCCACCGGCTGGCCGCGATGCCCTCGACCGCGTCGGCGGAGACCTGGGAGGCGTCAGTGGTCCGGCGCACCCAGCCCGAAACGGTACCGGCGAGCGCGTCGATATCGGATTCCAATGGGGCATCGTACTTTTTGTGATACGTGGCGTGGTCGCCGACAACCACCACCATCGGCACCCGCGCGCGGCGCGCGTTGTGCAGGTTGGCCAGGCCGTTGCCCAGCCCGGGGCCCAAGTGCAGCAGCACCGCGGCGGGACGATCGGCGATGCGCGCATAGCCGTCCGCCGCGCCGGTGGCGACGCCTTCGAACAACGCCAACACGCCCCGCATGCGCGGAACAGCGTCCAGTGCGGCGACGAAGTGCATCTCCGACGTGCCCGGATTGGCGAAACACACGTCGACCCCGCCGTCGACCAGGGTGTTGATCAGGGCCTGGGCACCGTTCACTTCATTGCCTCCAGTCGGAAAACTCGTTCGGCGTTGCCGCGCAGGAAATCTCGGCGAGCCTCGTCGGACAGCCCGAGTTCGTCCAGCCCTGCCAGCGCGTGTTCGTGGGTGATCATCGGATAATTGGTGCCGAACAACACTTTTCGCTGCCCGGTACCGGTCTTCATGAATCGGACGAGTTCGGCCGGCAACCGCTTGATCGTGTACGCCGAGGTGTCGATGTAGACGTTCTCGTGCTTGCGGGCCACCGCGACCATCTCCTCAGTCCAGGGGTACCCGACGTGGCCGCAGACGATCACCAACTCCGGGAAGTCGAGTGCCACCTGGTCGATGTACGGAATCGGTCGGCCGGTCTCCGACGGGCGCAACGGACCGGTATGACCGACCTGGGTACAAAACGGCACCCCGGATTCAACGCATTGGGCGAACAGCGGATAGTAGCGACGATCGGTGGGCGGGGCGTTCCACAACCACGGCACCACCCGCAGGCCGACGAATCCGCCGTCGGCCATCCGGCGCCGTAGCTCCCGGACGGCTTCCATCGGGCGGTCCAGGTCGACGGCGGCCAGGCCGGCGAGCCGGTGGGGATGCGCGGCAATCCATTGCGCCACCTCATCGTTGGAGACCAGGTCCTGTCCGCCCGGGCCGCGCCAGGCGCTGAGCACGCCCAGTTCCACGCCGGCGGCGTCCATCGAGGCCAGGGTCGCCTCGATCGGAATGTCGGTCTCGGGGATCGTCCCGCCCGTCCAGCGCCGCAGGGATGCGAGCATGTCGCTGCGCAGAAACCGGGCAGTCGGATGCTGCATCCAGACATCGACCGTCATGCGATTGGACTCTAGACCGACCCCGGAGGCCCGCCGTGGTCAGCTGGTCAGCGCCGCGCGGGCGCAGGCGTGCGTCTGCTGCGCGTACCCGCCGCCGAACAACACGACGTGCGCCAGCAGCGGGAAGAGTTGGTGCAGGCCGGTGCGCTCGCGCCAGCCGGCCCGTAGCGGTCGCACCTGCTGGTAGGCGCCGACGACGGCGTCGTAATGCGGACAGCCGAACAGCGCGAGCATCGCCAGGTCGGCCTCGCGGTGGCCGGCGTGCGCGGCCGGGTCGATGAGCACCACACCGTCGGGTGTCCACATCACGTTGCCGCTCCACAGGTCGCCGTGCAGCCGGGCCGGGCGGTCGTCGTCGTCGAAATCACCCGCACGGCAACGGGCCGCGACGGAGTCGACGGCGTCGCGCGTGGCGGCGTCGAGCCGCGGGGCGGCGAGTTCGGCCATCGGGCCCAGCCGTTCCTCGGCGTAGAACTCGCCCCAGCTGTGGTGCCGGCGCAGCGACATCGGCAAGGGCTGCGACAGCGGCCCGAAAAAGCCCGGTCCGTCCCAGCCGTCCGGCCCGACGCCGAACGCGGGGGCGCCGGCGTCGTGCGTGACGGCCAGCCGGCCGCCGAACGTGCGCGCGGCCTCGGGGCTCGGGGGGACGGACTCCAGGCGCCGCAAGGTCAGGCTGGCGTCATCGACGGACACGACCTGCGCGCACGGCACACCACCTTCGGCGGCGGAAAGCCATTGCAGCCCTGCGGCTTCCCAGGCGAAGAAGCCGTCGGGCGCGCCCGCCCGCTGCTTGACGAAGTCGCTCACACCGCGCGGGCCCAGCGCCGTAAACGAATCACGCAGTGGCGTGGGCGGCGTGCACGTCGTCGGCCGGGCGGGCCTCGGTCTGTTCCTTGGCCCACCGGTAGTCGGGCTTGCCCGCGGGCGAGCGCTTGACCTCGTCGACCAGCCACAGGCTGCGGGGCACCTTGTATCCCGCGATTTCGGAGCGCACGAAGCTGTCCAGATCGGACAGCGCGGGCCGGGCGCCGGGCCGGGGCTGGACGACGGCGGCGACGTGCTGCCCGTACCGGGGGTCGGGCACGCCGACCACCAGCGCGTCGAAGACGTCGGGGTGGCCCTTGAGCGCGGCCTCGACCTCCTCGGGGTAGATCTTTTCGCCGCCGCTGTTGATCGACACCGAGCCGCGGCCCAACATCGTTACCGTGCCGTCCTCCTCGACCGTCGCGAAGTCACCGGGGATGGCGTACCGAACGCCGTTGAACGTCTTGAACGTCTCGGCGGTCTTCTTCTCGTCCTTGTAATAGCCGACCGGGATGTTGCCCTTCTTCGCGATGAAGCCGCGCACACCGGAGCCGGGCTTGACCTCATTGCCGTCCTCGTCGAGGACGACGGTGCGGTGGTCGATCGTCACGCGCGGGCCGCCGGCGTGCGGCGCGTCCTTGGCGACGATGCTGGTGCCGCCGAATCCGGTCTCCGAAGATCCGATGGAGTCGGTGATGACCCGGTTGGGTAGCAGCTCGAGGAACTTCTCCTTGATGCTCGGCGAGAACAGCGCCGCGGTGGAGGCGAGCAGGAACAGCGACGACAGGTCGTACTCGTTGCCCTCGTCCTGGTGGGCCAGCAGCGCGTCGAGCAGCGGACGGGCCATCGCGTCGCCGGTGAAGAACAGCAGGTTCACCTTGTGTTCGTCGATGGTGCGCCACACCTCGTCGGCGTTGAATTCCGGTGCCAGCACGGTGGTTTGACCGGAGAAGATCGACATCCAGGTGGCCGACTGCGTGGCGCCGTGGATCATCGGCGGAATCGGGTGGCGGACCATCGGCGGGTTGGCCGCGGCGGCCTTGGCCAGGTCATATTCGTCCTTGACGAATTCGCCTGTGGCGAAGTCGGTTCCACCGAACAGCACCCGGTAGATGTCCTCATGGCGCCACATCACGCCTTTGGGAAAGCCCGTCGTGCCACCCGTATAGAGCAGGTAGATGTCGTCGGCGCTGCGCTCGCCGAAGTCGCGCTCCGGCGAGCTCTGCGCGATCGCCGAGTAGAACTCGACGCCGCCGTAGCGGCCGAAGTCGTTGTCGCTGCCGTCCTCGACGACCAGGATCGTCTTGACGTCGGGCGTATCGGGCAACACGTTGGCCACCCGGTCGGAGTACTGGCGCTCGTGCACCAGTGCGACCATGTCGGAGTTCTCGAACAGGTAGCGCAGCTCGCCCTCGACGTAGCGGTAGTTGACGTTGACCAGGATGGCGCCCGCTTTGACGATGCCGAGCATCGCGATGACGATCTCGATGCGGTTACGGCAATACAGTCCGACCTTGTCGTCCTTTTTCACCCCCTGCTCCATCAGGTAGTGAGCCAGGCGGTTGGCCTTCTCCTCTAGCTGGGCATAGGTCAACTTCTCGTCGCCGCAGATCAGGGCGACACGGTCGGGCACAGCGTCGATGGCGTGCTCTGCAAGGTCGGCAATATTCAAGGCCACGGCCACCAAATTAGAACGTGTTACATTTCGAGGCAAGCTCATGCCCATCGTCGAGGGAAAGGCGGTTGCCGTGACCGTGGAGAATGCCGGAACCCCAGCAAACACAGAGAACGGGGAAACCGGGCCCGACGCGCTGGTGGAACAGCGTGGTCACACCCTCATCGTGACCATGAATCGGCCGCACCGCCGCAACGCTTTGAGCACGGAAATGATGGAAATCATGGTCCAGGCCTGGGACCGCGTCGACAACGACGACGACATCCGCGTCTGCATCCTGACCGGCGCCGGTGGCTACTTCTGCGCGGGAATGGACCTCAAGACGGCAACTCAGAAGCCGCCAGGTGAGTCGTTCAAGGACGGCAGCTACGACCCGTCGCGAATCGACGCTTTGCTCAAAGGCCGGAGGCTGAAGAAGCCGCTGATCGCCGCCGTCGAAGGTCCGGCCATCGCCGGGGGCACCGAGATCCTGCAGGGGACCGACATCCGGGTCGCGGGTGAGAGCGCCAAATTCGGCATTTCCGAGGCCAAGTGGAGCCTGTATCCGATGGGCGGCTCCGCGGTCCGCCTGGTGCGCCAGATCCCCTACACCGTGGCCTGCGACCTGCTGCTGACCGGACGGCACATCACCGCCGCCGAAGCCAAGGACATGGGCCTGATCGGCCATGTCGTCCCCGACGGGCAGGCGCTGAGCAAGGCCCTCGAGATCGCGGAGGTCATCGAGAACAACGGACCTTTAGCCGTGCAGGCGATCCTCAAGACGATCCGCGAGACCGAAGGGATGCACGAGGAAGAGGCCTTCAAACCGGACACCGCCAACGGCATCCCGGTGTTCCTCTCCGAGGACTCCAAGGAAGGCCCTCGGGCGTTCGCCGAGAAGCGCAAGCCCCACTTCAAAAACCGCTAGGCGTCTGGCGCTTCCCTGCGCCGAGCGTGCACTCAGAGCGAGTTTTCGGCCGATTTTTCGCACTTGAGTGCACATTGGGCGCTCGTGTCGGTGCTCGACGGCACACTCCCCCCATGGGGGAGCCCTTCATCGGCAGCGAGGCGGTCGCATCCGGCCTTGTAACGAAGTACGCGCTGCGCAGCCGGTTTCACGCCGTCCATCCCGACGTCTACGTACCGGCCGGCACGGCGATCACCGCGAACTTGCGCGCCCATGCGGCGTGGCTGTGGTCCCGACGGCGCGGCGTCGTCGCCGGCCTTTCCGCGTCGGCGCTGCACGGTGCCAAATGGATTGACCACCGCGCGTCGGCCGAGTTACTCCACGACTACCGCCGTCCGCCTCGCGGCATACGCACCTGGTCGGACCGTCTTACCGAGGATGAGGTACAGACCGTCAGCGGGATCCCCGTGACGACGCCCGGGCGCACGGCTCTTGATATTGCTTGCCGCCATCCCGTCGGAAAAGCTGTTGCGGCCATCGATGCACTCGCTCGCGCAACGGATCTCAAAATGGTCGACGTCGAGACGCTCGCCGATCGCTATCGGGGACGGCGCGGCATCAGGCGTGCCCGTGTCGCGCTGTCACTCGTCGACCCCGGAGCCGAGTCGCCTCGCGAGACGTGGCTGCGCTTGCTGCTCATCGATGCCGGCTACCCACACCCGAGCACGCAGATTCCCGTCTACGGCGATTACGGAGAGCTGGTTGCCGTGCTTGATATGGGTTGGGAGAACGTCAAATTGGCCGTCGAGTACGACGGCGATCACCACCGGTCTGACCGACGGCAATTCAACAAAGACATTCGACGTGCGGAATCACTCGCGGAGATGGGCTGGACCCTCGTACGAGTTACCGCGGAGGACACGGCAGGTGGCGTCATCGCTCGGGTGTCCGCGGCCTGGGCGCACCGAACGTGCATTGAGCGCGAGAAATTAGGCGAAACCTCGCCCCGAGTGCACGCTCGGTGAAAGCGAGCCCAAGCTCGGATCAGCTCAGCAGCGGGGCGCTCGGGGTGAACACCACCGGCATCGCTTCCAGCCCGCTGACGAAGTTCGCCGGCCGCAGCGGCAAAGTCGAGTCGTCATCCGCCAGCCTGAGATCGGGGAGCCGCTTGAGCACCCGCTCGGTCATCATCGACAGCTCCAGGCGGGCCAGCTGGTTCCCCAGGCAGAAGTGCGTACCAAAGCCGAAAGCCATGTGGCTGTTCGGGTTACGACGAATGTCGAATTCGTCCGGCTCGTCGAAAACCGACTCGTCGAAGTTGCCCGACTCGAACAGCAGCATGATCTTTTCGCCCTCACGCAGCGAGGTGCCGTGGAATTCGGTGTCGGCGGTCAGGGTTCGGCACATGTTCTTCACCGGCGATGTCCAGCGCAGCATCTCCTCGATGGCGCCGGGCAGCAGCGAGGGGTCGCGCACCAGGGCGTCCCACTGGTCGCGGTGGCGCACCAGCTGCTCTGTCCCGCCGCTCAACGTGTGGCGGGTGGTTTCGTCGCCGCCGATCAGGATGAGCAGTGTCTCCATGACGATCTCGTCGTCGGACATCCGCTGGCCCTCCACTTCCGCGTTCACCAGAATGGAGAACAGGTCGTCGTTGGGCTCGGCTCGCCGCTTGGCGATGATGTCCATGGTGAACGCCGTGTAGGCGGCGAAGGCGTTCATCACGCTCTGGGCCACTTCCGATTCCGGGTCGATGTGCGAGCTCAGCCCGCAGACCAGGTCGTCGGACCATTTCAACAGCATGCCGCGTTCGGAGGGCAGGACGCCCAGCATGTCGCCGATCACCGCCATCGGCAGCGGGGCGGCGATGTCGCGGACGAAGTCGCATTCGCCGCGCTCACACACCGCGTCGATCAGGGTGTCGCACAAGGTGGCGATGGACGGTTCCTTTTCCTTCACCCGCTTGCGGGTGAAACCCGCGTTGACGAGCTTGCGCCGCACCAGATGTGCGGGATCGTCCATGTCGATCATGTACGGCATGCCGGGTTGGTCGGGACGGATGCCGCCGGTGCTGGAGAACAGTTCCGGATTGCGTTCGGCGTCGAGGATGGCTTGATAAGTGGTGGCACCGGCCAACCCATTGCAATCACGAAACACCGGCTGGTTGGCCCGCATCCAGCGGTAGGCTTCCCGCGAGGTGCGACGGTCGGCGAAAAAGTTCCCGTCGGTCAGGTCGATGTTCGAGATTGCTTCCGGGATGGTCGAAGTCATCTACAGCCTCCAGATATTGACGAGCGGATTACAGTTACCGACATGCCTGAGTCACAACACGTCGTTGCGGGGACAGTCCTCACGATGCCGGTGCGGATACGAAAAGCGGACGTGCACACCGCGATGTTCTCGGTGGGTGCGCAAGCGGCGCAACGCCTTATCGATTACAGCGGTCTGCAAGTCTGCCAGCACCGCCCCGGCCGGGCGGTGGTGAACCTGATGCTGGCGCGCTACATCGACGGCGATCTGGGGCAGTACCACGAATTCGGCACCGCCGTCATGGTCAACCCGCCCGGCTCGACGGCGCGAGGCTGGCGGGCACTGGGCGATGCGGCCGCCTTCATCCACCATCTGCCCGTCGACCAGAGTTTCACCCTGGAGGCTGGGCGCTCGATCTGGGGATTCCCGAAGATCATGGCGGACTTCACCGTTCGCGAGCAGGGCCGGTTCGGATTCGACGTCAGCGCCGAGGGCGCGCACATCGCGGGCATCGACTTCGCCCGCGGATTGCCGGTGCCCTCGATGTTCGCGTCGCGGCCGCGAGTGCTCAAGACCTACACCTTCGCCGACGGCACCACCCGGGAAGTCCCCTGGGAAATGCGGGTGCGTGGGCTGCGCGGCCGGCTCGGCGGGGCGACGTTGCGATTGGGCGATCACGCCTACGCCAAGGAGTTGGCGTCGCTGGGCCTGCCAAGGCGGGCGATGGTCTCTGGATCCGTCGGCCACGTCGAGATGACCTTCGGCGACGCCCACCCGATCGGCTGACCGGCCGGCCCGGCGTCCATCGCCCGGTTCCTCATCGCAGTGCGCGTCCCCCTCGCCACTTCGCGGCTGGGGGCGCCCACACGGCAGCGTCGTCGGGCGTGTCATCCGGTCAATCTAGAACGCGTTCTAACAACCTGGCAAGAAGATTAGAACGTGTTCTAATTTTGGTCGCGTAAGTGTCAGACCAGGGTCGCCAGCTCGCGGACCTGCTCTGTACTGCGGCCGGACACCACCATCATGGTGACGCCGGCGGCCTCCCAGGCCTTGATCTGCTTACGCACGTAGTCAACGTCGCCGACGATCGCGGCGTCATCGATCACCTCGTCGGGGATGATTTCCGCCGCCTTGTCCTTCTGGTTGCTGCGGAACAGCTTGGTCACGTCGTCGACCACCTCGGAGTAGCCCATCCGGCGGTAGACGTCGGCGTGGAAGTTGGTGTCTTCGGCGCCCATGCCGCCCATATAGAGCGCGATGTAGGGCTTCATCGCCGCGAAGGCGGCGCTGCGGTCGTCGGTGATGACGATGTTGGCCGTCGCACAGATCTCGAAGTCCTCCCGGCTGCGGCGTGCGCCCGGACGGGCGAAGCCCTCGTCCAGCCACTCGTTGTAGGTGTCGGCCATGCGCGGCGTGTAGAAGATCGGCAGCCAGCCGTCGCAGATCTCGGCGGCCAGCGCCACGTTCTTCGGCCCCTCGGCGCCCAGCATGATCGGGATGTCGGCCCGCAGCGGATGAGTGATGGGCTTGAGCGGCTTGCCCAGACCCGTTGCGCGCTCACCGGTCAACGGCAGCGGGTAGTGCGGGCCGGCGCTGGTCACCGGCGCCTCGCGCGCCCACACCTGCCGGATGATGTCGATGTATTCACGGGTCCGGGCCAACGGCTTGGAGAACGACTGGCCGTACCAGCCCTCGACCACCTGCGGGCCGGAGACGCCGAGGCCGAGGACGTGCCGCCCGCCGGACAGGTGGTCGAGCGTCAAAGCCGCCATCGCGCAGGCCGTCGGGGTGCGGGCGGACAGCTGGACCACCGAAGTGCCCAGCCGCACCCGGGACGTCGACGAACCCAGCCAGGCCAGCGGCGTGTACGCGTCCGAACCCCAAGCCTCGGCGGTGAAGACGGCGTCGAATCCGGCCGCCTCGGCCGCGGCGACGAGTTCACCGTGGTTCTGCGGCGGCTGAGCGCCCCAATATCCCAGCTGTAATCCCAGCTTCATCGTGCTAGCCCTTCCGGTGGTCGACCCGATGTTGAATCGTTTCTTAGAACCTGTTCTACTCGATGGCGTGACAGCCAGCTCGAGTAGCCCGCCCCTGATGGATCACCCTGAGCCACCGCTCTCCGCGCCACTGACGTTGTCCTTCGACTACACCCGTTCGGTCGGCCCCACGCTGAGCAAATTCTTCACCGCGCTGCGTGACCGCCACGTCCTGGGTGTGCGCGGATCGGATGGCCGGGTACACGTGCCGCCGGCGGAATATGACCCGGTCACCTATGAACCGCTGGGCGAGATGGTACCGGTGTCCAGTGTCGGGACCGTGGTCTCGTGGACCTGGCAGCCCGAGCCCATGGAGGGCCAGCCACTGGACCGGCCGTTCGCGTGGGCACTGATCAAGCTGGACGGCGCCGACACACCGATGATTCACGCCGTTGATGTCGGAGCCGCGGGTCCTTCCGCCATCAAGACCGGCAGCCGGGTGCATGTGCACTGGGTCGACGAGCCGGTGGGCGCCATCACCGACATCGCGTATTTCGTGCTCGGCGAGGAAGCCGAAACCGTGACAGAGCAATCGGACGGCGACAAAGACCCGGTGACCATGATCGTCACCCCCGTCTCGCTGACCATCCAGCACAGCGCGTCGCACGAGGAAAGCGCCTACCTGCGGGCCATCGCACAGGGCAAGCTGCTGGGCGCGAAGACGGGCGAGACCGGCAAGGTCTATTTCCCGCCGCACGGCGCCGATCCGGCCACCGGCCAGCCGACGACCGAGTTCGTGGAGCTGCCGGACAAGGGCACCGTCACGACGTTCGCGATCATCAACATTCCGTTCCAGGGCCAGCGCATCAAGCCGCCGTACGTGGCGGCCTACGTGCTGCTCGACGGGGCCGACATCCCGTTCCTGCATCTGGTCGCCGACATCGACGCCCACGAGGTGCGGATGGGCATGCGCGTCGAGGCGGTGTGGAAACCCCGCGAGGAGTGGGGATTTGGCATCGACAACATCGAGTACTTCCGGCCGACCGGGGAACCCGACGCCGACTACGACACCTACAAGCACCACCTGTAAAGGGCTTACCTGCACATGAGCGCTCGCAACGTTGCGGTTGTCGGCTTTGCCCACGCCCCACACGTCCGCCGCACCGACGGCACCACCAACGGTGTCGAGATGTTGATCCCGTGCTTCGCCCAGCTCTACGAGGAGCTGGGCATCGAACGGACCGACATCGGCTTCTGGTGTTCGGGATCGTCCGATTATCTTGCCGGACGCGCATTTTCGTTCATCTCGGCGATCGACTCGATCGGTGCCGTACCGCCGATCAACGAATCGCACGTCGAGATGGACGCGGCCTGGGCGCTTTACGAGGCCTACATCAAAATCCTGACCGGCGAGGTCGACACCGCGCTGGTGTACGGCTTCGGCAAGTCCTCGGCCGGCATCCTGCGGCAGATCCTGACGCGGCAGACCGACCCGTACACCGTCGCGCCGTTATGGCCGGATTCGATCTCGATGGCCGGGCTGCAGGCGCGCATCGGCCTCGACACCGGCACGTGGACCGAGGAGCAGATGGCCCGCGTGGCCTTCGACTCATTTGCCAATGCGCGCCGGGTGGACAACGTGGAGGGGTCGATCAGCGTGGCCGAGTTGCTCGAGCGGCCGTACTTCGCCGAACCGTTGCGCCGTCACGACATCGCACCGATCACCGACGGCGCCGCGGCGATCGTGCTCGCGGCCGGCGACCGGGCGCGCGAGCTGCGCGAAAAACCGGCCTGGATCACCGGAATCGAGCACCGCATCGAAACCCCGTCGCTGGGCGCGCGTGACCTCACCGAGTCCCCGTCGACCAAGGCCGCCGCCCAGGTGGCCACCGGCGGGCGGACCGACAATCTCGACGTGGTCGAAATCTGCGCGCCGTTCACGCACCAACACCTGATCATCGAGGAAGCCATCCGCGTGCCGGGACCGACCAAGGTCAACCCATCCGGCGGCGCGCTGGCTGCCAATCCCATGTTCGTCGCCGGTCTCGAACGCATCGGCTTTGCAGCACAACACATCTGGAGCGGTTCGGCTGACCGGGTGCTGGCACACGCCACCAGCGGGCCTGCGCTACAACAGAACCTGGTCGCGGTGATGGAAGGAAAGAACTGATGGCCGGTGCAGGGCCAAACGTTGCTGCGGTACTGGGTACCGGACAGACGAAGTACGTCGCCAAACGCCAAGACGTTTCGATGAACGGCCTGGTGCGGGAGGCGATCGATCGGGCGCTGGCCGACTCCGGCAGCACCTTCGACGACATCGACGCCGTCGTGGTCGGCAAGGCGCCGGACTTCTTCGAGGGCGTCATGATGCCCGAGTTGTTCATGGCCGACGCCATGGGTGCGACGGGTAAGCCCCTGATCCGGGTGCACACCGCCGGATCGGTGGGCGGTTCCACCGGCGTGGTGGCCGCCAGCCTGGTCCAATCGGGCAAGTACCGGCGCGTGCTCGCGATGGCCTGGGAGAAACAGTCGGAATCAAATGCAATGTGGGCGTTGTCGATTCCCATTCCCTTCATCAAGCCGGTGGGGGCGGGCGCGGGTGGCTACTTCGCCCCGCACGTGCGCTCGTACATCCGCCGGTCCGGCGCGCCGACGAACATCGGCGCCATCGTCGCGGTCAAGGACCGGCTCAACGGCAGCAAGAACCCGCTGGCGCACCTGCACCAACCCGACATCACCGTCGAGAAGGTGATGGCGTCGCCCATGCTGTGGGATCCGATCCGCTACGACGAGACCTGCCCGTCATCGGACGGTGCCGCCGCCGTCGTGATCGGCAACGAGGAGGCGGCCGAAGCCCGTCTGGCGCAAGGGCATCCGGTGGCCTGGATTCACGCCACCGCGCTGCGCACCGAACCGCTGCAGTTCTCCGGACGCGACCAGGTCAGCCCGCAGGCCGGCCGTGACGCGGCCGCGGCGCTGTGGAAGGCCGCCGGCATCGAGAGCCCGATCGACGAGATCGACGCCGCGGAGATCTACGTCCCGTTCTCCTGGTTCGAACCGATGTGGTTGGAAAACCTCGGGTTTGCCGCCGAGGGCGAAGGCTGGAAGCTCACCGAAGCCGGGGAAACCAAGATCGGCGGCCGGCTCCCGGTGAATCCGTCGGGCGGCGTGCTGTCGTCGAACCCGATCGGCGCCTCGGGCCTGATCCGCTTCGCCGAAGCGGCCATTCAGGTAATGGGCAAGGGCGGTGACCACCAGGTGCCCAACGCCCGAAAAGCCTTGGGACACGCCTACGGCGGCGGCTCTCAGTACTACTCGATGTGGGTGGTCGGTGCCGACAAGCCCGCGGCCCAGAAGGTCGATGCGTGAGCGCGCCGACGACGATGCAGAGCGCCGCGATGAGGTGGGGGCACCTCCCGCTTGCGGGGGAGAGCGGCGCCCTTGACTGAGCATCCCGCGCACGAGGCCGGCCGCCGCTCCCGCGACGCGGTGGCGGCCCGGGACAAGGACGCTTGGCTCGCGGTATTCGCCGACGACGCCATCGTCGAGGACCCGATCGGACCCTCGGTGTTCGACCCCGAAGGCGTGGGGCACCGGGGCCGTGATGCCATCTCGGCCTTCTGGGACAAGGCGATCGCGCCCACCACGAAGATCGAGTTCTTCTTCCGCGACACCTATCAGTGCGGCAACGAGGAAGCCAACGTCGGGCACATTCTCATCACCACGGGTGAGTACCAGACGACCGCCGAGGGAGTCTTCACTTACCGAGTCGACGCCGAGGGCAAGATGGTGGCCCTGCGTGCCTACTGGGAGATGGAGCGCGCGGCGGCCAACACGCGCAAAGTCTAGAGCGGCTCCAGCCCGGCCAGATGTCGCTGGGCGAGCTCGCGGTAGGCCTGCGGGTTCACCTTGACCCACATCTCCGCGCCGGTCCCGGCGACCGGTCCCTTGATCTGCGCCGGCGCACCAACGGCGAGCATCCCGGCCGGGATCTTGGTGCCGGCCGTCACCAGTGAATGCGCGGCGACCAGGCTGCGCGCACCGATCACCGCACCGTCCAAAACGGTAGCGTGGTTCGCGATCAGCGCCTCCTGCCCCACGTGGACCCCGTGGATGACGCACATATGCGCGACCGTCGCACCGGGACCGATGTCGACGGGGATGCCGGGAGGCGCGTGCAAAACCGACCCGTCTTGGACGTTGGCGCCCTCACGCACCACGATGGGCCCGTAGTCGCCGCGCAACACGGCGTTGAACCAGACCGACGCCCCCTCCTCCACCACGACATCGCCGATCAGAGTGGCCGTCGGGGCTATAAAAGCGGTCGGATCGACCCGTGGCGCGCGGCCCTCGAACGCAAACAGCGGCATCGTTTAGATATACCCCGAGTGCGGATGCGTTGCGGGAAATCCCAGCCAGACGCGCCGTCGTTGCGCGGCACGGGCGCAAAACTGTAACGTGTTCTAGTTAGAGGCCCAGTGAGTTGGAGGTGACAGGTGAGTACCGACACCAAGGCGGTCGGCATCCGGGAGATCGATCCCGGCGACCTGCCGACCCGATACGCCCGCGGCTGGCACTGCCTGGGCGTCGCAAAGGACTTCCAGGACGGTAAGCCGCACGCGATTCAGGCTTTCGGCACCAAGCTGGTGGTGTTCGCCGACTCGCAGGGCGACATCAAGGTCCTCGACGGGTATTGCCGCCACATGGGCGGCGACCTCTCGGAGGGCACCATCAAGGGCGACGAGGTCGCCTGCCCGTTCCACGATTGGCGCTGGGGTGGCGACGGCCGCTGCAAGCTGGTCCCCTACGCCAAGCGCACACCCAAGACGGCGCGGACCCGATCGTGGGCGACCGACGTGCGCGGCGGCCTGCTGTTCGTCTGGCACGACCACGAGAACAATCCCCCGGACCCCGCCGTACGCATTCCGGACATCCCGGAATCCCACAGCGACGAGTGGACCGACTGGCGATGGAACAGCATCCTCATCGAGGGCTCCAACTGCCGCGACATCATCGACAACGTCACCGACATGGCGCACTTCTTCTACATCCACTTCGGGTTGCCGACGTACTTCAAGAACGTTTTCGAGGGACACATCGCGTCACAGTTCCTGCACAATGTGGGCCGGCCCGACGTCAACGACCTCGGCACGTCTTACGGTGAGGCGCACCTGGATTCCGAGGCGTCCTATTTCGGGCCGTCGTTCATGATCAACTGGCTGCACAATAGCTATGGCGGATACAAGGCCGAGTCGATCCTGATCAACTGCCACTACCCGGTGACCCAGAATTCGTTCGTGCTGCAGTGGGGTGTCATCGTCGAAAAGCCCAAGGGCATGGATGAAAAGATGACCGACAAGCTGTCGAAGGTGTTCACCGAGGGGGTCAGCAAGGGCTTCCTGCAGGACGTCGAGATCTGGAAGCACAAGACACGCATAGATAATCCGCTGCTGGTCGAAGAGGATGGCGCGGTCTATCAGTTGCGTCGTTGGTACCAGCAGTTCTACGTCGACGTCGCCGACATCGAGCCGGAGATGGTGGAGCGCTTCGAGATCGAGGTCGACACCACCCGGGCCAACGAGTACTGGAATGCGGAGGTCGAGCAGAACCTCAAGGCCAAGGACTCCGAGGCGGACGAGCCCGTCACCGACGACGTGCCGGCCAAGCAACACTAGGAATCATGGGCGACGATCAGCCGGCGGTACCTGACGTCGATCGGCTTGCGCGATCGATGCTGTTGCTGCACGGCGATCATCACGACCACGACGAGCATCCGGCCCGCTCCGAGCGCAAGGGTGGATCCTGGTCGAAATCAAAGGATTTCGCCAACGATCCACAGCGCGCCGCTGCGGTCGCCGAAGCCAGTCGTGCCGACCGCGAGCGTTACCTCAATTCGGGTCTGCTGCCGGTGGACTGCCGGTTCTGCCATGTGCGGGTCACCGTTCGCCGGCTCGGGCCGGGACACACTGCGGTGCAATGGAACACCGAGGCGTGGCAGCGGTGTGCGCACTTCACCGAGGTGCGTGAGTCCGGCGGCAACACCGCGCGTACGAGGTCGTGCCCCAAACTCGCCGACAGCATTGAGCATGCGGTCGCGGAGGGCTACCTCGATGAGGCGCAGGACGAAGAGTGAGCGGCGGTCTATAGCTCACAGGCCCGAGAAGCGCTCCTTGACGGTCTCGGTGCTGAGCCCATAGTCGGCCAGCGAGTAGGTGTGCTTCGGCGCGCGCTCGCCTGACTGGCTGTCGGCGTGGGTTTTCTCCATTGCGGCCTTGGCCTCGTCGGTCAGCGCCAGCCCGAAGTGCCTATAGATGTCGGCCACGGTGCCCATCGGGTCGGCGATCAATTCTTTGTAGTCGACGTCATAGAATTGCGACGGACTGTATCTGGCCCGCGCGGTGTTGAACCGCTCCAGCCCCCGCGACCAGGTTTCCATTGCGTCAGCACCGATTTGGGCCCCGGTGAACGATGTCGACCACCCCTCCGCGGTGTGCTGCGCCAGTGAGCACATCGACGCCATGATCGTCTCGACCGGCCGATGGGTCTGAATCACCAACGCGTCGGGATAGGTCGCCATCAGTGCGTCCAACGCGAACAGGTGGCTGGGATTCTTCAGCACCCAGCGCTTGTCGGCGTCGTTGAGCCCAATCAGCTGAAGGTTGCGGCGGTGCCGCTGGTACGACGGCGTCCAGTCCTGCTCCGAGAGCCACCGCGCGTAACTCGGCAGGTGCGCCAGCGTTTCGTAGGAAACCGAATGCAGCGACTGCCGCAGGAGCTGCCAGCATTCCTCCAGCTCGTAGGCGGCCATGAAATGCAGCCCCGTGTAGCCGGGGTTTTCCTGGTGATGCTGGGTGAACTGCGCGTCGAGCTGGCGGTAAAGCGGGTGTGATTCCCAGGTCTCGCGCGGCGGGCGCGGTTGCGGGAATTCGGCCAGCCACATGTGCAGGCCCTGATGCGCGGGATCGGCGCCCAGGAGCCGGTGCAGCGCCGTGGTTCCGGTGCGCACCAGGCCGGTGACGAAGATGGGCCGTTCGATGGCAACGTCGGCATACTGCGGGTACTGCTTCCATGCGGACTCGGACAGCAGTCTCGCCACCAGCGCACCGCGCAGGAAGAAGCGATTCATCTTGCTGCCCAACACCGTAAGCCCCGCTTCGGTGCGGTAGGAGTCGAGCAGCACTCGCAGCGCTTCGCGGTAGTTGTCATCGTCTGCGCCGAAGTCGTCGAGCCCCGTCAGCTTGGTGGCCGATGCGTGCAGCTCGTCGACGGTCCCGATATCGGTGCGATCGCTCATTGTTGCGCCGCCTCCTCCTCATCGCTTCGCTCTGCATCGTCAGCGCCGGACATCAGGCGTGATACTCCCCGCAGTTGACGTCCAGGGTCTGCCCGGTGATGCCGCTGGACAGGTCACTGGCCAGGAACAGAATGGCCGACGCGACTTCGTCCTCGGTGGGCAAGCGCTTGAGGTCGGAGTTCGCCGCGGTGGTGGCATAGATCTCGTCGACGCTGGTGCCGTACTTGCCCGCCTGATGCTCGAAATAGGCCTGCAATGTGTCGCCCCAGATATACCCCGGCGCAACCGAATTGACCCGGATTCCCTTGTCCCCGAGCTCGGTGGCCAGCGATTGGGACATGGAAAGCAGCGCGGACTTGGCCATTTTGTATGCGCCGTATTTCGCCTGCGAGTGGCGCAGCACCATCGAGTTGACGTTGACGATCGATCCGTGGGTCGCCTCCAGCGCCGGCGTGAAGGCCTGGATCAGCCGCAGCGCGCCTAATGCGCTGAGCTCGATCGCGTCGCGGATGTGCTGAAAGCTGGTGCCGGCCAGCGGTTTCATCGACGGGACCCGGAACGCGTTGTTGATCAGTACGTCGACCTTGCCGTACGTGGCCATGGTCGTCTCGACTAGGTAAGCGACCTCGTCGTCGTCGGTGATGTCGGTGCGCACCGCCACGGCCTTGCGGCCGGAGTCGTTGACCCGCTTGGCAACCTCGTCCAGCCGTTCGACGGTACGGGCCGCCAGCACCAAGTCGGCACCGTTGTCGGCACATCGGTGTGCCAGCGTGGTACCGAGACCCGGGCCGACGCCACTGATGATCACTACCTTGTCGTTGAGCATGCCTGACATCGTCACCCCAGCATCCTTGCCGCAATCTGTTGTTGGCGCAGCGCAATTCGCGCGCGCCATTCGTCGTCGGAAATCTTGTTGTGCTCGAAGTACGGCAGCGTAACCGGTATGGCGTCGATGTCGACCAGCTCGACGGTAGGGCCGTCGGCTTCGGTGAGCTCGCGCGACACCCGTTGCCAGCGGAACTGCAGGATGCCCTTGCGATGACCGAGGGTCTCGACCCAGTTGGTCACCCCCGGATTCTGGTCGGCGACGACGATGCGCACCTTGCCGTCCGGATCCGCTTGCGCCTGAGTGTTGTTCAGCGAAGTCTGGTGGTTGATGTAGTCCAGCGAGATGTACCACAGGCTGCCCAGCTGGAACCCGAGGTAAGGTGCGTCGGTGACGGGGATGGTGATCACCAGCGCTTGGTCGGGCTGCAGCTCGTAGTGCCCCACCGACGAGTACTGGGTCGCGAGTCCGCCGGGTGTGAGCCGGGGTGCGACCATCGTGTTGACCGGGATGTTGAAGTAGAACCACTGCGGAAACTGCAACCACGTCTTGACCCGGTTCACCAGCTGCTTTCCGGCTGTGGCGTACCGCTTTTCGATGATTTCGCGGGTCAGCGGCGGCGGTGCGGTGCCCGCGGTGTCCAGCCGCGAGATGGCCAGCGTGCCGCGCTGCGCCGCCCAGTCGCCGTACACCTCGCGGATGACCAGTTGTCCCGGGCTCGTCGGTCGCACCCGCCACTCGAAGCTGCCGTCGGGTGCGATCTGCAGTTCCCGATCGTCGAACGCGGCCTGGCTGGCCGGGACGTTGTCGTCGGTGTACTCGCCGCCGAGCAGCTGGAAACTCAGGTCGGTGGTGGAGCCGCGCCGACCGGTGACGACGTAATCGTGATCGGCGTGCACCCGCGTGCCGAAATAGAGCGTGTCGGGGTTGTCCAGGCCCATCTTGGTGAACGGCCCCGTCCCAGACTGCAAGAAGGGATGGTCGCGGTCGTAGTCGAACGACAGGTGCAGACAGCCGGCGATGCAGCCGGCCAGGTACTGCAGCCCTTCCAGCAGGTCGGCCTCGGACTCGATGTGGGGCGCCGCGGCCACCAGCTTTTCGGACTCGGCGATGGCTTCGGTGAGGGAATCAGAGAACACGCCTAGACGCTAGAACGTGTTCTACTTTTTCGTCAATGGCGAACGTTCCCGCGCGTCGGCCACAGCGTTCAAAGACGACGCCGAGTCACTAGGGTGGGCACGCGTGGGAAAGGTCGATCAGGTGCTGGCGGACGTCGGGATGCCGATTGAGGTAGTCGATGACGTTGCCGTTACCGCCCTCGGCCTCAGACCGTTGCTGCAGCTGCTGGTGGAGGTCCGGATGCTTCTGCAGGTACGAATCGATGGATGCACCCACGTCCTGATTGCACTGCGCGCTGGCCGTGCCGGCCAAGGGCACCGCGATCACCATAGCGGCGGTAGCGGTCATCAATCCCCCGGCGAGCAGGCCGTACAGCCCACGACGTCGAGCGCCGACTGTGTTGGATGTGCTCATGCGCGCCAGGCTACCCGCGGCACCTTAGCGTGGCCTGTGCGTGCCATCGGCCGAACGGCGGATCAGCGCGGAACCGCGGTGCCGCTCTCTTGCTCGCGCTTGATCTCGAGCGCGATGTCGATCAGCTGGTCTTCCTGGCCACCGATGAGTTTGCGCTGCCCGGCGCGGTGCAACAGCTGGTGGGCCGGCACACCGTAGCGCTCGGACTGGCGGATGGCGTGCTTGAGGAAGCTGGAGTACACGCCGGAATACCCCATGATCAGGGCGTTGCGGTCGAGCAGGCACTCGGCGGGCATGGCGGGGGCGACCACCTCTTCGGCGGCGTCGGCGATGTCGAAGAAGTCGATCCCGGTCTTCACGCCGATCTTGTCGAACACCCCGATCAGCGCCTCGACGGGAGCGTTCCCGGCCCCGGCGCCGAACCGGCGGCAGGAGCCGTCGATCTGCTTGGCGCCCGCCCGGACGGCCTCGACGCTGTTGGCGACGCCGAGCCCGAGGTTCTCGTGGCCGTGGAAACCGACCTGGGCGTCGTCGCCGAGCTCGGCGACCAGCGCCGCCACCCGGTCACGCACGCCTTCGAGGACCAGCGCTCCGGCCGAATCGACCACGTAGACGCACTGGCAGCCCGCGTCGGCCATGATGCGGGCCTGCGCGGCCAGCTTCTCCGGCGAGATGGTGTGGCTCATCATCAGGAACCCGACCGTCTCCAGGCCGAGCTCGCGGGCCAGGCCGAAGTGCTGGATCGACACGTCGGCCTCGGTGCAGTGCGTGGCGATCCGGCAGATCGAACCGCCGTTGTTCTGGGCCTCTTTGATGTCTTCCTTGGTGCCCACGCCGGGCAGCATCAAGAAGGCGATCTTGGCTTCCTTGGCCGTGTCGGCGGCCAGCTTGATCAGCTCCTGCTCGGGGGTCTTGGAGAACCCGTAGTTGAAGCTCGAGCCGCCAAGGCCGTCGCCGTGGGTGACCTCGATGACGGGCACCCCCGCGGCGTCCAGGGCCGCCACGATGGCGCCGACCTCGTCCTTGGTGAACTGGTGGCGCTTGTGGTGGGAGCCGTCCCGCAACGAGGTGTCGGTCATCCGGACGTCCCAGATCGGGTTGAAGAAGATGTCGGTACTCATGCCTGCGCTCCTCCGGCCGTCGCGCTCAACGACTCCTTGGCGATCTCCTCGCCGACCTTGGTTGCCGCGGCGGTCATGATGTCCAGATTTCCAGCGTAAGGCGGCAGATAGTCGCCCGCACCCTCCACCTCGACGAACGTGGTGACCAGCGCCTGGCCACCGGAGTTGATCGACGGGTCGTCGAACTGGGGCTCGTTGAGCAGCCGGTAACCCGGCACATAGGTCTGCACCTCGGCAACCACGTCGTGGATGGACTTGGCGATCGCGTCCCGGTCGGCGTCCTCCGGGATGGCGCAGAAGATGGTGTCGCGCATGATCATCGGCGGGTCCGCCGGGTTCAGGATGATGATCGCCTTGCCGCGTTCGGCGCCGCCGATGGTCTCCACACCCCGGCTGGTGGTCTTGGTGAACTCGTCGATGTTGGCGCGGGTGCCGGGGCCGGCCGACAGCGAGGCGACCGAGGCGACGATCTCGGCATACGGCACGCCGCCGAGGTCGGCGACCGCGCGTGACACCGCGTAGACGATCGGGATGGTCGCCTGCCCGCCGCAGGTGATCATGTTGACGTTCGGCGCGTCCAGGTGCTGGCGCAGGTTGGCCGGCGGGATCACCGCGGGGCCGACCGCGGCCGGCGTCAGGTCGATGGCCCGGATGCCGGCGGCCTCGTACTTGGGTGCGGCGTCGCGGTGCACGTAGGCGCTGGTCGCCTCGAACACCAGGTCGGGCTTCTCCGACTGGGCCAACAGCCAGTCCACACCCTGGTGGGTGGTCTCCAGACCCAGCTTGCGGGCCCTTGCCAAGCCCTCGCTCTCCGGATCGATGCCCACCATCCAGCGGGGCTCCAGCCAGTCCGAACGCAGCAGCTTGTAGAGCAGGTCGGTGCTGATGTTCCCCGACCCGACAATGGCCACAGTCGCCTTAGTCGGCATGATGCTCCTCGAGCTTTGAGATTTAAGTTGAATGATTTAAATCGAGCCTATTCGAACGACAGGCGGACCGAACCGAGGCCCGCGAAATCGGCGACGAAGTCGTCGCCGGGATGCGCGTCGATCGCCCGCGTGCACGACCCGGGCAGCACGACGTCACCCTTGCGCAACCGGACGCCGAAGCTTTCCACCTTGCGCGCCAGCCAGGCCACCGCGGTGACCGGATTGCCCAGCACGGCGTCACTGCGACCCTCGGCGATCACCTCGCCATTGCAGGTCAGCACCGCGTCGATCTTCGTGACATCGAGCTCGGCGGGCGACACCCGGGCCTGACCCAGTACGTAGCCCGCCGATGACGCGTTGTCGGCGATGGTGTCGCACAATCCGATCTTCCATTCGGTGATCCTGGTGTCGATCAGCTCGATCGACGGGACCAACGCCTCGGTGGCCGCGAGCACGTCCGCCTCGGTGCAGCCCGCGCCCGGCAGGTCGGCGGACAGGATGAAACCGACTTCGACCTCCACCCGCGGGTACAGGTAGCGGTTCGTCTTGACGGGGGTGTCTTCGAACAACTGCATCTCGTCGAGGAGATGGCCGTAGTCCGGCTCGTCGACCCCCATCATCTGCTGCATCGCCTCGCTGGACAGCCCCACCTTGTGGCCCAGCACCCGGGCCCCCTCGGCGACCCGCTGACGGATGTTGATCAGCTGAATCTCGTAGGCGTCGACGACGTCGATGTCCGGGTGGGCGGCGGTCAGCGGGGCGATCGGTTCGCCGCTCCGCTCGGCTTGCGCCAGATCGGCGGCCAGCTCGTCGCGCGTGGCAACACTGAGCATTTTCTCCAAGTCTCCTCGTCGGTCGACCGGGCCAGTAGCGGCCGCCCCGGGCAATTCTATAACGTGTTCTACATGTCAGCGCAGGAGTACGACGTCGTCGTGGTCGGAAGCGGCGGAGCCGGCATGGTGGCCGCCCTTACCGCCGCTCACCGGGGTCTTTCCACCATAGTCATCGAGAAGGCCCCCCACTTCGGCGGCTCTACCGCACGCTCCGGCGGCGGCGTTTGGATCCCAAATAACGAAGTGCTCAAGCGTGACGGGGTCCGCGATACGGCCGAGGCCGCCCGCACCTATCTGCACGGGATCGTCGGCGATGTCGTCGAGCCCGAACGGATCGACACCTACCTCGAGCGCGGCCCCGCGATGCTGTCGTTTGTGCTCAAGCACACCCCGCTGAAGATGTGCTGGGTGCCGAAGTACTCCGACTACTACCCCGAGTCGCCGGGCGGCCGCGCGGAGGGCCGATCGATCGAACCGAAGCCGTTCAACGCCCGCAAGCTCGGCGCCGACGAATCCGGCCTGGAGCCGGCGTACGGCAAGGTCCCGCTGAACGTCGTGGTGATGCAACAGGATTACGTTCGGCTGAACCAGCTCAAGCGGCACCCGCGCGGCGTCCTGCGCAGCTTGAAGGTCGGGGCGCGCACCATGTGGGCGAAGGCGACCGGCAAGAACCTCGTCGGCATGGGCCGGGCGTTGATCGGACCGCTGCGCATCGGGTTGCAGCGGGCCGGGGTGCCGGTAGTGCTCAACACCGCGCTCACCGACCTCTACCTCGAAGACGGTGTCGTGCGCGGCGTCTACGCGCGCGGTGCCGACCAGGCCGAATCCAATGAGCCGCAACTCATCCGGGCCCGGCGTGGTGTCATCCTGGCATCGGGTGGGTTCGAGCACAACGAGCAGATGCGGGTGAAATACCAGCGCGCCCCGATCACCACCGAATGGACCGTGGGTGCGGTGGCCAACACCGGCGACGGAATCCTGGCGGGCGAAAAGCTCGGCGCCGCATTGGACATCATGGAAGACGCATGGTGGGGCCCGACCGTCCCTCTGGTGGGGGCGCCCTGGTTCGCGTTGTCCGAGCGCAACTCGCCGGGGTCGATCATCGTCAACATGTCGGGCAAGCGGTTCATGAACGAGTCGATGCCCTACGTGGAGGCCTGCCACCACATGTATGGCGGCCAATATGGTCAGGGACCCGGGCCGGGCGAGAACATTCCCGCGTGGCTGGTGTTCGACCAGCAGTACCGGGACCGCTACATTTTCGCGGGATTGCAGCCCGGACAACGCATTCCGCGTAAATGGTTGGAATCCGGCGTCATCATCCAGGCCGACACGCTGGCCGAGCTGGCGCAGAAGGCCGGACTTCCGGTCGGCGAACTCACCGCGACGGTGGAACGTTTCAACGGCTTCGCGCGCTCCGGCGTCGACGAGGACTACCAGCGTGGCGAGAGCGCCTACGACAGGTACTACGGCGACCCCACCAACAAGCCGAACCCCAACCTCGGCGAGATCAGTCACGCGCCGTACTACGCGGCCAAGATGGTGCCCGGCGACCTCGGAACCAAGGGCGGTATCCGCACCGACATCCACGGCCGGGCGCTGCGCGATGACGGCAGCATCATCGAAGGCCTCTACGCCGCCGGCAATGTCAGCGCTCCGGTGATGGGCCACACCTACCCCGGTCCGGGTGGCACCATCGGTCCGGCCATGACGTTCGGCTACCTGGCGGCGTTGCACATTGCCGGCGGAGCCGGGGAAAGGTAACCGCGATGCCAATCGACGTAGAAGTCGCGCTGAATGCCGAGCTGGATCCCATCGAATTCTCCTGGTCCAGTAGCGATGTGCAGCTCTACCACCTCGGACTGGGTGCGGGCGCCGACCCGATGGACCCACGCGAGCTGCGCTACCTGATCGACGACACCCCGCAGGTGCTGCCGACGTTCGGCAACGTCGCCGCCACCTTCCACGCCACGAAACCGCCCACAGTCAAGTTCCCCGGCATCGACATCGAGCTGGGCAAGGTGCTGCACGCCAGCGAGCGCGTCGAAGCCCCCGCTCCGCTGCCGCCGTCCGGGTCGGCGAAGGCCGTCACCCGGTTCACGGACATCTGGGACAAGGGCAAGGCCGCGGTGATCTGGAGCGAGACGACGGTGAGCGCGCCGGATGGCACGCTGCTGTGGACGCAGCGCCGATCGATCTTCGCCCGCGGCGAAGGCGGATTCGGCGGCGAGCGCGGTGCCTCGACATCGGACAACGCGCCGGACCGTGCCCCCGATCTCGAGGTCGACGTGCCGATTCTGCCGCAACAGGCGCTGCTCTACCGGCTGTGCGGTGACCGCAACCCGCTGCACTCCGATCCCGAATTCGCCGCTGCCGCAGGCTTTTCCCAACCCATTCTGCACGGGCTGTGCACGTACGGCATGACCTGCAAGGCGATCACCGATGCGCTGCTCGACGGTGATGCCGGCGCGGTGGCGGCCTACGGCGCGCGTTTCGCCGGGGTGGCGTTCCCCGGCGAAACGCTCAGGGTCGGCATCTGGAAGGACTCGACGTCTTCTGAAGGCCGCTTTTTGGCCAGCGTTGTCGCGCCCTCGCGCGACAACGCCGTCGTGCTCTCGGGCGTCGAACTGGTACCCGCGTAGGCGCTTTCACGCGGGCCCTGCCCCGAGCACCCCTGCCGCGCCCCTGCGCACCTCTTCCCGAGGCGAGCGTGAAACTAACTTCACGTTCGGAGCCCAGCGTGAGACTAGTTTCACGCTCGGCGGGCACGGGCGGCACGGACTCGGCGGACGATGTCGGCGGGCCGATCCCCCGCGACGACCCGAATGACGATCCAGCCCTGGTGCTGCAACCTTTCCAATCGCCTGATATCCCAACCGAATTGTGAACGATCGCTACGGTGGTGGTCTCCGTCGTACTCCACAGCGACTTTGACGTCGTCCCAGCCCATGTCCAGGTACGCAATCGCTTGGCCGAACTCATCGCGCACCGGGATTTGCGTTTGCGGCCTCGGTAGTCCAGCCTCCATCAGAACCAAGCGCAGCCACGTCTCCTTCGGAGACTGCGCCCCGGCATCGAACAGAGTGAGCGCACGGCGTGCGCGCGCGATGCCGCGACGTCCCGAGTACCGCTCAGCCAACAGTCGTACATCAGCCACTTTGAATTCCGCCGCACGCGCCAGCGAGTCGATGGCAGCGACTGCGCTCGTGGTTGGGTACCAACAGCCGAGATCGAGCACTGTCCTGGCCACCGTAGTCACCGGAACGCCGTTGAAGACCGTTATCTCTTCGTCCTCTATGCGGTCCCCGCGCGTATGAATACCCGGCAAGCGGTGGCGGTTATCATGGATCAATTCGACTGTCGTCGTACCGTCGACCCACTTACTTCCGTGCAAGGCAGCCGCAGATAGCCCCGCGACTACTCCTCGGCGCTTGGCCCAGAGCCATCCGGCTTGCGCGCGCAATGCGGCAGTTACCTGTACATCCCGATTGACATAGACATCGCGGAACAGCCTGATGTAACGGGTAGCAAGCTGACTTCTGGTCAGCGTTCCATTTGCAATGGCCTCGCTACCAAGGAACGGCTCAGCCATCGCCGCAGCGTCGCATGCCGCGGAGACGACGTCACTTCACCCGTCCAACGTGAAGCTATTTTCACGCTCGGTCACGAACGTGAGACTAACTTCACGCTCGGCAAAAGGCCGGCGCCAGACGGGCGCTAAAGCGCCCAGAAGCAAGCCTTAACCCAGGATCAGGCCCGACGTGGGCACGCCGGTTCCCGCGGTGACGAGTACGTGCTCGACGTCGGGCACCGGGTTCACCGATGTCCCCCGCAGCTGGCGCACTCCCTCGGCGATGCCGTTCATGCCGTGGATATAGGCCTCGCCGAGCTGGCCACCATGGGTGTTGATGGGCAGCCGCCCGCCGATCTCGATGGCACCGTCGGCGATATAGTCCTTCGCTTCACCCTTGCCGCAGAATCCCAACTCCTCCAACTGAATCAGCGTGAACGGGGTGAAGTGGTCGTAGAGCACGGCGGTCTGAATGTCCGTCGGCTTCAGACCGGATTGCGACCAGAGCTGCTGGCCCACGACCCCCATCTCGGGCAGGCCGAGCTCGGGCCGGTAGTAGCTGACCATCGTGTACTGGTCGGGGCTGGAGCCCTGCGCCGCCGCCTCGATGATCGCCGGTCGCTGCTTGAGATCCTTCGCGCGCTCCGGCGACGTCACCACGATCGCGACCGCTCCGTCGGTCTCCTGGCAGCAGTCCAGCAGCCGCAGCGGCTCGGCGATCCACCGCGAATTCTGGTGATCCTCAATCGTTATCGGCTTCTCGTAGAAGTATGCCTTCGGATTCTTGGCCGCGTGCTTGCGGTCGGCGACCGAGATCGCACCGAAGTCCCGGCTGGTCGCGCCGGACAGATGCATGTACCGCTGGGCGATCATCGCGACCTGCGCGGCCGGCGTGGACAGCCCGTGCGGGTACGAGAAGGAGTTGTCCGCCGCCGTCGAATCAGCCTGCACGCCGGCGTTTCCCACCAACCGGGTCTGAACCTGACCGAACCGCATGCCCGAGCGCTCGTTGAACGCCCGGTATGCGACGACGACGTCGGCGACCCCGGTGGCCACGGCGATCGCCGCCTGCTGGACGGTCGCGCACGCGGCGCCGCCGCCGTATCCGATCTGCGAGAAGAACTTCAGGTCGCCGATGCCGGCCGCACGCGCGACGGCGGTCTCGTTGTTGGTGTCCATCGTGAAGGTGGTCAGCCCGTCGACATCGGACGGCGAAAGCCCCGCGTCGTCCAGCGCATCCAGCACCGCCTCGGCGGCCAGCCGCAGCTCGCTACGGCCGGAGTCCTTGGAGAAGTCGGTGGCGCCGATGCCGACGATCGCAGCCTTGCCCGACAACATCAGACTCCCCCGATCGTCAGCGTGACGTTAGCGATCACGTGGTCACCAAGGCTGTTGCGGCCGAACACCTTCAGCGTGATCAGGCCGTCGTCGACGGCGGTCACCTCACCGGAGAAGGTGACCGTGTCGTACGCGTACCACGGCACACCGAGCCGCAACCCGATCGATTTGATCAGCGCCGTCGGACCCGCCCAGTCGGTGACGTAGCGCTGCACGAGGCCGGTGTCGGTGAGGATGTTGACGAAGATGTCCTTGGACCCCTTGGCTTGAGCCAGGTCCCGGTCATGGTGCACGTCCTGAAAGTCCCTGGTGGCCAGAGCCGTCGAGATGATGAACGTGGGCGTGCCATGCAGCTTGAGTTCGGGCAGGGTGGTGCCCACTTCGACAGCCGGTGCGCTCATGCTTGATCTCCCAGGGGCTCCCAAGCATACAGGCTCCATTCCGGACCGGACTCACCGGCCGGGAAGTCGATATAGGTTGCGCGGACCGGCATTCCGATTTTGATGTCGGCGTGGTCGACGTTGCGCAGCTCGCCGAGCATCCGAACGCCCTCTTCCAGCTCGATCAGCGCGATCACGAACGGCAGCGTGCGCCCGGGCACCTTGGGTGCGTGGTGCACCACGAAGCTGAACACCGTGCCGCGGCCGCTGGCCACCGCGTAGTCGATGGGCTCGGCCTTGTCCTGCCACACCGCCGGCACCGGTGGGTGCTGCAGGGTGCCGTCGGCGAGGCGCTGGATGCGCAGCTCGTGGGAGTTGACGCCCTCCCAGAAGAACGCGGTGTCGCGTGACACCGCGGGACGCATCATGGCGTCGGCGTCCAGATCCTGCGGGACGGAGCCGGTGGCGCCGGAATCCTCGCGTGGCCTGAATTTCAGTATGCGCCAGGCCATCTCGGCGACATTCTCGTCGCCGACCCGCCACGTGATGTGCTGGTTGATGAACCAGCCCTCACCGAGCCCGGTCTGCTTGGGGCCGACCACGTCGCGCATCTCGGAGTGGACCGTGACCCGCTCGCCCGGACGCAGATACCGGTGATAGGTCTGTTCGCAGTTGGTCGCGACCACACCGATGTAGCCGGCGTCGTCGAACAGCTGCATGATCGGGCCCATGGGGTCGTCGGTCGGGCGCTCGCCCCCCAGACCGAACATGGTCCACACCTGAATCATGGCCGGCGGGGCGACGATTCCGGGATGACCGGCGGCCTTGGCGGCGGCCTCGTCGACGTAGATCGGGTTGGCATCGCCGAGCGCCTCGACCCAGTTGTTGATCGTCGGCTGGTTCACCGGATCCCGGGCGTCCCGCGGCTTAGCGACGACGGTGGCGGTGATTTCCGCGACCGCTTCCTTGATATCGGTCATCGAGGCACCCTCGGCACTTGGAGGCCGGACGCCGCGATCATCTCGCGCATCACTTCGTTCACGCCCCCGCCGAAGGTGATGACCAGGTTGCGCTTGGTCTGGGAGTCCAGCCAGTTGAGCAGATCGGCGGTGTCCGAATCGGCGGGGTTGCCGTACTTCCCGACGATCTCCTCGGCGAGCCGGCCGATGTACTGGATGCGCTCCGTGCCAAAGACTTTCGTCGAGGCGGCATCGGCCACGTTGATGTCCTCGCCCGCGGCGGCGACCTGCCAGTTGAGCAGCTCGTTGATCCGCCACATGGCGTGGATCTCACCGAGCGCTCGCTTGACGTCCTGGTGGTCGATCGGCGTGACGCCGTCACTGCCCGGCTTGGACGCCCAGGCGTGCACCCGGTCGTAGATGCCTGCGGTGCGACCGGCGGGGCCCAGCATGACGCGCTCGTTGTTGAGCTGGGTGGTGATCAGCCGCCATCCGCCGTTCTCCTCGCCGACCAACATGTCGGCGGGCACCCGTACATCGTTGTAATAGGTGGCGTTGGTGTGGTGCGCGCCGTCGGACAGGATGAT
Source organism: Mycobacterium sp. NGS58 (assembly GCF_059812385.1). NCBI lineage: Bacteria > Bacillati > Actinomycetota > Actinomycetes > Mycobacteriales > Mycobacteriaceae > Mycobacterium > Mycobacterium sp. NGS58. The sequence goes on along the minus strand of NZ_JCALCO010000001.1, from coordinate 321,660 downwards.
CGGCGTCCAGGAGTAGCCGGGGTCCTTGGTGTCGACGATCAGGATCGAAATGCCCTTGTGCTTCACGGCTTCCGGGTCGGTGCGGCAGGCCAGCCAGATGTAGTCCGCGTCGTGGGCACCGGTGGTGAAGATCTTCTGCCCGTTGACGATGTACTCGTCGCCTTGGCGCACGGCGGTGGTCCGCAACGAGGCCAGGTCGGTGCCCGCCTCGGGCTCGGTGTAACCGATCGCGAAGTGCACCTCGCCCGCCAGGATGGCCGGCAGGAACCTCTTCTTCTGCTCATCGCTGCCGAACTGCTGCAGAACCGGGCCAACCGTCTGCAACGTCACCGCGGGCAGCGGCACGTCGGCCCGGTGCGCCTCGTTGACGAAGATCGACTGCTCGATCGGGCCGAAGCCCAAGCCGCCGAACTCCTTTGGCCATCCGACACCGAGCTTGCCGTCGCGGCCCATTCGCCGGATCACCGCGCGGTAGGCCTCGTTGTGGCGGTCCTGCTCCATCGCCTTCATCTCGTCGGACGAGATCAGGTTCGAAAAGTATTCCCGCAGTTCCGCTTGCAGCTGGCGCTGCTCCGGAGTCAGGTCTATGAACATTGCGCTCCCACCAGGTCGAGACGATGAGAAGGACCGCCCAGCAACCGGGACAGGTCCTTGATCGTGGAGTAGTACCGGTGCATCGGATAGGTGATGTCCATTCCCATCCCGCCATGCAGGTGATGGCAGATCTGCATGACCGGGGGCGCCTGCGAGGTGACCCAGTAGCCGAGCACGTCCAGGTCGTCCACCACCTGGGGGGCGGATCCGCCCCTTTCCGACAGGCCCCAGACAACCGACTTCGCCACCAAATCGATGGTCCGCGAGGCGATGTAGACCTCGGCGAGCTGGGCGGCCACCGTCTGGAACGTCGACAGCGGCTTGCCGAACTGCTTGCGGTTGGCCACGTAGTCCGCGGTCAGGCGCAGCGCCCCGGCCACCAGCCCGTCGGCGTAAGCGCCGATGGCGGCCAGCACCAACTGGTTGACCCGGGACGCCGTCGCGCCCGCCAGCACATCGGAGTCGTCGACCGCGACGTCGACGAACGTGACCGTGTATTCCTCGGAGCCGTTCGAGGTCGGGGTTTGCACGACCTCGACCCCGTTGGCCTTCGGCGACACCACGACCACCGCGCTGTCGGCGGTGACGAGGATCCAATCCGCTTGTCCGGCATAGCCGACCCCGACCTTGGTGCCCGACAACCGTCCGTTGCCGAACGCGGTCGAGGGCCGGTCCGGCAGCGCGGTCCCCGGCTCGTTGAGGGCGGCGGTCAGGACCGCCCCCTTCGCCCCTTTAACCAAGCCGGCCAAAAACCGGTCCTGCTGTTCGTCGGAGGCCAGCTCGAGCAGCGGCAGCGTACCGAAACCCAACGTGGCGAGGGCCGGCGTGATGGCGCCGTGGCGGCCGATCTCGGTGAGCACGTTGGCCACCTCGGGCAGACCCACGCCATCGCCACCGAGACGTTCCGGCACCGCAAGCGCCGTCACGCCCCCGCTGACCAAAGCGTCCCAGCTCAATTCGCGCTCGGACACCGACGTCACCACATCGGCGACGGCCTGTTGGGTCGCGGTGAGGTCGAAGTCCATCAGGACGTCACCGCGGGCTGGCCGGCGTAGTCGACCTGCCAGTGCTTGATGCCGTTGAGCCAGCCCGACCGCAACCGCTCGGGCTCGCCGATCGGCTTGAGATCCGGCATGTGATCGGCGACCGCGTTGAAGATCAGGTTGATCGTCATGCGGGCCAGGTTCGCACCGATGCAGTAGTGGGCCCCGGTGCCGCCGAAGCCGACGTGCGGGTTCGGGTCGCGCAGGATGTTGAAGGTGTGCGGGTCTTCGAAGACCTCTTCGTCGAAGTTGGCCGACCGGTACGACATCACCACCCGCTGGCCCTTCTTGATCTGCACGCCACCCAACTCGGTGTCCTCGTTGGCGGTGCGCTGGAAGGCCGAAACCGGTGTGGCCCAACGGATGATCTCGTCGGCCGTGGTCGCCGGGCGTTCCTTCTTGAAGAGCTCCCATTGATCGGGGTTGTTCGCCATCGCGATCATGCCGTGGGTGATCGAGTTCCGTGTGGTCTCGTTGCCGGCCACGGCCAGCATGACGACGAAGAATCCGAACTCGTCGTCGGAGAGCTTCTCGCCGTCGATGTCGGCCTGGATGAGCGTGGTGACGATGTCGTCGGTGGGGTTCTTGCCACGCTCCTCAGCCATCGCCATGGCGTAGGTGATGAGCTCCACCGACGACTGTGCCGGGTCGACGTGCGCGTACTCGGGGTCGGTGCCACCGGTCATCTCATTGGACCAGCGGAAGAGCTTGTCGCGATCCTCCTGCGGTACGCCCAGTAGACCCGCGATGGCTTGCAGGGGCAGTTCGCACGAGACCTGTTCGACGAAGTCGCCGCTGCCCTCTTTCGCGGCGGTCTCGGCGATGTTCTGGGCGCGCTGGGCCAGCTCGGCCTCCAGCCGTCCGATGGCGCGCGGCGTGAACCCGCGCGAGATGATCTTGCGCAGCCGGGTGTGGTGCGGCGCGTCCATGTTGAGCATGACGCTGCGCTGCAGCTCGACCTGCTCACGCTTCATCTCCGGCGGCCAGGTCGGGATGGCGCCGTTCATCCAGCTCGAGAAGATATCGCTGCGCTTCGACACCTCCTTGACGTCGGCGTGCTTGGTGACGATCCAGTATCCGTGGTCCTCGAACCCGCCCGCGCCATTTGGGATGTCAACCCAGTGGATCGGCTCTGCCTTACGCAGCTGGGCGAGCTCCTCGACGGGCAACCCGGCAAGGTTGACGTCGGGGTCAAGAAAGTCGAAGTCGGCGGGAATGTTGGGGGGTGCCATGTAGGGTGCGCTCCTTTTACAACACTAATTGCAACGTGTTCTAGTGCCAGTAAAACACGCCTCCTGCGCAGATAAAAGGCAGGTCATCATCCTCGCTTGTCAGAGTAATGAAACGTGTTCTAGCCTGACGGAATGGGTAACCCTGTCATCGTCGAAGCCACCCGTAGCCCTATCGGCAAACGGAACGGCTGGCTGTCCGGCCTGCACGCCACCGAGTTGCTGGGGGCCACGCAGAAGGCTCTTGTCGAGAAGGCCGGCATCGACGCCGGCGACGTCGAGCAGATCATCGGCGGCTGCGTCACGCAGTTCGGCGAGCAGTCCAACAACATCACGCGCGTTAGCTGGCTGGTCGCGGGCCTGCCCGACCACGTCGGCGCGATGACCGTGGACTGCCAGTGCGGCAGCGGCCAGCAGGCCAACGGCCTGGTCGCCGGTCTTATCGCGGCGGGTGCCATCGACATCGGCATCGCGTGCGGAATCGAGGCCATGAGCCGCGTCGGGCTCGGCGCGAACGCCGGTCCCGACCGGACCGTCCTGCGTCCGTCGTCGTGGGACATCGACCTTCCGGACCAGTTCACCGCGGCCGAGCGCATCGCCAAGCGGCGCGGCATCACTCGTGACGAGATCGACGAGTTCGGCCTGGCGTCCCAGACCAAGGCCAAGCAGGCTTGGGAAGAGGGCCGTTTCGATCGCGAGATCTCCCCGATCGAGGCCCCCGCGCTCGACGAGAACAAGCAACCGACGTCCGAGCGCGTCACCATCAGCCGCGACCAAGGCCTGCGCGACACCACGCTGTCGGGCCTCTCCGCGCTGAAGCCGGTCATCGAGGGCGGAATCCACACGGCGGGAACGTCGTCGCAGATCTCCGACGGCGCCGCTGCCGTGCTGTGGATGGACGAAGACAAGGCCAAGGCGCTGGGCCTGCGGCCACGGGCCCGCATTCTCAGCCAGGCGCTGGTCGGGGCCGAGCCGTACTACCACTTGGACGGCCCGGTGCAATCGACGGCGAAGGTGCTGGAGAAGGCCGGGATGAAGATGGGCGACATCGACATCACCGAGATCAATGAGGCCTTCGCCTCGGTGGTGCTGTCGTGGGCGCGGGTGCACGACCCGGACATGGCCAAGGTCAACGTCAACGGCGGGGCGATCGCGCTGGGGCACCCGGTCGGCAGCACCGGCAGCCGGCTGATCACCACCGCCCTGCACGAGCTGGAACGCACCGACCAGACCACCGCGCTGATCACCATGTGCGCGGGCGGCGCCCTGTCGACCGGCACCATCATCGAGCGCATCTAGCGTTCGCGCGTTTTCGGTCGTGAGCGTTTCCGACGAACGCCGCATCGCCGCGGCGCAGTCCTACATCGACGCGTTGGTCAGCCATGACGGTGACGCCGTTCCCTTTGCCACGCACTGCACCCGCATCGAACAGGGAATCAAGAACGGTTTCTCGGGAAACCATCTGCGGCGCAGCCTCAATCGCGGGCTCCAGTACCGGTTGCTCGCGAACACAACGCCACCGGATTACCGCATCGACGGCGACCGGGTGCATGCGGCGTACCAGGTGCTGACCAAGGCCGCGTTCGGCGGCCGGCGGCTCGCCGCGCACATCGACGAGACGTTCGTGATCCCCGCCGAAAGCGCAAGCGGGAAAGCCGAGATCCATCACATCAAGGTTCGCTTCCAACCCTTCATCCAGCGCTAAGGAACTCCCATGCCGAAACCGAAGCCACGTTCACTGAATGCCCCCTGGGTCGGCTTCATCATCAAGTGGATGGCCAAGGGCAACACGTGGATCTATAAGCGCAGCAACGGAAAGTTCGGCGGCACCTTCCAGAAGGCGCCGGTCGCCCTGCTCACCACCACGGGCCGCAAGACCGGTGAACCGCGGGTGAGCCCGCTGCTCTACCTGCGCGAGGGAAACCGGGTGATCCTGGTCGCGTCGAAGGGCGGCAGCGACAAGCATCCGCTGTGGTACCTCAACATCAAGGCCAATCCCAAGGTGTCCGTACAGATCAAGGACGAGGTCCTGCAGCTGCAGGCCCGCGATGCCACGGAGGCGGAACGTGCCGAGTACTGGCCGAAGCTGGACGCCATGTATCCCTCGTTCGACGACTACCGAGCCTGGACCGATCGCGTCATCCCGATCGTGATCTGCGACCCCTGAGTTTTTATTTCATCGGGGTGGGGAATCATCTGGGCACCATGCCCGACCACCACTGGATCCGCAACTCGCGTCCGATTGCGCTGCTGCTCAAGTATTTCGCGCGTGCCCATATATGGGTGTACCGCCGAACCAACGGCAAGGTCGGGGCAAAGCTGCTGCGGTTCCCGGCGGCCCTGTTGACCACCACCGGACGCAAGTCCGACGAGCCGCGAACCACCGCGACGCTGTACCTGCGCGACGGCGACCGGGTCATCGTGCCCGCGTCCTTCGGCGGGCGCGACGAAGATCCGCTGTGGTATCTCAACCTCAAAGAGAATCCCGACGTACGGGTGCAGATCCGCGCCCAGCGCCTGGACCTGGTCGCCCGCGACGCCACCGCCGCTGAGCGCGAACGGTATTGGCCGCGATTGACGCGGATCTATCCGCCCTATCGCAAGTACCGCGAGGCCGCGGACCGTGTCATCCCGCTGGTGGTGTGCGAACCGCGTCAGGCGCCATAGACGGGCACCGGCCGCCGGGCCTTGGCGAGCAGATCGGCGACGACGCGCCCCAGTTCCGCCGGATCCCACCTGGCGCCCTTGTCGATCTCCGGCCCGTGCGCCCACCCCTCGGCAACCCGGATCTTGCCGCCCTCGATCTCGAACACCTTGCCGGTGACGTCACGCGATTCGACGCTGCCCAGCCAAACCACAAGTGGTGAAATGTTTTCCGGGGCCATGGCGTCGAAGTCCTGGTCCTGCGTCGCCATCATCTCGGCGAACACCGTCTCGGTCATGCGGGTGCGGGCCGAGGGTGCGATGGCGTTGACGGTGACGCCGTAGCGCCCCATCTCGGCGGCACCGACCAACGTCAACGCCGCGATGCCGGCCTTGGCGGCGCTGTAGTTGCCCTGCCCGACGCTGCCCTGCAGGCCGGCGCCCGAACTGGTGTTGATGATCCGGGCGTCCACGGTTTTGCCCTCCTTGGACAGCCCACGCCAGTACGACGCGGCGTGGCGCATCGTGGCGAAGTGTCCCTTCAGGTGCACCGCGATGACGCCGTCGAACTCCTCTTCGCTGGTGTTGGCCATCATCCTGTCGCGCACGATGCCGGCGTTGTTCACCAAAACGTCCAGGCCGCCGTAGGTTTCGACCGCGGTGTGGATCAGGCTCGCCGCCTGGTCCCAGTCGGCGATGTTGGATCCGTCGGCTACGGCTTCACCACCGGCGGCGACGATTTCGTCGACCACGCCCTGGGCGGCGCTGCCACCGCCGGCCGGCGAACCATCCAGGCCCACCCCGATGTCGTTGACCACCACACGCGCGCCTTCTTCGGCGAAGGCCAGCGCATGTGCGCGACCGATACCGCCGCCCGCTCCGGTGACGATGACGACGCGGCCGTCAACCACTCCCATAGTCCTTGTCTCCTCTACTTGATCGCGCTCGCGTTCGTGGTGGCCAGATAGTGCGGCGGCTCGCCGCCGCCGTGCACCTCCAACGAGGCCCCGCTGATGTAGGACGCCACGTCAGAGGCCAGAAATGCTGCGGCCCAACCGATATCGACGGGCTGGGCGAGCCGGCCGAGGGGGACGTTCTTCGAGATCGCGGCGATGGAATCGGCGTCGCCGTAGAACAGTTCGGATTGCTCGGTCTCCACCATGCCGACCACGCAGGCGTTCACCCGGACCTTCGGGCCCCACTCCACGGCCAGGGTCTGCGTCAGGCTTTCCAGGCCGGCCTTGGCGGCCCCGTAGGCAGCGGTGCCCGGGGAGGGCCGGCGGCCGGACAGGCTGCAGACGTTGATAATCGATCCACCCTGCTGTTGGTCCTGCATGTGCGCGTTCGCATGCTGCGAAACCGACAGCGCACCAATCAGATTCAGTTCGATGATCTTGCGGTTGAACTTGGCGCTGGACTCCGCGGTCAGCACGTACGGCGATCCGCCGGCGTTGTTGACGACGACGTCCAGGCGCCCGTGCCGGTCCACGACGGTGTCGATCAAGCCCTTGACGGCGTCGTCGTCGCGGACGTCGCACGAGTGGAATTCATACGGCAGTCCCTCGACCGCCCGCCGCGCGCAGGTGACGACGGTGGCGCCCTGCCCGGCGAAAACGGAGCTGATGCCGGCACCCACGCCACGGACACCACCGGTGACGAGAACCACCCGCCCGGCCAGCCCCAAGTTGATGGCGTCGGATGCTTCGGCGCGAGTCACTGTGCTAGCGTACCAAGCAAGTGCTTGCTTAGGTAGTTACCCCACAAGGAAGTGGCACCTTGCCCATCACATCCATCACCACCGAACCGGGCATCGTCGCGGTCACCGTCGACTTCCCGCCCGTCAACGCCATCCCGTCCCGCGGCTGGTTCGAACTCGCCGACACCGTCACCGCCGCCGGCGACGACCCCAACACCCACGTGGTGATCCTGCGCGCCGAGGGTCGCGGCTTCAACGCCGGCGTCGACATCAAGGAGATGCAGCGCACCGAGGGATTCACCGCGCTCATCGACGCCAACCGCGGCTGCTTCGCCGCGTTCCGCGCGGTCTACGAGTGCGCGGTGCCCGTCGTCGCGGCCGTGAACGGATTTTGCGTTGGCGGCGGCATCGGGCTGGTCGGCAACTCCGACGTCATCGTGGCATCCGACGACGCCACCTTCGGGCTGCCGGAGGTGGAACGCGGTGCCCTCGGCGCGGCGACACATCTGTCGCGACTGGTTCCGCAGCACATGATGCGCCGGCTGTTCTTCACCGCGGCCACCGTCGACGCCGCCACCCTGCACCACTTCGGTTCGGTGCACGAGGTGGTGCCGCGCGACGAGCTTGACGAGGCCGCCCTGCGGGTCGCGCGCGACATCGCCACCAAGGACACCCGCGTCATCCGGGCGGCCAAGGAGGCGCTGAACCTGATCGACGTACAACGAGTCAACTCGAGTTACCGCATGGAGCAAGGCTTTACGTTCGAGCTCAACCTCGCCGGGGTTTCCGACGAGCACCGCGACGCGTTCGCCGGTACCGAGAAGGGCAAGAAGTAGTGGCCGACAAGAGAACCACTCTCGACGAGGCCGTCGCGCAATTGCGCAGCGGCATGACGATTGGCATCGGCGGCTGGGGATCACGGCGCAAGCCGATGGCGTTCGTGCGCGCGCTGCTGCGCACCGACATCACCGACCTGACGGTAATCACCTACGGGGGGCCGGACCTGGGCCTGCTGTGCTCGGCCGGCAAGGTCAAGCGGGTCTACTACGGATTCGTTTCGCTCGACTCCCCGCCCTTCTACGACCCGTGGTTCGCCAAAACCCGCGCCAATGGCGCGATCGAGGCCCGGGAGATGGACGAAGGCATGCTGCGCTGCGGGCTGCAGGCCGCCGCGCAGCGCCTCCCGTTCCTACCGATCCGGGCCGGGCTGGGCAGCTCGGTGCCGGACTTCTGGGAGGGCGAACTGCAGACCGTGACCAGCCCGTATCCCGCGCCCGGCGGCGGGCACGAGACGTTGCTCGCGATGCCTGCGCTGCGCCTGGACGCCGCGTTCGTGCACCTCAATCTTGGTGATGCGCAGGGTAATGCGGCCTACACCGGGATAGACCCGTACTTCGACGACCTGTTTTTGATGGCCGCCGAGAGGCGCTTCCTGTCGGTGGAGCGCGTCGTGCCCACCCAAGAGTTGGTCAAGGCGGTCCCCCCGCAGGCGCTGCTGGTGAACCGCATGATGGTAGACGGCGTGGTAGAAGCGCCGGGTGGTGCGCACTTCACCACCGCCGCACCGGATTACGGCCGCGACGAAAAGTTCCAGCGGCACTACGCCGAAGCGGCCTCGACGGATGAGGGTTGGCAGCAGTTCGTGCAAACCTTCCTCTCGGGCAGCGAAGAGGACTATCAGGCGGCCGTGCGCGCATTCAAAGAGGAGGCCTCGTCATGAGCGGCGACGCGATCACCCGACCCGAGGTCTGCGCGGTAGCCTGCGCCGAATTGTTCCGGGATGCCGGGGAAATCATGGTCAGTCCGATGACGAACATGGCCTCGGTCGGGGCCCGGCTGGCCCGGTTGACCTTCTCGCCGGACATCCTGCTGACGGACGGCGAGGCGCAGCTGCTGGCCGAGACCCCCGCCCTGGGCGCCTCCGCGCCCGTCGAGGGCTGGATGCCGTTCGGGCGGGTCTTCGAAACCCTGGCCTGGGGCCGGCGACACGTGGTGATGGGTGCCAATCAGGTTGACCGCTTTGGCAATCAGAACATCTCGGCGTTCGGCCCGCTGCAGCGGCCCAAACGTCAGATGTTCGGTGTCCGCGGTGCGCCCGGCAACGCCATCAACCACGCCACCAGCTACTGGGTGGGCAATCACTCCAAGCGGGTGTTCTGCGAGAAGGTCGACATCGTCTGCGGAATCGGCTGGGACAACGTCGACCCCGACAACCCGGCGTTCCGCTTCGCCAACACGTATCGGGTGGTGTCCAACCTGGGTGTGTTCGACTTCGGCGGGCCGGACCGCACGATGCGGGCGGTGTCACTGCATCCCGGGGTTTCGGCGGATGAGGTCGCCGAAAACACTTCGTTCGACATCCACGGCCTGGACGGAGCAGAGGAGACGCGGCTGCCGACCGACGACGAGCTGCGGCTGATCCGCGAGACGATCGACCCAAAGTCGCTGCGCGACAGAGAGATCCGTTGATGAGACTGCGCACGCCGCTGACCGAGCTGGTCGGTGTCGAGCATCCGGTGGTTCAAACCGGGATGGGTTGGGTGGCCGGTGCCCGGCTGGTATCCGCCACCGCCAACGCCGGTGGGCTGGGCATCCTGGCCTCGGCCACCATGACGCTGGACGAATTGGCGACGGCCATCGGCAAGGTCAAGGCCGCCACCGACATGCCGTTCGGCGTGAACATCCGCGCCGATGCCGCCGACGCGGGCGACCGCGTCGACCTGATGATCCGCGAAGGCGTCAAGGTGGCGTCCTTCGCCCTGGCGCCCAAGCAGGAACTCATCGCCCGGCTGAAAGATGCCGGCGCCGTGGTGATTCCGTCGATCGGCGCGGCCAAGCACGCCCGCAAAGTGGCGAGCTGGGGGGCCGACGCGATGATCGTGCAGGGCGGGGAGGGCGGTGGGCACACCGGGCCCGTCGCCACGACCTTGCTGCTGCCCTCGGTCCTGGATGCCGTGCAGGGCAGCGGGATTCCGGTGATCGCGGCCGGAGGGTTCTTCGACGGGCGGGGCCTTGCGGCCGCGCTGAGTTATGGCGCCGCCGGCGTCGCGATGGGCACCCGCTTCCTGCTCACCTCGGATTCGACCGTGCCCGATGCGGTGAAGCGTCGCTACCTGGAGTCGGCGCTGGACGGCACGGTCGTCACGACGCGCGTGGACGGCATGCCGCACCGGGTGCTGCGCACCGGCCTGGTCGAGAAGCTGGAAGCCGGTTCACCGGTACGGGGCCTCACCGCGGCCGTGCGCAACGCCGCCAAGTTCAAACACATGTCGCAGATGACCTGGCGGTCGATGGTCAGCGACGGGCTGGCGATGCGCCGTGGCAAGGAGCTGACGTGGTCGCAGGTGGTGATGGCGGCCAATACGCCAATGCTGTTGAAAGCAGGACTGGTTGACGGCAACACCGAAGCCGGCGTGCTTGCTTCCGGACAGGTGGCCGGGATCCTCGACGACCTGCCGTCGTGCGCCGAGTTGATCGAGAGCATCGTGCGCGAGGCGGTCGAACACCTGAAGGCCGCGGCCGCACTGGTCGAGCAAAACCCAGCTGTGGACTAAGGACCCTGGCCGTAGCTCACCCGCGGTGTCACCCTGGACGCCGAAGAGCTGAGCGGTGGCCCGAGGCGTGATTCAGCTATATCCTAAATTCTGAGAAAATTAAGCTATAGTCTTCATATGCCTAAGGTGAAGGCTAATACTTCACTACGCGCGACGCTGATCGGCGACGTGGTGGGCTCGCGGCGGGTCAGCAACCGGCCAGCGCTGCATCGTAACCTCGCCGCCGCTCTGAGCCGGATCGCCCGCGACGCAATCGACCCGCCGGCCTTCACCGTCGGCGACGAGTTTCAGGGCAGTTATCCGAGCGTCGGTGCCGCCATCGACGCGGCGTTGACCGTGCGCCTCCTGCTTGCGCCCGACGTCGATATCCGGTTCGGCATCGGCTGGGGCGCGGTCACCATCCTCGACCCCGACGCGGGAATCCAGGACGGGCCGGGCTGGTGGGCCGCGCGAGACGCCATCCAGCAGACCGCAGACGTTCAGCGACAACCCGGGTTCGCGCTGGTACGCACGACCTTCCGAGCGGCCGGCGACACACGCGGCGACGCCGGCGCGGTCAACGCGGCCCTGATGTGTCGGGACCATCTGCTTGGATCGCTCGATGAGAGATCGTTGCGGATCGTGAGGGGGCTGATGACGGGCCGGACCAAAAAGGAGCTAGCCGCGGACGAGGGCATCAGCCCGTCGGCGGTATCCCAGCGCGCCAGCCGCGACGGCCTGGACCTGATTGTCACTGCGAGCCAATATCTTCGGAGCCTCCCGTGAGCGCCGTCGCGGTCTTGCTCATCGCACTGGGCGTCGCCGATCTCTGCCGGCGCGCGACCGGTGCGGTCTGGCCGCCGCTGTTGATCGGGCCGGTCGCTGTATTGGCATGCGCGGCCGTGGGCGCCCTGTGGCATGCCGGCGACATCGCGTTACTCGTGCTCGCGGCCGTGGCGGTCATCGCCTGGGAATGGCTGTGCGCCAGAAGCGAACGCACCGGCACTGCGCAAGGCGCACCCTTGGCCGTCTTCGGCTCGGCACTGGCGCTGCCGGCGGTCGTGTCGGGCTGGTCATCACCGACCGGCGGCGTCGTCGCGCGGTGGTCGGCCTGGGTTCACCTGCCGCTCGGCCACGTCACGCCCACCCGACTGCTGATGCTCGTGGGCGTGGTCCTGGTCCAGTTCGCCACCGCGAATCAGCTGGTGCGCCTGGTGCTTGGCTCGGTGGGCGCGGTGCGCCCGGCCGGCGAGCCGCAGCCGTCGGACCGGCTCAAGGGCGGCAGGCTGCTGGGACCCATGGAACGCCTGCTGATCCTGAGCCTTGGCGTCGGCGGACAGGTGGCCGCGGCCAGCGCCGTCGTCGCCGCCAAGGGCATCATCCGGTTTCCCGAACTGAACGCTCAAACGAACCGCAACGGCAGCGTCGGCATCGACGAGGTCACCGAGTACTTCCTCGTCGGCAGCTTCACGAGCTGGCTGCTTGCCTTGGGCGGCATCGGTCTCGTCGTGGCTACCCCTTAACCGTCCGGCTACAGGCGCTCGATGATGGTGACGTTCGCCGTCCCGCCACCTTCGCACATCGTCTGCAGGCCATAGCGTCCGCCGATGCGCTCCAGTTCGTTGAGCATGGTCGTGAACAGCTTGGCGCCGGTGGCACCCAGCGGGTGGCCGAGCGCGATCGCGCCGCCGTTGGGGTTGACCTTCTCCGGGTCCGCCTTGATCTCCTTGAGCCAGGCCAACACCACCGGCGCGAAAGCCTCATTGATCTCCACGGTGTCGATGTCGTCGATGGACAGCCCGGCCTTGTCCAGCGCATAGCGCGTCGCCGGGATGGGCCCGGTCAGCATGAAGACCGGGTCGGCGGCGCGAGCGCTGATGTGATGGATGCGGGCTCGTGGCGTCAAATTGTGCTCCTTGACGGCCTTTTCGGACGCCAGCAGCACGGCACTGGCACCGTCGGAAATCTGACTTGCCATCGCCGCCGTCAGTCGGCCACCCTCGACCAGCGGCTTGAGCCCGGCCATCTTCTCCAGCGACGACTCGCGCGGGCCCTCATCGACCCGGAACGGCCCGGATTCCGTTTCCACGGTGATGATCTCGTTGTCGAAGTGGCCGCCACGGATGGCCGCGAACGCGCGCTCGTGACTGGTCAGCGCGTAGCGCTCCATCTCCTCGCGCGACAGGTTCCACTTCTCGGCGATCAGCTCCGAACCCCGGAACTGCGAGATCTCCTGGTCGCCGTAGCGGTGCAGCCACTGCTTGGATTCGTTGGTCGGCGAAGTGAAGCCGAACTGCTCGCCCACCGTCATGGCCGACGAGATCGGGATCTGGCTCATGTTCTGGACGCCGCCCGCGACGATGAGATCGGCCGTGCCGGACAGAACCGCCTGTGCGCCAAAAGAAATCGCCTGCTGGCTGGAACCGCACTGCCGATCGACCGTGACCCCCGGAACCTCTTCGGGATAGCCGGCGGCCAGCCACGAGAGCCGGGCGATGTTGCCCGCCTGGGCGCCGATGGCATCGACACAGCCGGCGATCACGTCGTCAACTGCGGCGGGATCGACGTCGACCCGGTCGAGCAGTCCCCGCCATCCCAGAGCACCCAGGTCGACCGGGTGAACCCCGGCCAACGATCCGCCGCGCTTGCCGACCGCGGTACGCACAGCGTCAATGACGTACGCCTCTGGCATTTCAGACTCCTTCTTCGATCTTGTTTGATCCCGCGGTAATTCCGCCAAGAACGATGGCGAGGTATTGCCGACCGACTTGCTCCGCGGTGAGCGGGCCGCCCGGCTGATACCAGCGCACCGACACCCACGTGGTGTCCCGGATGAAGCGATAGATCAGGTCGACGTCGAGGTCGGGGCGAAAGCAGCCCTCCGCGACGCCCTGATTGAGCAACTCGAGCCACATCTTGCGCTGTTGCCGGTTCATGTCCTCGATGTAGGAAAACCGGGGTTGGGACAACAGGCGCTGGGCCTCGTCCTGGTAGATGACGACCTGCGCGTGCCGGTGCTCGATCGCCTCGAAGGACGCCATGAACAAACCCTTGAGCCGCTCCAGGGGGTTGGCCTCGCTGTCCACGATTTCGCGGTAGCGCGCAAACAACCAGTCCAGAAAGCTTCGCAACAGCTCGTCGACCATCTCCTCTTTGGAGGAGAAATGGTGATACAGACTGCCGGACAGGATGCCTGCGCTGTCGGCGATGTCGCGGACTGTGGTGGCACGCAATCCGCGCTCGGCGAACATGGCCGCGGCAAGCTCCAGTAACTCGTCTCGACGGCTGTTGGCCTGACCGGGCGCTCGGTCCACCCGACCAGAGTATCAACCAAGCGCTTGCTTGGCCACCGAGGTCGGTTCGCGGCCGCGTCGGCCGTTGCCCGGGTCAGCGCAGCGAGACCGCGGGCGGAGTCTGCGACTCGTCGGCGTTGCCGGACACGAACGCGTTGACGACGCTCGTTTTGGTGCCACCCGACCGGGTCTGGGCGGTCAGCGGGAAGTTGACGGACCCGGAGAAGGTCGCCTCGAGACGGAAGGGGTCGAACAGGTTGATCTTGAGGCCACTGATGTCCGGCTTGCCCCAGGCCGCGGTCCCATCCACCAGGTCGTAGTCGAAGGCGTGCTGGGGGCAGTCGGGCGGTCGCAGTTGATTCGAATTCGCGCAATTCGCCAGCGCGGCCGATATCGCTGCGCTGGTCGCGGACAACCCCTTGTCGCTGAGTTTGAACTCCAGGTCGTTGAAGTACGCACCCGATGCCGTCAGATTGTCAAGCAGGAAGGGCTTTTTCACGTTGACGGCCAGATTCGGATTGCTGCTGGCGACGTCCACCCAACCCGGAAAGACGTATACCGGCGCGGTGCCGACGGGCTTGTCGAAGAACGTCGCCGTCTTGACGGCGGCCTGCTCGATGCCGGCGTTGAGGGTGTCCACCTTGATCGCGGCGTGGTCCAGCTTCCAGTCGCCGCCGACCTTCTTGATCGACATCGTCACGTCCGAGGTGTTCTCGCCGAATTTCGCCGAAACATGCACCTGGCCGAAGCCGAAGCTGCGGGCGGAATTGTCATCGAGGATCTTGATGTCGGTGATCGGCCACCGCGCGATCTGTCGTTTGAGGATGTCGTCGGTCAGAAACTCTTTCGACGCGGGCTGGTCGGTGCTATAAGTCAGCGCGGCTTGCGCGTCCCCGCGGGCAAGCGCTTCGAGGTAGCCCTTGGCGGCATCACCGGCGCTGCCCGATCCGCCGCCGCTGCTGACGGCAATCACGATGATGACGATCACGACGAGCACGACCGCGGCCACGCTCAACCCGATGATCAACGGCTTGCGATTGCGGCGACCGGGGCTACCGGGCGGGCCGTTGAAGTTGGCGACGGTCACCGGTGGTGGCGAGGACCACGAACCGTACGCGGGCTGGCCGAACGGGGCTGCCTGGCCCCCCTGGCCCCACTGTTCCGGCCAGCCGGCATCGGATTGCCAGGGGGTGCCCGGAGGCTGGCCGGGTGAGTTAGCAGGACTCGGGTTCTCACCCCACGGTCGGTGACCCGGCCCTTCGCTCACAGCACCCTCCCACCTGCATCGACCGCGTTGGTCGACAATTGTAAACACGTCGCGGGCTCCCGCCAGTCAGCGATATCGCAGCTCACGGGTGCTGACTGGATACCGAGATGACCTCTCCCGTGAGATAGCTCGAGTAATCGCTGGCGAGGAACGCGATGGTGGCCGCCACCTCCCACGGCTCGGCGGCCCGCCCGAAGGCCTCGCCGGCCGACAACCGGTCGAGCAACTCCGACGACGACGTCTTCTCCAGGAATTTGTGCCGCGCGATGCTCGGCGACACCGCATTGATCCGCACGTCATACTCGGCGGCTTCGATTGCGCTGCAACGGGTCAGCGCCATCACCCCCGCCTTGGCGGCGGCATAGTGCGACTGCGAGTGCTGTGCGCGCCAGCCGAGAACGCTGGCGTTGTTGACGATCACCCCGCCGTGCGGCGCGTCGCGGAAGTACCGCAGCGCCGCGCGGGTGGCGCGAAACACCGACGTCAGGGTCACATCCAGGACGCGGTCCCACTCCTCGTCGGTCATGTCGACCACCGGTGTCTGTCCGCCCAGCCCGGCGTTGTTGACTAGGACGTCGATGCGTCCCATCCGGGCAGTGGCCGAGGCGAACAGGGCATCGATCTGCGCGGTGGACGTCACGTCGCACAGCACGCTTTCGACGCGGCCCTGTCCCAGCGCCGTGAGCTCGTCGGCGGTCTCCCCGAGCCGGCGCTCGTGGTGGTCCGAGATCACCACGTCGGCCCCCTCGGCCAGCGCCCGTCGTGCCGTCGACGCGCCGATACCGGTGCCCGCGGCCGCGGTCACGACCACCACCTTGCCCTGCAGAAGTCCGTGTCCGGCAATCTCTTTCGGAGCTTCGGACAGACTCATGCTTCCTCCTCAGTCTTTGCGCAAGCGCTCATCCACGAACTTCTCGAGGTAGGCCGAGCACCCGCTCGGCGATGATGTTGCGCTGGATCTCGTTAGATCCGCCGTAGATGGTGTCGGCGCGGGTGAACAGGAACAGCCGCTGCCATTCGTCGAACTCGCCGTCGGCCAGGGTCAGTCCGGGCTTACCGATGACATCCATGGCCAGCTCGCCCAGATCGCGATGCCAATTGGCCCACAACAACTTCGACACGTTATCTTTCCCGACGGCCTGGCCGCCTCGATCGACGTCCATGGTGGCCAACGCGTAACTGCGCATGGCCCGAAGCCCGGTCCACGCGCGGGTCAACCGCTCGCGG
Source organism: Mycobacterium sp. NGS58 (assembly GCF_059812385.1). Classification (NCBI taxonomy): domain Bacteria; kingdom Bacillati; phylum Actinomycetota; class Actinomycetes; order Mycobacteriales; family Mycobacteriaceae; genus Mycobacterium; species Mycobacterium sp. NGS58. Next base: position 305,135 of record NZ_JCALCO010000001.1, on the reverse strand, counting down.
ATGAACGGGTCGTCCGCGGCGCCGGTGCGCTCGGCGAGCTCGGCCAGGTTGGAAAGCTCACGGGCGTAACGAATCTGCTGTCCGAGCGTCGACACGCCCCGCTCGAAAGTCAGCGTCCCCATGGCGACCCGCCAGCCGTCGCCGGGCTCGCCGACCACCAGAGCGGCCTCAGTGCGGGCGTCGTCGAAGAACACCTCGTTGAATTCCGCGGTGCCGGTGATCTGGACGATCGGGCGGACCTCCACGCCCGGCTGGTCCAGCGGGACCAGCAGATACGACAAGCCGGCGTGCCGCTTGGAGCCCTTCTCGGTGCGCGCGACCACGAAGCACCATTGCGACAGGTGCGCCAGCGACGTCCACACCTTCTGGCCGTTGATCACCCACTCGTCGCCGTCGAGTTCGGCGGTGGTCGCCACGTTGGCCAGGTCGCTGCCGGCACCGGGCTCCGAATATCCCTGGCACCACAGTTCGGTCACGTCGAGGATCTTCGGCAGGAAACGCTGCTGCTGCTCGGGCGTCCCGAACGCGATCAGCGTGGGGCCGAGCAGCTCCTCGCCGAAGTGATTGACCTTGTCCGGGGCATCGGCCTTGGCGTACTCCTCGTAGAACGCCACCCGGTGCGCGGTGGACAGGCCGCGGCCGCCGTGCTCGACCGGCCAACCCAGGCAGGTCAACCCGGCCTCGGCGAGATGCTGGTTCCAAGCCCGCCGTTCTTCGAACGCTTCGTGCTCCCGGCCGGGCCCGCCGAGGCCCTTGAGAGCTGCGAATTCGCCGACCAGATTGTCGGCGAGCCACTGACGGACCTCCGCCCGGAACTCCTCGACGTCCTGCATGCCCTGTAGGCTAACCTACCAAGCACTTGCTTTGTTAGACCGTCGGTGACTGCGCCTCGCGGACGGAACTCTCTAGGAGCATTCGATGACCAACGATCCGCGCACGGTCCCCGCGGCGCTGGATCGATTCGCGGGCCGGCTCCCCGATCACGACGCGCTGATCACCGACGAACGCTCCTTCACCGCCGCCGCGCTACGCGACGAGGTGCACCGCGCCGCCGCCGCGCTCATCGATCTCGGCGTCCGACCGGGCGACCGGGTGGCCATCTGGTCGCCGAACACCTGGCATTGGGTGGTCGCCTGCCTGGCGATCCACCACGCCGGCGCGGCGATGGTGCCGCTGAACACCCGCTACACCGCCGCCGAGGCCGGCGACATCCTGGCCCGCACCCGGGCGCCCGTGCTCTTCGGGATGGGCCGATTCCTGGGCAACGATCGCGTCGCCGACCTGGACCGCGCGGCGCTGCCCGCGCTGCGGCACATCGTGCGGATACCGATCGAGGCCGCGGAGACCGGGGCAGGCACCTGGGAGGAATTCGTCGCCCGTGGCGCCGACGTCGGCGCGGTCGCCACCCGTGCGTCCGCCGTCGTACCCGATGACGTCAGCGACATCCTCTTCACTTCCGGTACCACCGGCCGCAGCAAAGGCGTGCTGTGTGCACACCGGCAGTCCCTGTCGGCCTCGGCGGCCTGGGCGGCCAACGGCAAGATCACCAGCGACGACCGCTATCTATGCATCAATCCGTTCTTTCACAACTTCGGTTACAAGGCCGGCATCCTGGCCTGCCTGCAGACCGGTGCGACGCTGATTCCCCACCTGACCTTCGACCCGCTTCGCGCGCTGCAAGCCATCGAGCAGCATCGCATCACCGTGCTGCCCGGGCCGCCCACGATCTACCAGACGTTGCTGGACCACCCGGCACGCAACGACTACGACCTGAGCTCGCTGCGGTTCGCGGTGACCGGTGCCGCGACCGTGCCGGTCGTGCTCGTCGAACGCATGCAAACCGAACTCGACATCGACATCGTGCTGACCGCGTACGGACTGACCGAGGCCAACGGCATGGGAACCATGTGCCGCGCCAACGACGACGCGGTCACCGTGGCCACCACCTGCGGACGCCCGTTCGCGGACTTCGAACTGCGCATCGACTCCCACTCGCCCGGGGAACCGGGCGAGGTGCTGCTGCGCGGGCCGAACGTGATGCTGGGCTACCTCGAGGACCCGGAGGCGACCGCCGCCGCCATCGACACCGACGGCTGGCTGCACACCGGTGACATCGGCGCCGTCGACGAAGCCGGCAACCTGCGCATCACCGACCGGCTCAAAGACATGTACATCTGCGGTGGATTCAACGTCTATCCCGCCGAGGTCGAGCAGGTCCTGGCCCGGCTCGACGGCGTGGCCGACGCCGCCGTGATCGGAGTTCCAGACGAGCGCCTCGGTGAAGTGGGCCGGGCGTACCTGGTGACCCGGCCCGGTGTGCAGCTCGACGAAGAATCTGTGATCGCTTACACCCGCGAGCATCTGGCGAACTTCAAGGCGCCGCGATCGGTGCGGTTCGTCGACGCGTTGCCCCGCAACGCGGGCGGCAAGGTGCTCAAACCACAACTGCGAGAGCAGGGCTAATGGATCTGGAACTCGACGAAGACACCTTGGCCTTCCAGGCGGAGGTGCGGGAATTCTTGTCGGCCAACGCCGACTCGATCCCGACGAAGTCATACGACAACGCCGAAGGCTTTGATCAGCACCGGCATTGGGACCGCGTGCTGTTCGACGCCGGCCTGTCGGTGATCAACTGGCCTAAGAAGTACGGCGGACGCGACGCACCGCTGCTGCACTGGGTGGTGTTCGAAGAGGAGTACTTCCGGGCCGGGGCACCGGGGCGCGCCAGCGCCAACGGCACCTCGATGCTGGCGCCGACGCTCTTCGCGCACGGCACCGAGGAGCAGCGTGACCGGATCCTGCCGAAAATGGCCAGCGGCGAGGAGATCTGGGCCCAGGCGTGGTCGGAGCCGGAGTCCGGCAGCGACCTGGCGTCGCTGCGGTCCGCCGCCACCCAGACCGACGGCGGCTGGCTGCTCAACGGGCAGAAGATCTGGAGCTCGCGAGCACCGTTCGCCGAGCGGGGATTTGGGCTGTTTCGTTCCGATCCCGGCGCCGAGCGGCACAACGGGCTGACGTATTTCATGTTCGACCTGAAGGCCGAGGGCGTCACCGTGCGGCCGATCGTTCAGCTCGGTGGTGACACCGGCTTCGGCGAGATCTTCCTCGATGACGTCTTCGTTCCCGACGAGGACGTCATCGGTACCCCGCACGAGGGCTGGCGGGCGGCCATGAGCACGTCGAGCAACGAGCGCGGCATGTCGCTGCGCAGCCCGGCACGCTTCCTGGCAACCGCCGAGCGGTTGGTGCGGCTGTGGAAGGACAGTGGCTCACCGGCCGCGTTCGCCGACCGGGTCGCAGACGGCTGGATCAAGGCGCAGGCCTACCGGCTGCAGACCTTCGGCACGGTGACCCGGCTGGCCCTCGGCGGGGAGCTGGGCGCCGAGTCGTCGGTGACCAAGGTGTTCTGGTCCGATCTCGACGTCGAATTGCACCAGACCGCGCTCGACCTGCTGGCCGCCGACGGGGAGCTGGCGAGCCGATGGACCGAGGGGCTGTTGTTCGCATTGGGCGGCCCGATCTATGCCGGCACCAACGAGATTCAGCGCAACATCATCTCCGAGCGGTTGCTGGGCCTGCCGCGCGAGATGTCCGGGGGCAAGAAGTGAGATTTGCGCTAGACGAACAGCAGCGCGACTTCGCGGCCAGCATCGACGCCGCGCTCGGCGCGGCGGACCTGCCCGGCGCGGTGCGCGCGTGGTCCACGGGCGATACGGCACCGGGCCGCAAGGTGTGGGAGCAGCTCGCCAACCTGGGCGTCACCGCCCTGGCCGTGCCGGAGAAATTCGACGGCATCGAGGCTCATCCGGTCGACCTGGTCGTCGCCATCGAGCGGCTGGGGCGTTGGTGTGTGCCGGGTCCGGTGGCCGAATCCATCGCTGTGGCACCGGTATTGCTGGCCGACGATGAACGCTGCGCAGGCCTGGCTTCCGGCGAGCTGATCGCCACCGTCGCACAGCCGCCGCACACACCGCGGGCCGTCGACGCCGACGTCGCCGGCCTGGTGCTGTTGGCGGGCGAGGACGGTGTCACCGAGGCGACACCGGGTGACGTCCACGAGTCCGTCGATCCCAGCCGCCGGCTCTACGACGTGATGGCCACCGGAGCGGCATGGAGAGCAGACGTCAAGCGCGCCTACGAATTCGGCGCGCTGGCCACCGCGGCACAGCTGATCGGTGCGGCCGAGGCGCTGCGCGACGGCGCGGTCGACTATGCCAAGCAGCGCACCCAGTTCGGCCGGGTGATCGGCTCGTATCAGGCGATCAAGCACAAGCTCGCCGACGTGCACATCGCCATCGAACTGGCCCGTCCGCTGGTGTACGGCGCGGCGCTGACCATGGATCCGCGCGATGTCAGTGCGGCCAAGGCGGCCGCATCCGAGGCGGGCCTGCTGGCGGCGCGGTCGGGGTTGCAGACCCACGGCGCCATCGGTTTCACCCAGGAACACGACCTGTCGCTGTTGCTGCTGCGCGTGCAGGCGCTGCGGTCCGCCTGGGGTACGCCGGAGGAACATCGGCGGCGAGTGCTGGAGGCGCTATGACTCACGCCGGCCACGATGCAGAACGCGGAGATGCTTAGGGAGTGGCGCCAATGACTGAAGAACGGCAGATGCTGGCCGAGACCGTCGCCGCCCTGGTGTCCAAGCACGCCGGCCCTGCGGCGGTGCGCGCGGCCATGGAGTCCGACCGTGGTTACGACGAATCGCTGTGGCGACTGCTGTGCGAACAGGTCGGCGCCGCGGCCCTGGTAGTGCCCGAGGAGTTGGGCGGTGCGGGCGGCGAATTGGCCGATGCCGCAGCCGTGTTGCAGGAACTCGGCCGCGCCCTGGTGCCCTCCCCGCTGCTGGGTACCACCCTGGCCGAGTTGGCGCTGCTGAGCGCGACCGAGCCGGATGCCGCGACGCTGGAAAGCCTTGCCGAGGGCGGCTCGATCGGTGCGCTGGTGCTCGATGCCGACTACGTGATCAACGGCGATATCGCCGATGTCGTGGTCGCCGTCGAGGACGGCCGGCTGAACAGGTGGACCCGATTCGGCGCTGAGCCCGTCGCCACCATGGACCCGACGCGGCGCCTGGCGCGAGTCACGGCCGAGGAGACCGTGTCGATCGGCACCGACCCGGGGCTGGCGGACATGGCGGCAGTCCTGCTGGCCGCCGAGCAGATCGGCGCCGCCGAACGCTGTCTGGAACTGACCGTCGACTACGCCAAGGAGCGAGTGCAATTCGGTCGGCCGATCGGCAGCTTCCAGGCCCTCAAGCATCGGATGGCCGATCTGTATGTCATCGTCGCGGCCGCGAAGGCCGTCGTGACCGACGCGTGCGAGAACCCCAGTCCCACCAACGCCGCCACCGCGCGCCTGGCCGCCACCGAGGCACTGAACGCGGTGGCCGCCGAGGGCATCCAGCTGCACGGCGGCATCGCGATCACCTGGGAACACGACATGCACCTGTACTTCAAACGTGCTCACGGCAGCGCGCATCTGCTGGAATCGACGCAAGAACTACTCAAGCGACTGGAATCCGAGGTACTCACGACGCCGTGACCGACCGTGTCTCGCTACGAGCCGGCATCCCACCGTTTTACGTGATGGATGTCTGGCTGGCGGCCGCGGAACGCCAGCGCAGCCATGGCGACTTGGTCAACCTGTCGGCGGGCCAGCCCAGCGTGGGGGCGCCCGAGCCGGTGCGCGCAGCCGCGGCCGCCGCCGTGCATTCCAACGAACTGGGTTACTCGGTCGCACTGGGCATTCCCGAGCTGCGGGCCGCGATCGCCGCTGACTATCAGCGCCAGCACGCACTCGAGGTGGAACCCGACGCGGTGGTGATCACCACGGGTTCCTCGGGCGGCTTCCTGCTCACCTTCCTGGCCTGCTTCGACGTCGGCGACCGGGTGGCGCTGGCCAGTCCTGGCTACCCGTGCTACCGAAACATCCTGTCGGCGTTGGGATGCGAGGTGGTGGAAATACCATGCGGACCGCAGACCCGCTTCCAGCCGACCGCGCAGATGCTCGCCGAACTCGACCCCCCGGTGCAAGGTGTGATCGTGGCAAGCCCGGCCAACCCCACGGGCACGGTCATCGAACCGACGGAGCTGGCCGCTATCGCCTCGTGGTGCGATGCGACGGGAGCGCGATTGATCAGTGATGAGGTCTATCACGGACTGGTCTACGAAGGGGCACCCCAGACCAGCTGCGCGTGGCAGACGTCGCGGAATGCCGTGGTGGTCAACAGCTTTTCCAAGTACTACGCGATGACGGGCTGGCGGCTGGGCTGGCTGCTGGTGCCGTCCGAGCTGCGCCGTGCGGTGGATCGCCTCACCGGGAACTTCACCATCTGCCCGCCCGTGCTGTCACAACTCGCCGCGGTGGCGGCCTTCACCCCGGAGGCCACCGCCGAAGCCGACGGCCACCTGCATCACTACGAGGCCAATCGCTCGTTGGTGCTCGACGGGCTGCGCAGCATCGGCATCGCGCGTCTGGCTCCGACCGACGGGGCCTTCTACGTGTACGCCGACGTCTCGGAATTCACCGACAAGTCGATCGACTTTTGCGCGAAGCTGTTGGGCGACACCGGCGTTGCTATCGCGCCGGGCATCGACTTCGACACCACCCGGGGCAATTCGTTCGTGCGCCTGTCGTTTGCGGGGCCGACGCTCGACATCGAAGAAGCGGTGCGCCGGCTCGGGCCCTGGCTTTCGGCCCAGTAGCAAAAGCCGGCGAGGCGCTCAAGCGTCGAGCGCTTGCGCGATGCGCGCCTCGAGCGCGGTCCGATCGCCGATACCCGCAACGTCGATGCCGAACCGCTCACCGAGCGCGTCGAGGACCGCCGCAGCGTCGTCAAGGCGGATCTTCTCGCTGCCGTCGGCGCGGTGGACGGTCAGGTTTGCACCGGCCAGGTTGTAGCGGGCGTCGTCGGTGGTCAGCGCGACCATCAGGCCGGTCACGAAGATCGACGACGGGTGCGTGGACACGTACCAGCTGCCCACCGTCAGATCGATTTGCGGCACGGTCTGCGTGCCGAACATGTACAGCGGTTGCCACTCGTCCCGGACCAGGGCCTGCAGGACCAGGCCGTCACCGCGATCGCTCAGCCGGTACGGCTCGTGCGTGGTCTGCTGGGCGTTCCCGGTCTGCAACCGGATCGGAGAGGTCAGGGTCTGGCCGCCGAACCCGACGTCGACCAGGAAGGAACCCTGCGACCCGGGGAATGTCACCGCCAGCACCGTGTGTGTCTGGGCGCCCAGCGGCGCGTCGGGCGGCTGCATCCAGACCACCCGCCCGGCCAACCGCCGCACCCGAAACCCGATTTCGGCCAGTACGTACCCCATCAGACCGTTCTGCTCGTAGCAGTAGCCCCCGCGGCGCCGGTAGACCAGCTTGTCGGTCAGCGCTTGCGGGCTCAGGTCGTCGACCGGCACGCCCCTCAGCGGGTCGAGATTCTCGAACGGGATCGAGCCGGTGTGCGCGGTCATCAGGTCCTGCAGCACCTCGAGGGTCGGCTCGGCGGGACCGCCGTAGTTGATGCGGTTGAAATACGCGCCCAGGTCCACCGTCATGCCATCATTCTGTCCCGCGGCCGTCCGGCAAACGAGCGGGGTTGTTTCATCCGTGTGGAATACGGCAACCCGCCACAAGGGGCCTCAGCGCTTTCCAACACAAACGGAGTCCATCATGAACAGCAGCAACACCGTCTGGATCGTCATCGCCGCAGTCGTGGCCGTCTTCATAATCATCGTCCTCGTCATGCTTGCCCGGAGAGCGAGCATGCGCCGCCGCGAGCGGGAGGCCGAAGGCATTCGCGAACAGGCCAAGGTGGAGAGCGCCAAGGTCGAGCGCCGTGAAGCGCTGGCGGCGGAGACGGCCGCCAAAGCCCGCGCCGCTCAGGCCGAAGCCGAGGCCAAGGCGGCCGAAGCCGCCCGCCTGCAGGATCGTGCGGCGGCGCACCAGACCGAAGTGGCGTCCTCGCGCGAACAACTCAATGAACAGTTTCAGCGGGCTGACAGCCTGGACCCGAAGGTGAGGGCCGAAAAGGACTCGGCCGCCGACGAACGCGGTGCCGACCGCGACGCCGCGTGGAGCCAGGAGCAGCCGATTGCGGACAACTCCCCCACGGTGAACATGTCGGAGCGCGAGCGCGAGCGCGACGCGGGGAGCCATCGCGCTGGGCCCACCTAAAGAACCACTACAGCCAGGTGTCTTGGGTGGTGGTGGTCAAAAACGCCTCCAGGTCGTCGCGCCATTGCGCAGGCGTCGTCTTGTCCGGCTCGATGCCGGTGTATTCACCGCGGTAGAACAGCAGCGGCCGCGGCTTGATCTTGGGCGCCTCCGAAAGCGATTGGACAGCACCGAAAACCACGAAGTGATCGCCCCCGTCGTGCGCGGAGGCGACCGTGCAGTCGATGTAGGCCAGCGAATTGTCGATGATCGGGGAGCCGAGTTCCGAAAGGTGCCAGTCGATTCCGGCGAACTTGTCCGGCTCCTTGGAGCCGAAGCGGGCCGAGACGTTCTTCTGATGCTCGGTCAGCATGTTGACGCAGAACCGGCCGCTGGCCTCGATGGCCTTCCACGACCGCGACACTTTGGTGGGGCAGAACAGCACCAGCGGCGGATCCAGCGACAGCGCGGCGAACGACTGGCACGCGAAGCCGACCGGGGCGTCGTCGTGCACGGTGGTGATGATGGTGATTCCGGTGCAGAACTGGCCGAGCACGCTGCGGAACGTACGCGGGTCGATCGGCGCGGCAGTCATAGCCTCGAATTTAACCCTTGAAACCGACGCTGAAGTCGTGGCCCCACAGGCTGATCGCGGTGCTCTCCCGGGCGATCCAGTCGTCGTCTTCGACTTGCCTTCCCTCGCAACCGAATTCGACGTCGAACCCGCTGGGCGTCTTCATGTAGAAAGACAGCATCAGGTCGTTGACGTGGCGGCCCAGCGTCGCCGACATCGGCACTTTGCGGCGCAGCGCCCGATCCAGACACAGGCCCACGTCGTCGGCTTGTTCGACCTCGACCATCAGGTGCACGATGCCGCTGGGCGTCTGCCCCGGCATGAAGGCCAGGCTGTGGTGACGCGGGTTGCACCCCAAAAAGCGCAGCCACGCCGGCGGCCCGTCGGCCGGTCGGCCGACCACCTGCGGTGGTAACCGCATCGAGTCGCGCAGCTTGAAATCGAGCACGTCCCGGTAGAAGTGCAAAGTCTCTTCGTCGTCGCGGGTGGTCAGCACCACGTGCCCCAGCCCCTGCTCGGCGGTGACGAATTTGTGCCCGTACGGGCTGACCACCCGGCGGTGTTCCAGGGCGGCGCCGTGGAACACCTCCAGGCAGTTGCCGGACGGGTCGGAGAACCGGATCATCTCGTCGACCCGGCGGTCCGCCAGTTCGGCGGCGGTTGCCTCCTTGTAGGGCGTGCCCTCGACGTCGAGCCGGTTGCGGATCTCTTGCAGGCCAGCGGCATTCGCGCATTCCCAGCCGGCCTCGATGAGCCGGTCCTGCTCGCCGGGCACGATCACCAGGCGGGCCGGGAAGTCGTCCATCCGCAGATACAGCGCGCCCTCGGTCGCGCCCTTTCCCTCGACCATGCCGAGGACCTTCAGGCCGTAGTCGCGCCAGGCCGCCATGTCGGTGGCCTCGATACGCAGATAGCCCAGAGAGCGGATGCTCATCGCGCACCTCCCAGGAAATCGATGGTGAGCTTGTTGAACTCGTCGAACTTCTCCACCTGCGCCCAGTGCCCGCATTGCCCGAACACGTGAAGCTGCGCGCGCGGAATGGTTTTCAGCGCGACCAGAGCCCCGTCCAGCGGGTTGACCCGATCCTCGCGGCCCCAGATCAGCAGCACCGGCTGGCGCAGCCGGTGCACCTCGCGCCACATCATGCCGAGCTCGAAATCCGCTCCGGCGAAAGACATTCCCATCGCCCGGGTCGCCGTCAGCGATTCCGGCGTACTGGCCAACTCGAACCGCTGCTCGACCAACTCCGGGGTGATCAGTTTCTGGTCGTAGACCATCACCCGCAGGAACGCCTCGAGGTTTTCGCGGGTGGGCTCGGCGGAGAACTTGCCCAGCCGTTTGACGCCCTCGGTCGGGTCAGGCGCGAACAGGTTCACGCTCACCCCACCCGGCCCCATCAGCACCAGGCGCCCGGCCCGGTCCGGGTAGTCCAAGGCGAAGCGGACCGCGGTGCCACCCCCCAGCGAGTTCCCAACCAGCGGAACACGTCCCAGCCCCAGCTGGTCGAAGAGGCCCGCCAGGGCGCGCGCCGCGTAATGGTTGAACTGCCCATGCTCAGCGCGCTTATCGGAGTGCCCGTACCCGGGCTGGTCGACGGCCAACACATGAAACCGCTCGGCCAGCACCGGGATGTTGCGCGAGAAGTTCGTCCAACTCGCCGCCCCCGGACCGCCGCCGTGCAGCAGCACGATTGTCTGCTCGTTGCCGACGCCCGCCTCGTGGTAGTGCAGCTTCAGCGGACCGTCGACGTCGACCTCAACGAATCGCGAGGTGGACTCGAACGTCAGCAGCCCCGTTGTCGCGGTCATGCGTTAGACCATGGTGTCGCCGGGCGGCAACCCGAACTCATTGTTCCCGAAGATCTGGTAGGCCCGCTCGGGGTCGTTGGCCGCGTGCACCCGGCCGGCGTGCGCGTCGCGCCAGAACCGTTGCACCGGTTGGTCATTGCCCAGGGCGGTGGCACCGGAAGCCTCGAACAGCCGGTCGATGGAGGCGATCGCACGGCCGGTCGCGCGCACCTGGTCGCGACGAGCGCGGGCACGCAGGTCGAAGGGGATCTCCTTACCGGCCGACAGCAGCGCGTACTCGTCGGCGACGTTGCCGCTCAGCTGGCGCCACGCCGCGTCGATGTCGCTGGCCGCTTCGGCGATGCGGACCTTGGCGAACGGGTCGTCCTTGGCCTTCTCGCCCGCGAACGCCGCGCGCACCCGCTTGCCCTGGTGCTCGACGTGCGCGTCGTACGCCCCGTAGGCCATGCCGACGATCGGCGCCGAGATCGTGGTGGGGTGCATTGTGCCCCAGGGCATCTTGTAGACCGCGGCGCTGTTGGTCTCGTAGCCGCCCGCGGTGCCGTCGTTCATCGCCTTATAGGACAGGAAGCGGTGCCGCGGCACGAAGACGTCCTTCACGACGACGGTGTTGCTGCCGGTGCCGCGCAGGCCGACGACATGCCACACGTCGTCGATGCGGTACTCGCTGCGCGGGATGAGGAAGGAACCGAAGTCGACCGGGCGGCCGTCCTTGATCACCGGACCGCCGAGGAACGCCCACGTGGCGTGGTCACAGCCCGAGGACCAGTTCCAGGAACCGTTGACCAGGTAGCCGCCGTCGGTCACCACGCCCGCGCCCATCGGGGCATACGACGACGAGACCCGGGTCGTGGGGTCCTCGCCCCAGACCTCTTCCTGCGCCCGTTGGTCGAACAGCGCCAGGTGCCAGTTGTGCACGCCGATGATCGAGCTCACCCATCCGGTGGACCCGCACGCGCTGGCCAGCCGCCGCACCGCCTCGTAGAACAGCGCCGGATCGCATTGCAACCCGCCCCACTGCTCGGGCTGCAACAGGGTGAAGAAGCCCACGTCCTGCAGGTCCTGAACGGTCTCGTCGGGCAACCGCCGCAGGTCCTCCGTCGCCTGAGCGCGTTCGCGTATCTGCGGGAGCAGATCATCGATGCCAGCCAAAACCGACTGCGCATCACGCTGTTGAATGGACGTCACTTAGGTTTGCCTCCTGCGCCAGACTTACTCAGCGGACTTACACCAGAGACTAGAACACGTTCCGATTTGTGTCGAGCAGGGTATTCCTGCGGCTGGTAGCGATACGAATCCGCTTTTCTGTAACATGTTCTAGTTGCAACGAAAGGAAGGGACGGGCCTTGACCGAGGCGGATCTGGACCAAGCACCCGACGAGCCGCTCGGTGACCACGTCCTTGAACTGCAGATCGCCGAGGTCATCGCCGAGACCGACGATGCGCGGTCGCTGGTGTTCGCGGTACCGGACGACGCCGGCGACCCCGACGTCCCGCCCGAGCGGCTGCGGTACGCGCCGGGCCAGTTCTTGACGCTGCGCATTCCCAGCGAACGCACCGGGTCGGTGGCACGCTGCTACTCGCTGTGCAGCTCGCCCTTCACCGACGACGCTCTGACGGTCACGGTCAAACGAACCGCGGACGGCTACGCGTCCAACTGGCTGTGCGACCACGCGCACAAGGGCATGCGGATCCACGTGCTGGCCCCGTCGGGCAACTTCGTCCCCAAGACGCTGGGCGACGACTTCCTGCTGATGGCAGCCGGCAGCGGGATCACCCCGATCATGTCGATCTGCAAGTCGGCGCTTGCCGAGGGCGGCGGGCAGGTGACGTTGGTCTACGCCAACCGCGACGACCGTTCGGTGATCTTCTCCGACGCCCTGCGCGAGCTGTCGGCCAAATATCCCGACCGGCTGACGGTGCTGCACTGGCTGGAATCGCTGCAGGGCCTGCCCACCGTGGCCGCGCTGGCCAAGCTGGCCGCCCCCTACACGGACCGGCCGGTGTTCATCTGCGGACCGGGCGCTTTCATGGACTCGGCGAGACAGGCCCTGGAAACGCTGAAAGTGCCTGCGGCGCAAATACATATCGAAGTCTTCAAGTCGCTGGACTCGGATCCCTTCGCGGCGGTGAAGATCGAGGACACGGCCGAAGGTGACGAGCCACCCGCGACTGCGGTGGTCGAGCTGGACGGCGAAACCCACACGGTGTCGTGGCCGCGCAACGCCAAGCTGCTCGACGTGCTGCTGGCCAAGGGCCTCGACGCGCCCTTCTCCTGCCGCGAAGGTCATTGCGGCGCGTGTGCGTGCACGTTGCGCAGCGGCAACGTGAGCATGGAGGTCAACGACGTGCTCGAGCAGCAGGATCTGGACGAGGGCCTGATCCTGGCCTGTCAATCTCACCCTGAATCTGATTCGGTAGAAGTCACCTACGACGAGTAGTCGCCGGGTTAAGTTCACCCTTGGGCCACAGGGAAGGGAAGCATCGATGATGCGGCTGGTATGGGGATTCGCAGTCGTCGCGATGATGCCGATGTTTGCGCCCGCCGGGGTGTGCGCCGCGGCGAGCAACACCGCCACCACGCTGTTCCCGCTGGATGGGCCCAATCAGCTGGAGACGCGCGCCATCCTGAATTGCTTCAAAGCCGATGGCCACTGTGACTTCACCGCCGGGGCGGACATGCTGACGCCCGACGGGGTCACCGGTTTCCCGCCCGGCCTGTGGGCCCGGCAAACCACCGAGATCCGGTCCTCCAACCGGCTGGCCTACCTCGACGCGCACGCCGACGGCCAGTACGAGCGGGTACACAAGTCGATGGGTTTTGACGAGATCACCACCATCTACATGGGTGAGGGCCCGCCGGAGAAATATCAGACGCACGGGCGCATCGACTCCACAGACTGGCAGACGGGCCAGCCCAAGACGGACAACAACGTCATCGCCTGCACCCACATCCAGGTGGTCTACTCCGGGGTCAACATCACGTCCCCGAGCACCTGCGCGGTCACCACGTTCTCCTGAAACGCCACGGGTTACGGCGAATCAGATCAAGGCTTTTCCTTCCACGCTTGCAACGCCCGGTAGAGCTCGGCGCGGGATCGGATGCTCAGTTTGCGGTAGACGCGGCTGAGGTTGACCTCCACGGTCTTGGGGCTCAGGAACATCGCGGCGGCGATGTCGCGATTGGTCAACCCCGAGACGGCCAGGTCGGCAACGCGTTCTTCGGTCGCGGTCAGTCCTGGGTCGCGGGTCCGGATCGAGAGGCCGCGCGCCAGTTCGGTTTCGGCGCGCTCGGCCCACACGGTGGTCCCGAGTCGCACAAAGGTGTCCCGTGCCTCGCGCAGCGCTGCGCCGGCCGTGTCGCGCCGGCGCTGGCGGCGCTGCAGCTGGCCGAACAACAGCTGAGTGCGGGCGCGCTCGAAAGGCATTGCGAGGCGTTCGTGTTCGGCCAATGCCAGCTCGACGCTGCCGATGGCGCCCGCGACATCACCGTGCGCAGCCTGAAGCATGCCGCGACAGCGCATACCGACCGCCAGGGTCCATGCGCGGTCGAGTCGGCGGCCATTGCGCACCAGGGCTTCCACCAGTGGCTCCGCATCGTCCAATCGACCGAGACCGACCATGGCTTCAACGGCTTCGGGAACGAAAGACGACGAGATGATCTCACTTGCTTCCGGGAAGAGTGCCGCCATGGGCAACAGCGGTTCAAGCGCGCTCATCGCCGCTTGGTAGTCACCTGCCGACACCTCGACGAACCCGGCTATCGTTGCCGGCCACTCGGCCAAACGTCTTGAGCCGCAACGTTGCGCAGCCGCTATCGCCTGGCTCAGGTCGCTTCGAGCTTCCCCGAGGCGGCCGACGTGTGCGGCGACCGCGGCCCGAAGGGTAAGCCCGATGAACATCGGGAAGTCACCGCCCAGCAGAGTTGCCCGTTCCATCGTGGCGTCGGCGATTACCGCCGCACTGGCGAGGTTGCCAAGCCAGATATCGATGAGCGTGAGGTGAAAACCGATGAAGATCAGCTCGGCCTCCTCGCCGAGAGCCAGGCATTCCCGTTCTATTTCCGCTAGTTCGTCACGGGCCGGCCACAACTCGCCCGTCCAAGCGCGCAACAAACTCATCTGTGCACGAGGCCGTAACGGCAACGGGACTGGCGCGCCTGGCCCTTCCAATTCGACCGCGCGTTGCATCGCGGGCCCGTCAAAGCCCTTGCCGCCCATGAAGTCGATCATCACTCGCATGCCCAGCGCCGGGCCGAGCAGTGCCGCGGTGCCGAGGCGCTCGGCATCGGCCACGGCCCGCTCAACGCGCGCGTAGGCATGCTCGTGTCGGCCAGCGTTGAGGAGGGCGAATGCCAGGCCGATCAGGATGCGGACCCGCAAGGCGGCGTCGGTGCCGCTTTCGTCTACAGCCTGCTCGAGCACGCTCGCCGCTTCCAGGAAGCTGTCGTCAGACAAGACGATCAGCCCCAGCTGATGCAACGCTTCGGCACGGGTCGGTCCGTGCGGCAGCGCCGCGATGACCGCATCCAGGATCCGCCGGGCACGTGCGGGGTCACCCGCAACGAAATGGTCTGTCGCACAGCGTATCTTGCGCATTGGATCGTCGTCGCCGGCCAGACCGACGGCAAGTTCAACCAGCTCGGCGGCGGCGGCGGGGGCGCCCCTGCCGCGGGCAATCTCGGCTGCCCTGTCCAGCGCGGCCACCGTCTCCGGCTTCCCGGACGTGTCGGCGAGCGCGAGGTGGCGGGCGTGCAACTCGGGTTGGGCGGTGAGTTCGGCGAGCCGGCGGTGCATTTCGCGGCGGCGACCGGGCGCCGCTGCGCTGTAGACGCCGTGCGCCAAGAGGGGGTGGGTGAACCGGAGCCGGGTTCCGTCGATGGCCACCACCGCTTGGTCTTCGGCTTTCCTGAGCGATTGCACCACTTGATCCGGTGGCGAATTGGTGGCCTGCGCCACCATCGCCACCGTCGGATCGGGCAGGCTGGCGATGGCAAGCAGAATGTCTTCGGCGCCGACCCGACTGATCCTCGCGCGGACCAGCTCATTGAGGCTGCCGGGCAGACTCATTTCGAAAGGGCGTCCCTCGGCGCCCAGTTCTCGGGCCAACTCCAGCGCGAAAAATGGGTTGCCCGCGGCTATCTCGTGAATGCGCAGCAGCGTGGGGCGCGCCACCGAGTGTCCCAGCCGCATCAGCAGGACCTGGTGCAATTCGCCTACGGTCAACGGCTGCATTCGGATGCGACACACGTCGCCGGGACTGGGCAGCTGCAACCGCTCGGCGGCCCCTTCGGTACGCGTCGTGCACAGCAGGGCCGCGCCGGCGCGAAGGCGGCGCGCGGCATACGCCACCACACTGGCACTCGACGCGTCCGACCACTGCAGGTCGTCGATGGCGATCACGACAGGCCGCACCGCGGCGAGTCGACCGACGATCGCCACAAACGCCGCCGCCACCGCCCTGGGATCAATCTCGGAAGCCTCGACGAACTCTCTCAACAGCGCACCGCCCAAGGCCTGCTGCTGCGGAGACGGCAGATCGGCCCATACCGAGTCGTCGACGTCATCGAGCAGGTCGGCCAGCACCGTGTACGCCAGCACCGATTCGGCCGCTGCGGCGCGGCAGCTCAGCACGCGATATCCGCATTCATCAGCCCGACGGACCGCGTCCGCCCACACCGCCGTCTTGCCGATCCCCGCCTCGCCCTCGATAACGAGTGCGCACGATCGATGTGGCAAAGACGCAAGAAAGTCGCTGACGGCGCGCTCTTCGGCCTGCCGGCCGACCAATCGCTCCGTCACATCAACCCTCACACCATCAGACGGCCGGACCGCCACGTCGACGCCGAAGTCGCGATGACAATCCATCCCCCACGGCCAGACACCCCGATGTCCGGCTCCTTCGTTTGCCAGCCCTGGAGCCGGGCGTGGCCGGTGGCTACTGCAGGGATTCTCGCAGAAGTTCGCTGAAACGGCACGATTTTCCGCGATATAAATGATCGGCAACGATGCATGAACGGCCGAAAAACTTTGCTCGACGGCACCCGCGAGCCCACGGGCAGACATGGTGGCCGCCGTCGAGCCAGCCCGTCAGCCGTCCCGAAGCCACATCCAACCGACGCCGCAGCTGATCCGCTCCGCGGGCGTGCCGACGTCGGCGCAGACCTGCGCGACGAGCTCGGCCGACTCGGCAGCAAAGACACCGAAGGTGTAATCGTCGTCCGGCACCGTCATCGCCGTCAGAAGCTGGACCGGCGTTCCACGAGTCGTCATCAATTCAGCACGACTATTCAGTCGGTCGACGATATCGCCTATCGAGTGGGCGGCTGTTCGTGGTCCGTACCACTCGACGAGGAACCGTTGTGGTTGAGGCCCCGTAATCGCCATTTGTTCTTCAAGATATAGACGCCTTTAATCGCCGGCATCAGGGTTTTCCCTACTGCCTTTCAAAAGTGTAGGGACATTCCCGATTCATCGGCCGAGAAACCGACGTAGCGCCGCCAATCAATATTTACGTCTGCTACCGCGGGAGCGCGAGGAATTCTCATGGCGATCAACGGCACTCCACGACGGCGTACGAGCGGCGACCTCGGCGATCAGCCTAGATGCGCAAGGTCACTCCACAGGTGCCCCCATAAAGAAATTCGATCGCGCACGCCGGCGCAAGTCACTTTCATTTCCAGAAGCCGTCCGGAATTTTCTGTGCGCTTTCAAATCCTGAAAAACCCGAACCCGGGGGCGCCCGAATGGATGCCCCCGGGCTTCAGCCGTTATCGCCGTCAGTACAGCGGTATCCACGTACCGAAGAACCAGTAACCAAAGCCGCCGTAGTCCGCGTTGAAGACCGGAAGGACGGTGAAGTTGTTGTAGGTGAACGGCGCGTAATAGTTCTGGCCGTAAGACGCGTCAACCGGCGTTCCTTGCCAGGGCTGGTTCCAGCCGCCGGCAGGCGGCGGCCCGTTCCAGCCGCCGGACGGTGGCGGGCCTTCCCAGTTCGGCGGTGGGGCGCCAGGCGCGGGGCCGTTGTTCCATCCGTAGCCGCTCGGTGGCGGCGGAGGTGGCGCTCCCTGGCCCGGGACCCAGTAGCCCGGCGCGTTGGTGGGGCCGCCTATCTCCCCGGTGGGGCGAAGGATCGGTGGGGGCGGCGGGTAGTACGGCGGGTGGGGAGGCTGAGTCCACGGCGCGTTAAGAACCGGGCGAGGCGGCCTGGGCGGGTACGAGTTGCGCTCGCCCGGCTGGTTGGTCGTACCGCCCCAGGGTGCCCCGGTGGTCGGGGTCACGCCACCCCACGGCGCGCCGTTTTGTGGCGTCGTGCCCGAGCCCCCGTACCCGGGATTGGGATTGGGGTTGGGCGCGGGGGTGCAATTCTTGTACCAGGCGGGACATACCGTCGGCATCGATGACGTCGAGCCGTTCTGCGCCGGCTGCTGCCACGGGCTCGGCGGCGTCGAGCCGTTCTGGGCCGGCTGTTGCCACGGGCTCGGCGGCGTGTTGTTCGGCGGCGTCGTCCCCGAGCCCCCGTAACCGGAATTCGGGCTGGGGCCGGGGGCGGGGGTGCAGTTCTTGTCCCAGTTGGGGCATTCGGTCGGCATCGGGGCCGTCGTGCTGTTAGGTGGCGGCTGCTGCCAGGTGCTCGACGCGGGCGGCGGCGAACTGTGCGCCGGCGTGCTGGGTGGCGGTTGCGTGGTGTGCGGCGCCGGCGTGGACTGCCACGTGCTGGGCGGCGGTTGCGTGCTGGGCGGTTGCGTGGTGTGCGCCGGCGCCGTCGACTGCCAGGTGCTCTGTGGCGGCGGGGTGCCGTGCGGCGCTGTGGCTACCGGTGGCGTGCCGGTGCCCCCGTAACCGGGGTTGGGGCTGGGGTTGCCGGAGCAGCCCTTCTGCCAGCTGGGGCACGGCGGGTCCAGCGGGGCGGAATTCGCGAAGCCCCCGTTGACAGTCGTGACCGACATTCCCAGGCCCGTCGCGACTGCCGCCGCTGCGGCGAGGCGTTTGATCGACATTGGTTACGTCCCCTCTCGGGCGTTGGTCCGAACGATTCGGCTGCGCCGCCCTACGGGCAGGTCACGTCGATCTCGAATGGCTTGGTCACCGGCTTCGGCTGGTGGGGATCGCTCACGTCGGCACCGGTCGCCGTGCCCTTGATCTGAATAGCGTTGTCGCCCACCGCGGCTCCGGCGTTCCCGCCCTGCCCCTTTGCGGCATCGGAGAAACCGAGCGTGATGCCGTCGACGTTGCCCAGTCCGACAGCGTGAACGATTGGGGGGTTGTCCTTGCTGACCACGGCCCCGACGCCCTTGGCCGGGTCGCCGATGCCGATGTTGATGTTGTCGCCGACGGGTTTGCAGGTGACCGGACCGCTGACGTTCTGGCTCTTGCCGTCCACGATCACCTGCGGCCCAGCGGGCGGCCCCGCCGAGTTCGACGCTTGTGGGTTCGACTTATTGCTGGAACAGCCTGCGCCACTAGTGATTACGATGGCCATGCCGGCTACACCGACGATGATCTGACGCTGCACGGCTGTTCTCCTTCAGGTGGGGATGTCCACTGTTCGCGATCCCGATGGACTACTGCGCCGGACCCGGGATTTGGTAAGCGCACCTACCGGTCGTGTGTTCGGTCAGCGCGACGGGGTGGCCGTCCACCTGGATCGCGCAGTCGTGCGGACCGCCGGTCTTGTCGGTGTAGTTCAGCGCCAGGTACGGGCTTCCGGTGACCTGCACGGTCTGCGACCACGGGACCGAAACCCAGGTCGTGGTGCTCGCGGGATACACCGGGGTCCCGGGATCCGGGATGACGGAGAAAACGTCGCCGCCGCCGAGGATCCGGTACACGACGGTGTGTTGCGTCGGGTCCGCCTTGGCTGCGGGCAACAGGGCCGGTGGTGCGGCGCTCATCGCGATGGCGACTGCCGCGAGCACCCCGGCCAGGGCGCTCGGACGTGCAGCCGTGTCGGAGCGGCGCCTCCGGCGAGAGTCAGCATTCAAGTGGTGGTGAGCCGAATCCGTTGGCATGGCGTCCCTTTCGATGCGCAACCGCCGCGACATCAGGCGTGCCCGCAGCCTTCCGGTGAAGCAACTATCGCCGGGGCGGTCGCTACAAGCTAAGGCCGCGCGCTGAAACGTCTCAATTAGGGATTTCCCTACACTTTTCGCCCGACGGGTTCGCCGCAACCCGCTATCGGCCGTCAAAGGTTCCCGAGCAACGGGCGGCCGAAAGCCTTTGTATCAGCGGGGCAGGCCGAGAAGCCGCTCGGCGGCGACCGTCAGCAGGATCTGCTCGGTGCCGCCCGCGATGGTCAGGCAGCGGGTGTTGAGGAAATCGAACACGGCCTGGTTGTGCACCAGGCCGCCGCCCTCGGACACGTCCATCGTGTACTCGGCGAGCGCCTGGCGGTAGCGGACGCCGATGAGCTTGCGGACACTGGACTGCGCCCCGGGGTCTTGCCCGCCGACGGCCAGCTGAGCGATCCGTTGATCCAGCAGCGCACCGGTCTGCGCCGCGACGATCAACCGGCCCAACCGGTCTTGCTCCGCCGCGTCGAGGTCGAGCTCGGCCAGCATCTCGAGCAGCTCCTCCATCGGGTTGCCCAGCGCGGTTCCGTTGGCCATCGCGACCCGCTCGTTGGCGAGGGTGGTGCGGGCCAGCCGCCAACCGTCGTTCACCTCGCCGACGACCAGTTCGTCGGGAACGAACACGTTGTCCAGGAACACCTCGTTGAACAACGAGTCACCGGTGATCTCGCGCAGCGGACGGATCTCGATGCCCGGTGAGCTCATCTCGACCAGGAAGTAGGTGATGCCTTTGTGTTTCGGCGCGTCCGGATCGGTGCGCGCCAGGCACACTCCCCACTTCGCCTTGTGCGCGGCCGACGTCCAAACCTTCTGCCCGGTCAGCTGCCAGCCGCCGTCGGTGCGGACCGCCTTCGTGCGCAGCGAGGCGAGGTCCGAACCGGCGCCCGGTTCGGAAAACAGCTGACACCAAAGGAATTCGCCGCGCGTGGTGCCCGGCACGAAACGCTCGATCTGTTCCGGCGTGCCGTGCTCGAGGATGGTCGGCGCCGCCCACCAACCGATCACCAGATCGGGCCGGGCCACACCGGCGGCCGCCAGCTCCTGATCGATCAGCAGTTGCTGGGCGGGTCCCGCGCCGCGCCCGTAGGGCGCCGGCCAGTGCGGCGCCTGCAGGCCCGCCTCGGCCAGGGCCGCCTGCCGCTTCTCCTCGGGCAGCGCCGCGATTTGGGCTACGGCGGCGGCGATCTCCTGGCGCTGGTTCTCCACCTCAGTGAGGTCGATACCCAGCCGGCGCCGCACGCCCGCCTGGGTCAGCGCGGTGATGCGGCGCAGCCAGGTCTCGGCCCCGCCCAGGAAGCGGCCGAGGGCGTGAGCGCGGCGCAGATACAGGTGCGCGTCGTGCTCCCAGGTGCAGCCGATGCCGCCGAGCACCTGGATGCAGTCCTTGACGTTGGCCTTCACGGCGGCGATGCCGGTGCTCGCGGCCAGGGCCGCGGCGATGGAGAACTGGGATTCGTCGCCCTCTGCCGCCGCCCGCGCGGCGTCGGCGGCGGCCACCTCCGCCTGCTCGGCTCGGCAGAGCATCTCCGCGCAGATGTGCTTGATGGCCTGGAAGCTGCCGATCGGCTTGCCGAACTGCTCGCGGACCTTGGCGTAGTCGACGGCGGTCTCCAGCGACCACCGGGTGATGCCGGCCGCCTCGGCCGCCAGCACCGTCGCGGCCAGCTCCTCGACGCGTTCGCGGCTGTCCGACACGACGGTGGCCGGGGCCAAGTTCAGCGTCAACCGCGCCAGTGGCCGGGAGAAGTCGCTGGCCTGCAGGGGCTCGATCCGCACACCCTCCCCGTCGGCGTCGATCAGCAGCCACTTGGCGCCAGCCGGCGCCAACAGCACGGCACCCTCGGCCACCCCGAGCGCGCACGCCACGGTGCCCGAGGCCTTGGACGTCGCGTCGTCGAACTCGATCTCACCTTCCAGCGCCAGGCCGGCGAAGCGCTCACCCGAGGCGAGGGCGCCCAACAACTCGGGATCGGACACAACCAACGTGGCCAGCGCGGTGGTGGCGACCGGCCCGGGAACCAGCGCCTTCGCCGCTTCCTCGACCATCGCGCACAGGTCTTCGATGCTGCCGTCCGCGCCGCCGAACTCCTCCGGGATGGCGACGCCGAAGATCCCCAGTTCCGCCAGCCGGGAGTACACCGGCCGCCAGGCGTCGGACTTACCCTGCTCCACGTCGCGGATCGCCGTGGTTCCGCCAGGTCCGGACGTCGAATTGCGGGCCCAGTCGCGCACCAGGGCTCGCGCGGCAAACTGCTCGTCGGTGACGGTCGCTACCACCTGAGAGGACCTCCGCGTCATGAGTTTCGATGTGACAAGGGGGTGGGCCCCTGTCCCGATTGTGCGATCTGCCGGCCGAGCGGGTACCTCTGCATCGGGTGTTGGCACGCAACCCGCTCTCCGAAGACTAGAACGTGTTCTAATAGTGCCAGTGATCGACCGTCAAGTCGAACGCCATCACAGCAGCACAGCGCTTGTCCGCGGCGGTATGGAGGTGGGAGATTCACACGCAGAATGCGTATCGTTTGCTAACGAACCGCCGGGAACAGGAGCAAACCGTCACATGCCAGCCAACGCAAATCCGAGCCGCGTTTCCGACTCGCAGCCGCGCGAGGTCATGAACGTGGCGGTATTGGCGGAATCCGAACTGGGGTCGGAGGCGCAGCGGGAACGCCGCAAGCGCATCCTCGATGCCACCATGGCCATCGCTTCCAAGGGAGGCTACGAGGCGGTTCAAATGCGCGCGGTGGCCGATCGCGCCGATGTCGCGGTGGGGACGCTGTACCGCTACTTCCCGTCGAAGGTGCACCTGCTGGTGTCGGCGCTGGGCCGCGAGTTCAGCCGCATCGACGCCAAGACGGACCGCTCGGCCATGACCGGCGGAACGCCCTTTCAGCGGCTCAACTTCATGGTGGGCAAGCTGAATCGCGCGATGCAACGTAATCCCCTGCTGACCGAGGCGATGACGCGTGCGTACGTGTTCGCCGACGCGTCGGCCGCCAGCGAGGTCGACCAGGTCGAGAAGCTCATCGATTCGATGTTCGCGCGAGCGATGGCCGACGGCGAGCCGACCGAGGACCAGTACCACATCGCCCGGGTGATCTCGGACGTGTGGCTGTCGAACCTGCTGGCGTGGCTCACCCGCCGGGCGTCGGCCACCGACGTCAGCAAGCGACTGGACCTGGCCGTGCGGTTGCTGATCGGCGACCAAGACTCCAAGTAGTCCGGCTCACGCCGGCGGACCGGCGGTGCGGCCGCGGATCAGCTCGGTGTCCAAGAGTTCGACGGCCGGTAGCCCCGATCGTGGCGGTTTCAACAACAGCTCCGCCGCGCGACACCCCTTCTGCAGGCTGGACTGCGACACCGTGGTCAGGCCGCGGTTGGTGGCGTCGGGCACGCCGTCGAAACCGGTGACGGTCATCTGCCCCGGCACATAAATGCCGTGTGCCCGTAGGTAATCCATGGCGGACAGGGCCAGGATGTCGGCGGTGCACATCAACGCGGTGATCCGCGGATTGGCCTCCAGGGCTGCCTTGGCGGCGCCGCCGCCCGATTCGGGCAGGTGCTCGTAGCTTTCCACCACGGTCAGGGAATCCGGGTCGATACCGGCGGCCGTCATCGCGTCCCACACGCCGATGACGCGCTCGCGCTGCACGTCGAATGCGGGCGAGCGCAACCGGTCGGCGTCCACCAGGCCCTGACGTCGGTCCCGGCCCAGCCGCATGGTCAGCAACCCGATCTCGCGATGCCCCAGGCCCAGCACGTAGTCGGCGATCTCGCGCATCGCGGCGCGGTCGTCGATGCCCACCCGGGAGACACCGGCCAGCCCCTTGGGTTGGTCGACCACCACTACCGGCAGCCGGCGCTGCAGCACCACCTGCAGGTAGGGATCCTCGTCGCACACCGAATAAACCAGGAAGCCGTCCACCCCGGCCGAAAGCACAGCGGCTGTACCGTCTTTCAGGCTGCGGCTGGGCCCGACGGCCACGAGCAACAGCCCCTGCCCCAGCGCCTCGCACGACTGCGCCACCCCGGCGACGAAGTCGCGCGCGGCGGGGTCGCTGAAGAAGTAGGTCAGCGGTTCGGCCATCACCAGGCCGACCGCGCCGGCCTTGCGGGTCCGCAAGGACCGCGCCACCGGGTCGGGGCCGGCGTATCCCAGCCGCTTGGCAGTCGCGAGCACGCGCTCGCGCAGGTCCGGGGAGAGCTGATCGGGCCGGTTGAAGGCATTCGAAATCGTCGTGCGGGAAACGTTGAGCTCGTCCGCCAACGACGCCAGAGTCGCACGCCGGCGCGGTGGGGGGCTCACGTCCGCTGAGGCTACAGCGGACCGGGGTCCCCGCGTACGAGCTTCAAGTTGCGGTTTTGTAATGGAAACGATTTTCATTAGTATTATGGTTCGGCTGACGGGCCGGCAGGAGGAATCGGACGTGCGCACGGCACTGACGCGGCAACGAACGGCGGAGGCCGGGCCCGCCGATGCGACGCGATGGCTGGCGGCCGCTCTGGTGGTGACCGGCGGCCTGCTGCTCATTGGCTGCAGCGGCACGGCGCACTCGCGCGCCCTTTCCGTCGTCGCTTCCACCGACGTGTGGGGCAGCGTGGCCCGCGCCGTCACCGGCCGGCACGTCGCCGTCAAATCCATTCTCAGCGGGGCCGACATCGACCCGCACTCCTATGAGGTCAGCCCGGCAGACGCCGCCGCGATCGCCGACGCCCCGCTGGTGGTGTTCAACGGCGGCGGCTATGACGGCTGGGTCGACGAGGTGCTGGCCCACCACCGCGACGCCAAGCCCGTCATCGCCTACTCCTTCCTGGAGACCAGCGCACAGCCCCGCAACGAGCACGTCTTCTACGACCTGACCGTCGCCAAATCCGTTGCCGTCGCCATTGCCGATCGGCTCGCGACGATCGACCCCGAAAACGCCGCCGACTACCGCGCCAATGCCGCCGCGTTCGGCCGCGGCGCCGACTCCATCGCCGGGGCCGAACACGCAATCGCCACCAGCCACCCCAACACACCGGTGCTCGCGACCGAACCGGTCGCGTTCTACCTGCTGAAGGCTACGGGGTTGGTGAACCGGACACCGCCCGCGTTCGAGGCGGCCATCGAGAACGAGACCGATCCCGCGCCGGCCGACATGGCGGTGGTTCTCGACCTGGTCGGCCGGCGTCAGGTGTCGGCCGTGTTGATCAATCCGCAGACCTCCACGACGGCGATCAACGGCCTGCGCGATGCCGCCCGGCGGGCGGGCGTCCCGGTCACCGATGTGGCCGAAACGTTGAGCGAAGGCGCGGATTACCTGACCTGGCAACGCAATACGGTCAGCCAGTTACAGTCCGCGCTGCAGTCGAGCCGGCCCGTGCGGTCATGAGCCTCGAACCCTTCGCGGAAGTCGAAGACTCCGCCGAGACAGTGTCGCTGCGCGGGGCTCGGCTGGCGTTCGGCGACCGGGTGCTGTGGGACCACCTCGACCTGTCCGTGGGCCGCGGCGAGTTCATCGCGGTGCTCGGCCCGAACGGCAGCGGCAAGACGTCGCTGCTCAAGGTGCTGCTTGGGCAGCTGGCACTGAGCGCCGGTGCCGGGTGGGTGGACGGAAAGCCGATCACCTCGGGCAGCGGGCGCATCGGCTATGTGCCCCAACATCATCCGATGGACGCCGACGTAATGCTGCGCGGGCGCGACCTGGTTCAGCTGGGCATCGACGGGCCACGCTGGGGTGCCTTTCCGCTGCGGTCCGCCGATCGGGCCCGCCGGCGCGCGGCGGTGCGGCAGGCGCTGCGCCAGGTCAACGGCGAACACCTGGCGGACGTCCGGGTCGGAACGATGTCGGGTGGGGAGTTGCAGCGGGTGCGCATCGCCCAAGCATTGGTCAGCGACCCGCTGCTGTTGCTGTGCGACGAGCCGCTGCTGACGCTGGACCCGGCCAACGCCAAGCTGGTGTCGGCGCTGATCGAGCGGCGCCGGCAGGACACCGCGACCACGGTCATCGTGGTCACCCATGAGATCAACCCGATCCTGCCGTACGTGGACCGGTTGCTGTATCTGGTCGACGGCCGGTTCGAGATCGGCACCGTCGAGCAGGTGATGACCAGCCAGACACTCTCGGCGCTGTACCAATCGGACATCCAGGTGGTGAAGGTCAAGGACGGTTACGTGGTGGCCGGCGCACGGGACGACGGGTATTGCTGATGGAGCATCGGCTCGTCGGCTTGCTGGACAATCTGCTCTCCTTCGACATCACCGCGCACCTGCTCGGTCATGACTTCGTGCAGCAGGCGCTGGTGGCGGCCGCGCTGCTGGGGTTGGTGGCCGGACTGATCGGGCCGTTCATCGTCATGCGTCAGATGTCGTTCGCCGTGCACGGTTCCAGCGAATTGTCGCTGACCGGAGCCGCTTTCGCGCTTCTGGCCGGCTTTGGCGTGGGAGTCGGCGCGCTGATCGGCAGCGCCCTGGCAGCGGCGCTGTTCGGCGTGCTGGGGCGGCGCGATCGGGAGCGCGATTCGGTGATCGGCGTGGTGCTGGCCTTCGGGTTGGGCCTCGCGGTGTTGTTCATCCACCTCTACCCGGGCCGCACCTCGACCAGCTTCGCCCTGCTGACCGGCCAGATCGTCGGGGTCGGCTATACGGGGCTGACCATGCTGGCGCTGGTGTGCCTGCTCGTCATCGCGGTGCTCGCGACGTGTTACCGCCCGCTGCTGTTCGCCACCGTCGATCCCGACGTCGCCGCGGCGCGCGGCGTGCCGGTCTACCGGCTGGGTATCGTGTTCGCCGCGCTGGTCGGCGTGGTGGCGGCCCAGGCGGTGCAGATCGTCGG
This sequence comes from Mycobacterium sp. NGS58, assembly GCF_059812385.1. Classification (NCBI taxonomy): domain Bacteria; kingdom Bacillati; phylum Actinomycetota; class Actinomycetes; order Mycobacteriales; family Mycobacteriaceae; genus Mycobacterium; species Mycobacterium sp. NGS58. Next base: position 278,716 of record NZ_JCALCO010000001.1, on the reverse strand, counting down.
GGCGCTGCTGGTGATGTCGTTGTTGATCACTCCCGCCGCGGCGGCGGCCCGGGTGGTCTCCTCGCCCGCGGCAGCGATGGTGACCTCCGTGGTGTTCGCCGAGGTGTCCGCCGTGGGCGGCATAGTGCTGTCGCTGGCGCCCGGGGTGCCGGTGTCGGTCTTCGTCGCCGGCATCTCGTTCCTGATCTACCTGGTCTGCTGGTCGATCGGACGCCGACGATCCGCTGCCGCCTAAGCTGGGCGCATAGCTCGACCAACGAAGGCAATGGTGCGCCGGCGAATCGCATTGATGCAGGCGGCGGTGTCCGCCCTGGCGACCGGCTGCACCACCATCGTCGGCGGGACCGCGTCGCCCGCGGACACCTCCGGTCCGCTGCCCCAGACCCCGGTGGCCGCCGCGTCCCTGGATGCGGTGCTGCTCGGCGTGGACCAGATCAACTCGTCGCTCAGGTCGGGCATGCGGCTGCGATACGGCGCGCAGACGATGTGGGACTGGAGCTCGACTTTCAGCGACAAGACCTGCCTGGCGATGGACGGCCCCGCCCAGGAGGCCGTCTACGCGGACACCGGCTGGACCGCGATGCGCGGCCAGCGGCTGGATGACAACTTCGACGACCCGGCGGTCCGCAACAACTCCGCCATCCAGGCCGTGATCGCCTATCCTTCCGCGCGGAAGGCCGATACGTTCTACGACGCCTCGGTGCGACGATGGTTCGGCTGCGCCAACCGCACGTTTGCCGAACATCCCACGGACAAGCCCGAAATCGTGTGGAAGGTGGGCGAGGCCCACAACGTGGGCGGCACGCTGAGCACGTCCGAAGTCCAGGAAGACAGCAACGGCTGGACGTGCCAGCGGGCGCTGACCGCGCGCAACAACGTCGTCATCGACGTCGCCACCTGCGGCTCCTTCCTGCCCGGCGGATCGGCGGTCGACCTCGCCGAGCAGATCGCCGCCAAGGTCGCCAGGCAGTAGCTTGGCGCCCGCACCGCGTCCTCGCCTACGCCGGCGCCCGGGCGCCCCCATAAGCTGGGCGGGTGGCCGCAATCGACCTCAACGCCGACTTGGGCGAGGGCTTCGGCGTCTGGCGCCTGGGTGACGACGAGGCCATGCTCGGCATCGTCACGAGCGCCAACGTCGCGTGCGGTTTCCACGCGGGCGACCCTGCAGGCCTGTTGCGGGTATGCCGGTCGGCCGCCCAACGCGGGGTCCGGATCGGAGCGCAGGTGAGCTACCGCGACCTGGCCGGGTTCGGCAGGCGCTTCATCGATGTCGCCGCCGGGGACCTGATCGCAGACGTGGTCTATCAGATCGGCGCGTTGCGGGCGATAGCGCACGCGGCCGGTTCCGCGGTGTCCTACGTCAAACCGCATGGCGCGCTGTACAACACGATCGTGACCCATGCCGAACAGGCGGCCGCCGTGGCCGAGGCGGTGCGCCTGGTGGATGCCGGGCTGCCGGTGCTTGGCATGGCGGGCTCGGCGTTTTTCGACGAGGCCGCCCGCCGCGAGTTACGCACGATCGCAGAGGCTTTCGCCGACCGCGCCTACCAGCCGGACGGCCGGCTGGTGTCGCGTAAGGAGCAGGGCGCGGTGCTGGACGACCCGGCGGCAATCGCCGAGCGGGTGGCGACCTTGGTCACCTCTGGGCAGATCGCCGCGATCGACGGTACCCAGCTCACCTTGGAAGCGGAATCGGTTTGCGTGCATGGTGATTCGCCGGGAGCGGTGCAGATCGCCACCGCCGTTCGCGAGAGCCTCGTGGCGGGCGGCACCGAGATCAGGGCCTTCTGCTGATGCGACTCAAACTCGGCCGCCCCGACATCGCCCGGTTCGCGGACCGGTTCGACGCCCCCGCCGCCGGACCCGACGCGCTCTCGGTGACCTGGATGGGGGTGGCGACCCTACTGATAGACGACGGGTCGTCGGCGTTGATGACCGACGGCTACTTCTCCCGGCCGAGCCTGGCGAAGGTCGCGGCCGGCAAGGTGGCACCCTCGCCCGCACGCGTCGACGGATGCCTCGCGCGGGCGAAGGTCTCGCGGCTGGCGGCGGTGATACCGGTGCACACCCACATCGACCACGTTCTGGATTCCGCGCTGGTCGCCGACCGCACCGGCGCGCAGCTGGTCGGCGGGCAGTCCGCCGCCAATGTCGGGCGCGGTTACGGGTTGCCCGGGAGCCGGATCGTCGTCGCCGTCGACGGCGAACCGATGCGGTTGGGCGCCTACGACGTCACCCTGATCGAATCGCACCACTGCCCGCCCGACCGGTTTCCCGGCGTCATCGACGAACCGCTGATCCCACCCGTGAAGGCGTCGGCGTATCGCTGCGGAGAGTCCTGGTCGACGCTGGTGCACCACCGTCCGACCGGCCGGCGGCTGCTGATCCAGGGCAGTGCCGGCTTCGTCAAGGGCGCCCTGGCCGGCCACCGCGCGGACGCCGTGTACCTGTCCGTGGGGCAGCTGGGGCTGCAGCCGCGGTCATACCTCGTCGACTACTGGACCGAGACAGTGCGCGAGGTGGGGGCTCGCCGGGTGATCCTCATTCATTGGGACGACTTCTTCCGCCCGCTGACAAAACCGTTGCGCGCCCTGCCCTATGCCGGCGACGACTTGGAAGTCTCCGTCGGCATCCTCGACGAGCTGGCGGCGCAGGACGGCGTCGCGATGCACCTGCCCACGGTGTGGCGGCGCGAAGACCCTTGGAAGTAAAGCGGTTTAAACGTTGGCCCTGACGCTTGCGCTGTTACTGCTTGCTGTGGTCCTGGCGTTCGCCGTCGCGCGCCCCGGGGGCTGGCCCGAGGCGCTGGCGGCGGTCCCGGCGGCCCTCATCCTGATCGCCGTCGGCGCGATCTCGACACATCAGGCGGCAAAACAGATCGCCGACCTGTCCGGGGTGGTGGCGTTCCTCGGGGCGGTGCTCGTGCTGGCCAAGCTGTGCGACGACGAGGGCCTGTTCGAAGCCGCGGGCGCGGCGATGACGCGGGGGCGGGTGGGGTCGGCCGGCCTGCTGCGCCGCGTGTTCGTCATCGCCTCGGTGATCACCGCGGTGCTGAGCCTGGACGCGGCCGTGGTGTTGCTGACCCCGGTTGTGCTGGCCGCCGTTCGGCGAGAGCGCACCCGGGTGCGGCCGTACGCGTACGCCACCGCGCACCTGGCGAATGGCGCATCGCTCTTGCTTCCGGTGTCGAACCTGACCAACCTGCTGGCCTTCCACACCGCCCACATCTCGTTCACGAGATTCACGTTGGTGATGGCGGCGCCGTGGGTCGGCGCGGTGGCTGTCCTCTACGTGATCTTCCGGTGGTTCTTTGCCAAAGACCTGCGGGTGCAGCCGGACCCGGAGCAGATGGGCGCGCCACCGCGCCCACCGGTGTTCGTGTTGGTCGTCGTCGCTCTCACACTCGCCGGTTTCGCGGTCGCCCAGTCCGTGGGGATCGCCCCGGCCTGGGTGGCGCTGTGCGGGGCCGCGGCGCTGGCGGTGCGCAGCCTGCGGCACCGGCACACCTCGGTTGCCGACATCGTGCGCTCGGCGAACGTGTCGTTTCTGGTCTTCGTGCTGGCGCTGGGCGTCGTGGTGCAGGCGGTCATGCTCAACGGGATGGACAGGGCGATGTCAGCGGTGCTGCCGTCGGGTTCGGGCCTGCCCGCATTGCTCGCCATCGCCGCTATCGCCGCCGTGCTGGCCAACGTCGTCAACAATCTGCCCGCCACGCTGGTGCTGCTGCCGTTGGTTGTGCCGAGTGGGCCGGTGGCAGTTTTGGCGGTGCTGATCGGGGTGAACATCGGCCCAAACCTGACTTACGTCGGTTCGCTGTCGAACCTGTTGTGGCGGCGCGTGTTACGTCAGCACGATGTCGACGCCGGGGTAGGCGAATACACCCGCCTGGGCGTGTGCACCGTGCCCGCCTCGCTGGCGGTGGCGGTGCTTGCGCTGTGGGCGTCGGCGCGGCTGCTGGGTCTCTAGGGCGCGGGCGGGCCGCAGGGGCCCGATCGGATTATCGACGCCAACTCCTCGCGCGACTGCGCCCCCACCCGCTGACAGGCCCGGTACACGTGGCCCTCCACGGTGCGCACCGACATCACCAGCGCCTCGGCGATCTCGCGGTTGGACAGGCCGGCCACGACGAGTTCGACGACATCGCGCTGTCGGCCGGATAACTTCAGGCCGGTCGGAGTGTGCAGCGCCGGCGTGTGCAGGCCACCGCAATCGTCGGCCAATTCCCTGGCCAGTGCCGCGGCGTACAGGCCGCGGCGACGCTGTTGGTGTTCGTCGAACACCACCGAGGCCTGCGCCGCGGCATCGGCGGCCGCGACCCGATCGCCGATCCCCCGGTACGCCACCGAGGCCGCCAGCAGGCCCTCGCCGTCCTTGGCCGATAACGCCTCCACATGCGACGCGACGGCGGCGGCCAACGGCAGCGACAACACGTCGGCCAGCTCCCGTGCCCGGACCGCCTGCGAGGCGTCGCCCCATTGCGCCGCCGCCTGGATGCAGGCCACCTCGTGCGTGGGCTGGCCGCGATCGCGGGCAAGCCGCGCCGCCTCCTTCACGCCCGCTACGGCCTCCGGCAGCCGGCCCCCCGCCGCCAGGGCCCACCCTTCGGCCAGCGACAGGCCGGTATGCATGAACAAGAAGTCGGCCGGCACGCAGGACCGTGCCGCGGTGACCGCGTCGTTCGCATCGTCGGCCTGCCCGAGTTTGGCGTGCGCCTCGGCCAGCGCGAAGTAGCTCGCCGGGCGCAAACCCGTTGTCACATAGTGTATTTGAACTCCGGCCACCGCCTCGTGCACGAGCCGGGCCGCCTCGGCGACCGCGCCGCGGGCTAGCTCGGCGTTGCCCGACAGGAGGGCGAGGTTCGCATAGGCCAGGCCCGGAATGTCACGGGACGAATCGGCCAGTTGCTGCGCCGTGCTGACGAATTCGTCGATTCGGCCGGTCAGCCGGCAGGCCCGCCCGTAGACGGCGCCGAACCAGAACCGCATATGCGAGGCCTGAAACGAGGTCGTCGCCCGCCGCAGCGTCTGCTGGGCCACGTCGGCGAGCTCATCGACCTGTCCCAGCGCCCCCATGGCCATGATCAGCGCGAGCGACGCCATCATCGCGTGGAAGCCGGGCAGGTCGGGGAAGGCCAGGGCGGCGCGGGCATTTGCTGCCGCGGCCGCACAGCGTGCCGCCACCGCATCCAGGCACGCCTGCACCGCCAACCGCTCCGCCCGCTGGGCCGGCGTCTCGGAATCGAGCGCCGCGAGACCGTCGAGGATATCGGCCGCGTCCTTGGGCTTGAAGAGATGCCAGATCAGGTTGGCCGCCCGCACCGTCGCCCAGTGATGGCCGTCGGGCAGGTCACAGTTGGCCATCTCACGCAGCGCCGCCTCAGCCTGCTCACCGCGCCCGAGCAGCGCCAGGTTCATGGCTCGCACGCCCGCCGCCCCGGGCGCACCGGCTTCGGCGGCGGCGGTGGCGAACCGGTCGGCCAGATCGAGATCCAGCAGGGTCATGGCATGCCGTGCCGATTCCAGGTAGAGCGCGGGGTCGGGATCGAGGTCGGACTCGAGACGAAGCAGCGCGCGGCGCACGGTGGCCTGCATGTCCGCGTCGCCGTCTTTGCCCAGCCGCGCCGCCAACCTGCCACGGATCTCCGACAGGTACAGCTCTCCGGCGCCCGCGCGGCGCAGCTCACCGAACAGCGGATGGGCGAGCCTGGCCGTCAACCCCGCGCCGGTGCGTTCGATGTTCACCAGCCCCATCCGCTCGGCTGCGGCCAGGTCGCTGCGCCGGGCCAGATCGCACAGCACCTCCACGGCCAGCGGCTCACACTGCGACAACGTGTCGATCACCATCGCCATCTCCGGACTGAGGCGGCCCATCTGACGGCTCACTGTTTCGGACAGGCTCGACGAGACCGCGACATCGCCGTCCCACATCCACACCCCGGCCGTTTTACGCATCCGCCCGGCGGTCACCTGATCCGCCACCAGCTGCCGCAGGAACAGCGCGTTGCCACCGGTCAACTTCTGGAACCGGTTTGCGCTGCGCGCATCGACCGGACCGTCCAGCTTGCTTTCGATGACTTCGCGCGTCTGGGCAGCCGAAAAAGGTTTGAGGTCAAGTCTTTCCAGCAGTCCGTCTTTCCACAGTGCTGTCACCGCATCGGGCTCGTCGCTGCCGCTGCGTACGGTGACCACCAGCCGGACCCCGCCGGACTGCGCCAGCTGGTGGACGACGAGCGCCGACAATCCATCCAGCAGGTGCGCATCATCTATCCCCACCACCACGCGGCGCTGACGCTGTTGCGCGACAAACGAATTGATCACCCGTCGCACATCGGTCAGCGGGTCCGACCGAGCCTCGTTCATCGCCTCGGTCATCACACCGATGAATGCCCCGAGGGGCAGCGCCTGCGCCGAGTCGGTGCCGACGATCCACCTGGTCCGCTCGCCGGACGCCTCGGCGCGCCGCAGCACTTCGTGGGCCAGCCAGGTCTTACCCACTCCGGCGGCGCCGACGATCACCACGCCCGTGTGGGCACCGCCCGGACCCAGGGCGCGGCGAATAATGCCCCATTCGCTGTCACGCCCGGTCAGCGGCTCGGCGCCGATCACTCGGCGACTATAACGGCGCGCAAGCGCCGCATGGGAGGCTTTGGCGGTGTTTCGGGGACCTCACGTGTAGGCGCCCCGCAGCAATGACGTAGTCGACTACGCTGTCCACCCCATTTTCCGACCATGAGCATGGCTTTTGTCAGATAGGCGCTCAGCACAGGTGGTGGGGTATGGCAAAGGTCGGCAATCACGCATTGGTACTGGGAGCGAGCATGGCGGGTCTGGTCGCCGCGCGAACGCTCAGCGAGTTCTTCCACACGGTCACGGTGGTGGAGCGCGATCCGCTGCCCGACATCCCTCCCGATACCGCCGCCGCTCGCCGGGGCGTGCCACAGGGTCGCCACCTTCATGGCCTGCTGCCCCGCGGCGCTCAGGTACTCGAGCAATTGTTCCCCGGCGTCCTCGATGAGATGGTCATGGACGGTGCACATCACCTGGACGGCCGGGACCTGTCCCGGCTCTACTACCACCTGGGCGGGCACCTCATGGTGCGCACCGGCGGCGCCCCCTCGTTCGCCGCGTATCTCGCCACCCGGCCCTTCCTCGAGGAACACGTCCGCGCGCGGCTGCGCCGCATCGCCAACGTCACTCTGCTCGATGAGCACGACATAGTGGACTTGACCACGACGCCGGATCGCCGGCGCGTCACCGGCGCCCGAATCGTCAACCGCCGGACCCGCGAGGACGTCACGTTGAGCGCGGACCTGGTGCTCGATGCCACCGGGCGCGGCGCTCGCACCCCGGCATGGTTGACCGCCCTGGGCTACGAGCGTCCGCCCGAGGTCCACGTGCCCGTGCATCTGACCTATGCGAGCCAATGCCTGCGCATGGCACCGGACGCGCTGCACGAATTCGGTTTCATCGTTGGGCCGGTGCCGGGCCGGCCGCGTGGGCTGGGCCTGCTGCGCGCGGAGAACGACACCTGGATGTTCACCGTTTTCGGCGTCGCGGGCAACGCGCCGTCGACAGACCTGATATCGATGTGCGAGTTCGTCTGGGACTGCGCACCGCCCCACCTGCTGGCCGCGGTCCTGGCCGCCGAACCCGTCGGGGAGCCCACCCGGCACGGTCAGCCGTCCAGTCAATGGCGGCGCTACGACAAGATGCGTCGCTTCCCCGAAGGCCTGCTGGTCATGGGCGACGCGATCTGCAGCTTCAACCCGATTTACGGTCAGGGCATGACGGTCGCCGCGCTCGAGGCAGTGGCGCTGCGCGACTGCTTGTCCGGCGGCACGGAGCAGCTGGCGCGGCGATTCTTCCGGGCCGCCGCGGTGCCGATCCGCCAGGCGTGGGAGCTGTCGGCCAACCCGGACCTGTGCCTACCCGAAATCGAGGGCACGCCACCGCTGCTCACCCGACTGCTCAACGGGTACATCGATCGCATACTCACCGCGACCGAATACGATCCCGTCGCGGTCGACCGCTTCGTCAAAGTCACCGCGCTCATCGATCCCGCCACCCGGCTGCTGCGGCCGGACATGATGTGGCGGGCCGCCCTGGCCAACCGCCGCAAACCCGCGGACCGTTCGGTTGACGTGACGGAGACGTCGGCGGATGCGGCCGATAACGTGATCCTGAACTGGTGAGCGCCCTATCGTAAGGGCCATGACGGCCGCACTGGCCTGCCTGAAATGCGGCGCCGAACTGCGGCTGACCGCAAAGTTCTGCGACGAGTGCGGTTCACCCACTGCGGTGCCCGGCCCTTCCGCGGAGTACAAGCAAGTCACTGTGCTGTTCGCCGACGTGGTGCGTTCGATGGACATCGCGGCGGCCGTCGGCGCGGAGCGGCTCCGCGAGATCATGGCCGGGCTCGTCACCCGTGCGGCGGCGGTGGTCCAACGGTATGGCGGCACGGTGGACAAGTTCACCGGCGACGGCATCATGGCGGTATTCGGCGCGCCGGTCGCTTTGGAGGACCACGCACTGCGCGCCTGTCTGGCGGCGCTCGGCATCCAGGAGGAGGTCGCCGACCTGGCGGCAGACGTTGAACGCCGCGACGGTCTGGCCCTGCAGTTGCGGGTGGGGCTCAACTCCGGCCAGGTGATCGCCGGTGAGATCGGTTCCGCCGCTGTGGGTTACACCACCATCGGAGAACAGGTGGGGATGGCCCAGCGGATGGAGTCCATCGCGCCGCCCGACGGCGTGATGCTCAGCGAATCGACGGCTCGGCTGGTCGACGGCGCGGCGGTGCTGGGCGAGCCGCAATTGCTCCGCATCAAAGGCGCCGAGGACGCAGTGCCGGCGCGGCGCCTGCTGAGCGTGGCCACCGAACGGACCGGTGTCTCGCACTCGAAATTGGTGGGCCGCGACTGGGAATTGACCACGCTGACCGCGATGCTGGATCGCTCGATGGCGGGCCAGGGGTGTGTGGTGGCCGTGGTCGGCCCTCCCGGCATCGGCAAGACCCGGCTCACCGCCGAAGCCGCCGATGCCGCGAAAAGCCGTGGCGTCGAGGTGTTTTCCACGTTCTGTGAATCACATGCCACCGACGTTCCATTCCATGCTGTGGCGCGCCTGCTACGCGCGACCGGCCGACTGGGCGGCTTGGACGAGCAGACCGCACGGGCACAGGTTCGGACGCAATTTCCCGACGCCGATCCGCAGGACCTGTTGCTACTCGACGACTTGGTGGGCATCGCCGACCCCGCGGTCACCTTGCCGAAGATCGACCCCGATGCCCGGCGACGGCGACTGACCGCGTTGATCAACTCGTCCCAGCTGGCCCGCACCGAACCGGCGGTCTTCGTGATAGAGGATGCGCACTGGATCGACGAGGTCAGCGAATCGATGATCGCCGATTTCCTTGCGGTGGTACCGCATACGCCCGCCCTGGTGCTGATCACCTATCGCCCCGAATACCGCGGGGCGCTGGCGCATGTCGCGGGCGCGCAGACCATCGCCCTTGCACCATTGACCAATTCGGAGACCGTGCAGCTGATCGGTGAACTGCTCGGCGCGGCTCCATCGGTCAGCCACATCGGCGAGATAATCGCCGAGCGCGCTGCCGGCAATCCCTTCTTTGCCGAAGAGGTCGCCCGTGATCTCGCCGAACGGGGTGTGCTAGTCGGCGAGCGTGGCGGCTACACATGCCACGTCGATGTGGCCGACATCAGTGTGCCTGCCACACTGCAGGCAACCATCGCCGCCCGCATCGACCGGCTCGGCAATGCGGCCAAACGCACGCTTGCAGCCGCCGCCGTCATCGGCTCCCGCTTCAGCACCGATCTGCTGGCCACCCTCGAGCTCGATCCGGCTGTCCACGAACTGATCGCGGCGGAGCTGGTCGACCAGGTGCGGTTCAGGCCAACCGCCGAATACGTGTTCCGTCACCCGCTCATCCGCACGGTCGCCTACGAGTCGCAGCTGAAGGCGGATCGCGCGCACCTGCATCGTCGGCTGGCCACCGCGATCGAAGCCGGCCAGCCGCAGTCGGCCGACCAGCACGCGGCGTTGATCGCCGAACACTTGGAGGCGGCCGGCGACATGCACGCCGGCTACGAATGGCATATGCGCGCGGCGACGTGGGCGACCAACCGCGACATCAACGCCGCGCGGCTCAGCTGGCAGCGCGCAATGAGCATCGCCGACGCGCTACCCGACGATGCTCCGAACCGCACCGCCATGCGCATCACCCCACGTACTTTGCTGTGCGGAACGGCATTTCGTGTTCACGTTAGTGTCGGAGCCGCCCGCTTCGAGGAGTTGCGCCGGCTGTGCACCGAAGCCGGCGACAAGACGTCGTTGGCCATCGCCACGGTAGGGCGGGTGGCCGATCACGCATACCAGGGCCGGTTGCGTGAGGCCTCGAGACTGGCGGCCGAAGCCTGGACCCTGGTCGAGTCGCTCGACGATCCGACCCTGACCGTGGGGCTGTCCGCCGGGCCGATCTACGCGAAAATGGAGGCCTCTGAGTACTCGGACGTACTGCTGTGGTCGCAGCGCGTGGTCGAACTGGCCGACAACGACCCGTCCAAAGGCAACTTCCTGCACGGATCTCCATTGGCCCTCGCCCTCACCAGCCGTGCCCTTGGCCGGTATTGCCTCGGTCGTCCCGGATGGCGCGACGACCTGCTGGACGGATTGACCATGGCGCGCAACGCAGACCCCTTGACGTACGCCGGAACCGTGACCTACGCCTATGGCACCACCATTCCGACGGGAGTGCTCAAACCCGACGATTCCGTGATGCATGAGATCGAGGAAGCCCTGACCGCCGCGGAGCGATCCGGTGACGATTTCGCCTTGGCCCACGCGCAGGTGACGATGGCCATTGCGTTGGTGCACCGCCCCACAGTTGCCGAGCGCGACCGCGGCGAGCGGCTCGCGGCCGAGGTCCACGACATATTCCTGCGCGATCAACACCATCTGGGCGATTTGCCCGTCGTCCGTGCGGCTTTGGCGCGTGAAATGGCTCGACGTGGCGACCACGACCGCGCCATCTCGCTCATGCGTGACACCACTGAAAACGTGGTTCATCAGGGGCAGTTACTGGGGTGGGGCATCGTAACGACGGCTGTCCTGGTGCAGACGCTCCTAGACCGCGGTGCCGACGGTGACCTGACCGAAGCGGAGGCCGTCACGGAGCGGCTAGCGGAGGCGCCGACCAATGAACGATATGCGTTGCGCGACATATTCGTGCTTCGATTTCGTGCCCTACTGGCCCGGGCCCGCAGTGATGACGCGGCATACGCCGGCCTGAGGGATCGCTACCGCGATATGGCGAGAACGCTTGGCTTCGAAGCCCATATCGCCTGGGCCGACGCTATGACCTGACTAGCCGCGCCGGTAGGCGGGCGGCAGCGGCATCGCCAGTCCGGCGAGCACGCTGCGCAACACCGTCGGGTAGTCGGTGATGATGCCGTCGACGCGAAAGCCGATCTGCTGACGCATGGCGGCGGCGTCGTTCACCGTCCAGGGAATCACCTTGAGCCCCAACGCATGCGCGCGATCGACGAAGGGCTGGCCGGTCACCAGCCGGTAGTCCGGTGAGGCGATGCTCGCGCCCACCATGCGCGCGCCGATCAGGGGGTCGCCGATGAGGGCGGGGTCTTCACCGGCCAGCCACGGGGAGTCCGCCGCCCAGGTCCGCGCGTCATACAGGGCCACCAACGGAACTGACGGTTCGGCGCCGCGTACCAGTGGCAGGGTGCGCCAGTCGAAGCTCTGGATCTCCACGCGGTCGACCTTGCCCGCGGATCTGACCGCGGCCAGTATCACGTCGACGAACTCCTGCGGTTCGGCGGATGTGCCGGGCTGATCGGCCTCCACTTTGGTCTCGATGTTGTAGCGGATCGCACCGGCGCCGTAGGAGTCGGCGAGGGCGAACACCTGCGGCAGCGTCGCTATCTTGTTGCCCCGCACCACTTCGGCGCGAGGGTAGTCGACGAGCGGACGCCCACAGTCCAGGGTGTCGACCTGCGCCAGGGTGAGCTCGTGCACGAGCTTGCCGACATACGGATACTGCGGATCACCGTCGAACGCGGGGGCGGTGTCGGCGCACTTCTCGGGCTGAATCGTCGGGTCGTGCCACACCAGGGGTTGACCGTCCTTGGTGAGGACGACGTCGAGTTCCAAAGTGCTGACGCCCAATTCGAGGGCCTTGGCGAACGCTCGCAGGGATTCCTCGGTGGTCTCCCCGCGCCCGCCGCGGTGGGCCTGCAGGTCGAAGTCGGGTGATTGGGCGCGGGCGATGCCGACAGGCCACAGCACGACGGTCAGCATCACGATCAGCACGGCACGACGGCGCGCGCAGGGGCGGGGCAACCGAGTTAACCCCTGCGCTGGCGCGTGATTTCGGCGAGCACCACCCCGGCGGCCACGGACGCGTTCAGCGATTCGGTGTTCTGAGCCATCGGGATGGACACGACTTCGTCGCAGTTCTGCCGCACCAGGCGTGACAGTCCCTTGCCTTCCGAGCCCACGACGACCACCAGCGGATCGGTGCCGTCGATGTCGTCGAGCGTGGTCTCGCCGCCGGCGTCCAGTCCGACCACCCGCAGCCCGCGGCCGGCCCAATCCGTCAGTGTTCTGGTCAAATTGGTGGCCCGCGCCACCGGGATGCGGGCCGCGGCCCCGGCGCTCGTGCGCCACGCGACCGCCGTCACCGAGGCCGAGCGCCGCTGCGGGATAAGCACACCGTGGCCGCCGAACGCGGCCACCGAACGCACGATGGCACCCAGGTTGCGCGGGTCGGAGATGTTGTCCAGCGCGACCAGCAGCGCCGGCGGCGAGGCGAGCGCGGCAGCAACCAGATCGTCGGGGTGGGCGTAGTCGTAGGGCGGCACCTGCAACGCGATCCCCTGGTGCAGGTGGTTGCTGGTCATCCGGTCCAGATCGGTGCGCGGCACCTCCAGGATGGAGATTCCCAAATCGGCTGCGCGGGTGACGGATTCGGTCAACCGCTCGTCGGCTTCGGTGCCCAGCGCCACGTAGAGCGCGGTAGCCGGCACCCCGGCCCGCAGGCACTCGAGCACCGGGTTGCGGCCGAGCACGGTCTCGGATTCGTCGGTTCGGCCCCGCGCCGGCCGACGGGCCTGGGCCTTAGCGCGCCTGGCGGCCGGATGATTCGGGCGCATATGCGCGGGCGGGGTGGGACCGCGGCCCTCCAGGCCGCGGCGGCGCTGTCCCCCCGACCCCACGGTGGGTCCCTTCTTGGTGCCCTCTTTGCGAATCGCCCCGCGGCGGCGCGAGTTGCCGGCCATCTACTTGTCGCGCTTTTCTTCGTGGGCCAAAAGCTCCCACTGCGGCCCGTCGGCGGTGTCGGTGACCTCGATGCCGGCGTACTTGAGCCGGTCGCGGATCTCGTCGGCGAGCGCCCAGTTGCGTTCCTCGCGCGCCTTCTGCCGATTCTCCAGCTCCGCCTGGACCAACACGTCGACCGCGGCCAGCGCCGCCGACGTCTCGTCGCGGGTCTCCCAGCGTTCGTCGAGGGGGTCGCACCCTAGGATGCCCATCATCGCGCGGATAGCGCCGGCATGCTGCAGCGCGCCTTCGTGATCGCCGGAGTCCAGCGCCCGGTTGCCTTCCGCGCGGGAGGCGTGCACTTCGGCCAGCGCGGCCGGCACCGCCAGGTCGTCGTTGAGGGCCGCGGCGAACCGCGGCGTCCACTGCCCGGGCTCGACCCCACCCACCCGCACCCGCACGCGATGCAGGAATTCCTCAACGCCGACATACGCTTTCACCGCGTCCTGCAGGGCGACCTCGGAGAATTCCAGCATCGACCGGTAGTGGGCGCTGCCCAGGTAGTAGCGCAGTTCGGCGGGGCGCACGCGCTGCAGCAACGCCGGTATCGCGAGCACGTTGCCCAGCGATTTGCTCATCTTCTCGCCGCCCATCGTCACCCAGCCGTTGTGCAGCCAGTAGCGGGCGAAGCCGTCACCGGCGGCGCGGCTCTGGGCGATCTCGTTCTCGTGGTGCGGGAAGACCAAGTCCATTCCACCGCAATGGATGTCGAATTCCGGGCCGAGATAGGTGCGGGCCATGGCGGAGCATTCCAGGTGCCAGCCCGGTCGCCCTCGCCCCCACGGCGAGGGCCACGACGGCTCGCCGGGCTTTTCGCCCTTCCACAGAGTGAAGTCGCGCTGATCGCGTTTGCAGGTCGCGACGCCCTCGCCCTGGTGGACGTCGTCGATTTTGTGGCCGGACAGCTGCCCGTATTCGGGATAGCTGAGCACGCTGAAGTAGACGTCGCCGCCGGCGGCGTAAGCGTGATCGGTTTCGATCAGCCGTTCCATTAGTTCGACCATCTGGGTGATGTGCCCGGTGGCTCGCGGCTCGGCCGACGGCGGTAGCACGTCCAGGGCGTCATAGGCGGCGCTGAAGGCGCGTTCGTAGGTGGCCGCCCACTCCCACCACGGCCGACCCGCCGCGGCGGCCTTGCTGAGGATCTTGTCTTCGATGTCGGTGACGTTGCGGATGAACGCGACGTCGCAGCCGCGGGCGATCAGCCATCGGCGCAGGATGTCGAAGGCCACCCCGCTGCGGACATGGCCGATGTGCGGCAGGCCCTGGACTGTGGCGCCACACAGGTAGATGGAGACATGACCCTCGTGCAGCGGAACGAAATCACGCACGGCACCGGCTGCCGTGTCATGTAGCCGCAAGCGGGCGTGATCGGTCACGACGTGCCAGCTTACCGGGTAGTTCCACGGCGCCCGGCGCTGCGCGGCCTTACCCGGTGGCGATCACCAGCGCGGTGGCGATGGCGGCGAGGCCCTCGCCGCGTCCGGTCAGCCCTAACCCGTCGGTCGTCGTCGCCGACACCGAGACCGGCGCGCCCAGCAATTCCGACAGCACCCGCTGCGCCTCGTCGCGGCGTGGACCGACCTTCGGCCAATTCCCGATGACCTGCACGGCGGCATTGCCGATCCGAAAGCCCTGGTGCGACGTCAGATCCGCGACATGGCGCAACATGTCGGCGCCACTGACGCCCTTCCAGCGCGGATCGTCGATCCCGAATACCGCCCCCACGTCGCCCAGTCCGGCCGCCGACAATACCGCGTCGCACAGCGCGTGCGCCCCGACGTCGCCGTCGGAATGCCCGGCGCAGCCGTCGGCGTCGGCAAAAAGCAGACCCAGCAGCCGGCACGGCCGACCGGGTTCGATGGGGTGCACGTCGACGCCCAGCCCGACCCTGGGGAGGTGATCCGGCGCGTTCACCCGCGCACCACGGCCTCGGCCAGCAACAAATCGAGCTGCGTGGTGATCTTGAATGCCAGCGGGTCGCCCTCGACGACCTGGACCTGGCCGCCGACGTGCTCGACCAGCGATGCGTCGTCGGTGAAACCCGGCATCCCGGCCCGGGCGCGGTAGGCACGTGACAGCAGCTCGGTCGCGAAGCCCTGCGGCGTCTGCACGGCGCGCAAGCCGGCGCGCTCCGGCGTCCCCAGGACCACCCCGTTGGCGTCCACGGCCTTGATGGTGTCATGCAGGGGCAGCGCGGGCACCACGGCGTCGTGACCGGCCTTCAGCGCCTCCACCACGCGGTTGATCAACACCGGGGGAGTCAGCGCCCGCGCGGCGTCGTGCACCAGCACGAACTCGGACGCCGCCGAAAAGGACGCCAGGGCGGCGAGGGCCAGGTTGACGGATTCGGTGCGGTCGGGCCCGCCCGCGACGACGGTGATCTCTCCGGCGGTGAGGTGATCACCCAGGAGCCGCTTGGCCTCGTCGATCCGGTCGGCGGGAACCGCCACCACGACGTGATCGACGACCCCGGATTCGAGCAAACCGGCGACCGCGCGCTGCAGCAGCGTGCGGCCGTCAACCACACAAAATGCCTTGGGAATTCCTGCGGCCAGTCGTTCGCCCGATCCTGCGGCGGGGACGACTGCGACTACTCCGCCCGAGGTGCCCGTCTCCGGGGCCACCGAAGTGTCAGGACCTTCAGGAAGCGGCGGCCAGAACCTCGTCGAGGATGGTCTCCGCCTTCGCGTCGTCGGTGCTCTCGGCCAGCGCCAATTCACCGACCAGAATCTGCCGGGCCTTCGCCAGCATCCGCTTCTCCCCGGCCGACAGCCCACGCTCCTGGTCGCGACGCCACAGGTCGCGGACTACCTCGGCGACCTTGTTTACATCACCGGAAGCGAGCTTCTCGAGATTGGCCTTGTAGCGGCGCGACCAGTTGGTCGGCTCTTCGGTGTGTGGGGCGCGCAGCACCTGGAAAACCTTGTCGAGACCTTCTTGTCCGACGACATCGCGGACACCGACGTACTCGGCGTTTTCGGCGGGAACTCGAACGGTCAGGTCACCCTGCGCCACCTTCAAGACGAGATACTCTTTTTGCTCCCCTTTGATGGTGCGGGTTTCGATCGCCTCGACTAACGCAGCACCGTGATGCGGGTAAACAACGGTGTCGCCGACCTTGAAGATCATCTGATTCGAGCCCCTTTCGTTACTTCATCCTAACACGGCCACCCAACTACGCGCGAAGCAACGATGCAGGTCAGGGGCACAACACGCGAAGATTAGGGGTTGACATGGGGATCAAGTCGTGCAGTGCAGGACATTACCAACGCCCCCGGGGCGGCCCGGCGGCGGCCTTGAAAACGGCTCTTGGGGCGCTCCTGCGCAGGTCTGGCGCCCCGCGCTATCGCGCGCGAGACCTTGCTACTACTGTGCATAGTTGCATTAGTCGAACCCGGCTCAGCAGGAGGCTTGAGAGAGTGAACCGCTTCAAGATCCGCCTCGGCCTCCCCGCGCTCGCCGTCGCCGGCGCGACGGCCGTTCTGCTCAGCGGTTGCGGAGCCGGTCAGGTCTCGCAGATGGCGGTCCAGGAACCCGCCATCAACGGCAACAAGGTCACGTTCAACAACGTGGCGCTGCGCAACATCCGGATCCAGGCCAGTCAAAGCGGCGACTACCTGCAGCCGGGCCGGACCGTGGACCTGGTGCTGGTGGCCGTCAACCAGTCGGTGACCACGGCCGACAGACTCGTCGGCATCACCAGCGACATCGGCACGGTGACGGTCAGCGGCGACGCTCGACTGCCCGCGGGCGGCTCGCTGTTCGTCGGCACGCCGGAGGGCGCGAAGGTGGCACCGGGTCCGATCGGTGCCAACACCGCGGCGGCCAAGGCGACGGTCAACCTGGCCAAGCCCATCTCCAACGGCCTCACCTACAACTTCACCTTTAATTTCGAGAAGGCCGGGCAGGCCACCGTCGCCGTGCCGATCTCGGCCGGGCTGAAGCCACCGCAGGAAAACCAGGCCGGGTAACCGCCTGTCGTGACGCGGGCTTGTCGTAGCGGCTCGATACCGTCATGACGTGGCAACAGCGCGCTCCCAATACCGGTGTTCGGAATGCCGGCATGTCACCGCGAAGTGGGTCGGCCGCTGCCTGGAGTGCGGCACCTGGGGCACCGTTGACGAGGTCCCGGTTCTCAGCGCGGTCACCGGCCGTCGTAGCGGGCTGGCGATGGTGTCGCCGGCCGTGCCCATCACTTCCGTCGAGCCCAACGCCAGCCGGCACCGCACGACGGGCGTAGGCGAACTCGACCGGGTACTCGGCGGCGGCGTGGTGCCCGGCTCCGTCACCTTGCTGGCCGGCGATCCGGGCGTGGGTAAGTCGACGCTGTTGCTCGAGGTCGCGCATCGATGGGCGCGATCCGGTCGGCGCGCGCTGTACATCTCGGGTGAGGAGTCTGCGGGCCAGATCCGGCTGCGCGCCGACCGCATCGGCTGTGGCAGCGACGAACTTTATCTGGCCGCCGAATCGAATCTCCACGCCGTGCTCGAGCACATCGCCACGGTCAAGCCGGCGCTGGTGATCGTGGACTCGGTCCAGACCATGTCCACCACCGAGGCCGACGGCGTGGCCGGCGGCGTCACGCAGGTGCGCGCGGTGACGTCGGCGCTGACCGCGGCGGCCAAAACCAACGGCGTCGCGCTGATCCTGGTCGGGCACGTCACCAAGGACGGTGCCATCGCCGGGCCGCGTTCCCTGGAGCACCTGGTCGATGTGGTGCTGCACTTCGAGGGCGACCGCAACGGCTCGCTGCGCATGGTCCGGGGGATCAAGAACAGGTTCGGGGCCGCCGACGAGGTCGGGTGTTTCCTGTTGCACGACAACGGGATCGAGGGCGTCGCCGACCCGTCGAACCTCTTCCTGGACCAGCGTCCGGCGCCGGTTCCCGGCACCGCGATCACGGTGACGCTCGACGGGAAGCGGCCACTCATCGGTGAGGTGCAGGCGCTGCTCGCCACGCCCGCGGGCGGCTCGCCACGCCGCGCCGTCAGCGGCATCGACCAATCCCGGGCCGCGATGATCACCGCAGTGCTGGAGAAGCACGCCAAGCTGCCGGTCGCCGCCAACGACATCTACCTGTCCACGGTCGGCGGCATGCGGCTGACCGATCCGTCGTCTGACCTGGCGGTCGCGGTCGCGCTGGCGTCGGCGCTCGCGGACCTGCCGCTGCCGACCACGGCGGTCATGATCGGCGAGGTGGGATTGGCCGGAGACCTCCGGCGGGTCAGCGGCATGGATCGGCGCCTGTCCGAGGCCGCGCGCCAGGGGTTCAGCATCGCGCTGATCCCGGACGGCGACGATCCCCGCCGCGAGATCGTGCCGAACGGGATGCAGGCCCTGCGCGCGCCCACCATCGTGGCGGCGCTGGAGCACATGATCGACATCGCCGGCCACCGCGGTGGCGCGCCCGCAAACCCGCGTTCGCTAGACGCATGGCGCGTTCGGCCTGAAGAATGACCTTCTGTGACCCGTCCGACGCTGCGTGAGACCGTCGCCCGCCTGGCACCGGGCACCGGGCTGCGTGACGGCCTGGAACGGATCCTGCGTGGGCGTACCGGCGCGCTGATCGTTCTCGGCAACGACGAGGCGGTCGAGGCCATCTGCGACGGCGGATTCGCGCTGGATGTGCGCTACGCCCCCACCCGGCTGCGCGAGCTGGCGAAGATGGACGGCGCCGTCGTGCTGTCCACCGATGGCAGCCGCATCGTGCGGGCCAACGTGCAGCTGGTACCGGACCCGTCGATCGCGACCGACGAATCGGGCACCCGACACCGCTCGGCGGAGCGGGCCGCGATCCAGACCGGCTACCCGGTGATCTCGGTGAGCCACTCGATGAACATCGTGACCGTCTACGTGGGCGGGGAACGCCATGTGGTCGCCGACTCGGCGACCATCTTGTCGCGGGCGAACCAGGCCATCGCCACCCTGGAGCGCTACAAGATCCGGCTCGACGAGGTCAGCAGGCAGCTGTCGCGCGCCGAGATCGAGGACTTCGTCACGCTGCGTGACGTCTTGACGGTGGTGCAGCGGCTCGAGCTGGTCCGACGGATCGGTGAGGTGATCGACAACGACGCGGTGGAACTCGGCACCGACGGCCGCCAACTGCGGCTGCAGCTCGACGAACTCCTGGGCGGCAACGAGGATGCGCGCGAACTGATCGTGCGCGACTACCACGCCAGCCCAGAACCGCTGTCGGAGGCGCCGGTGACGGCCACGCTCGACGAGCTGGACGCGCTGTCGGATACCGAGCTGCTCGACTTCACCATTCTGGCAAAGGTTTTCGGATATCCGACGACCACCGAGGCGCAGGATTCGGCGGTCAGCCCGCGCGGCTATCGCGCGCTGGCCGGCATCCCCCGTCTCCAGTTCGCCCACGCCGACCTGCTGGTTCGCTCATTCGGGACGCTGCAGAACGTGCTGGCGGCCAGCGCCAGCGACCTGCAATCGGTCGACGGCATCGGCGCGATGTGGGCACGCCACGTGCGTGAGGGATTGTCGCAGCTGGCCGAGTCGACGATCACCGACTCATTGAACTAGGTGCGCGCTGATGCGTGCCGGCCTCAGCCCGCCGGCGGCGCGGGCATCGGCGGCGCCTCCGGCGGAGGCACGGCGCCCGGCTGCCCCGGTCCGGGCACCGGACCCGGCGGCGGCGGCGGCTGGTTCATGATGAACGGAACCGGCATCGAGCGAAGATTCCCCAGTTGCACGACGAGGTTGTACGTGCCCGGCCCGATGGCCGGCCGCGGCAGCGGGCAGTGCGGGGCCGAACCCATTCCCGTCCACGTCACCGCGGTGGTGACCTGCTCGCCCGGCGTGAAGGTCTTGATCAGCGTTTCGTTGGACGGGGCGCAGTCCAGGTTCGACCACAGCCGTTTGTTGTCCAGCGAGTAGACGTAGGCGGCCAGCACCGCGGCGCCGACGTCGCGCTTGCAGGCCACCAGCCCGATGTTGGTGACGACCATGGTGAATTTCGGTTGGTCACCGATGAAGTACTGCGGCGCATTGGTCAGACCCTTGACCGCCAGCGTCGAATCGGGGCAGTCGTCGCCCTCCTTCAGAATCGGCGGCGGCTGCACCGCTGCCGTGGGGGTGGGGGTCTCCGGGTTCTGCCCCTGCGCCGGCGGCACCACGGGAGCCGGTCCCTCGGGGCCCGCCGGTGGGGGCGCCTGCGGCGCGGGTGATACCGGCTTGTTCGCAGCGGCGGTGGCTTTGTCGGCGTTGGCGGGTTTAGCTCCCGCGTTATGTCCCATGAACGCGATGACGACGGCGGCTACGATCCCGATCACGACGACCGCGATGCCAATGGCCAGGCCTCTGCGCCGCCAATAGATCTCGGTGGGTAGCGGGCCACGCGGTTCCAGATCGAGCACGTTCGCAGCGTAGGCCCAGGTCACATCGATTCGGCTGACCCGGCTCGGCGTGTCGCCGGGTTTGCTGGGCGACCGCCGTGTAGTAGCGCCCGAAATCGGGGCCGAAGCGTGCCCTATCCGGCGTTATTCACCAATGTCGCCGGCGTGATCGCACAACTCCGCCCGCCCGTCCGCAAGGTGGTAGGTGACCCCAGCCACCGCTGCCGTGCCCGCGGCCACCCGTTCGGCGATGATCGCCGACCGAGACGTCAACTGCGCAACGGTTTCGCAGACGTGTCGCTTCTCGAACTCGTCCACGCGGCTCAGGCCCTCGCGCCTGCCCATCAGGATCGATGGGGCGACGCGTTCCACCACGTCACGCACGAAACCGCCGGGTATCGTGCCGTCGTCGATCGCGGCCAGCGCCGCTTTGACCGCGCCGCAGCTGTCGTGACCCAGCACGACGATGAGCGGCACGTTGAGCACCGCCACGGCGAACTCGATGGAGCCCAACACCGCCGAATCGATGGCCTGCCCCGCGGTGCGCACCACGAACATGTCACCCAAGCCCTGATCGAAGATGAGCTCGGCGGCCACCCGGCTGTCGGCGCAGCCGAACACCACGGCGGTGGGGCTCTGACCCGCGGCGAGGCTCGCTCGATGCTCAACACTTTGGCTGGGATGCTGCGGCTTGCCGGCGACGAATCGCTCGTTACCCTCTTTGAGTGACTTCCACGCGGTTACCGGACTGGTGTTAGGCATGGCCGACATCTTGCCGCATCCGCCGGTTGCGGGCCCCGAATTCATATCAGTCACCGATCTTGTTCACTGGTACGACCGGTCGCGTCGCGATTTGCCTTGGCGCGAGCCGGGGGTGAGCGCCTGGCAGATTCTGGTGAGCGAATTCATGCTGCAGCAGACGCCGGTATCGCGGGTGCTACCGATCTGGACGGATTGGGTGCGGCGCTGGCCGACCGCGTCGGCCACGGCCGCGGCCAGCGCCGGGGACGTGCTGCGCGCATGGGGCAAGCTGGGCTACCCGCGCCGGGCCAAGCGGTTGCACGAGTGCGCCACCGTGATCGCGCACGATCACGATGACGTTGTGCCCGATGATGTCGACACCCTGCTGACGCTGCCCGGTGTCGGTAGCTACACCGCACGCGCAATCGCCTGCTTCGCCTATGGCCGGCCGGTCCCGGTGGTGGACACCAACGTGCGCCGGGTGGTGGCGCGTGTGCTGCATGGCCTGGCCGACGCGGGCGCACCGTCCGCGACGCGCGACCACGCCGACGTGTCGGCGCTGCTGCCCGACGACGCAACGGCACCGAAGTTTTCCGTCGCGCTGATGGAACTGGGCGCGACGGTCTGCACGGCGCGCACACCGCGCTGCGGGCTGTGCCCGCTGGACCGGTGCGCGTGGCGAGACGCCGGCCATCCGCCCGCCCAAGGTCCGGCCCGTCGCGTACAGACCTACGCCGGAACCGACCGTCAGGTCCGCGGGAGGCTGATGGATGTGTTGCGCGCCAACGATTCTCCGGTGACGCGCGCCGAGCTGGATGTGGCTTGGCTGACCGATACGGCGCAGCGCGACCGGGCGCTGTATTCGCTGCTGGCCGACGGCTTGGTGACGCAGACGCGCGACGGCCGGTTCGCGCTGGCCGGCGAGGAGTAGTCGGTCAGGCCGGCGGCAACGGCGCCAGGAACGACTCGACCGCCTCGCGGTACAACTGGGGCGCCTCGTCATGAACCAGGTGACCGGCGTCCGGGACCTTCAAATACGTTGTCGCGACTCCCGTTTCGGCCATCTCCTGCATCTGTCCCGGCGGGGTGACCGAATTGCCGGCCTCGATGAGCAGTGCGGGCACGCGCACGTCGCGCCATTGCGTCCAATAGTCCCGGGTGCCCCACTCCGCGGCGATCTCGATCCACCGCGCGGTGTGACCGTGCAGCCGCCAACCGGTTTCGGTGCGGTCGAAGGCCTCCAGGAAGTATTGCCCGGCGACGGGCCCGAATTCGTCGCAAACCTGTTCGGCGGAGTCGAATTCGACCGGCAGGGCGTGCAGCCACGGCTCCCAGGGGCCGGTGGTGCGGCCGCGGAAGTCCGGCGCCATGTCCTCGAGCACCAAGGCGGAAACGAGTTCGGGCCGCTCGGCGGCCAAGCACCATGCGTGCAGGGCGCCCATCGAGTGCCCGACCATCCGGACCGGCACCTCCAGCGTGCTGACCACGTCGGCCAAGTCGGCCACGAACCGTTCGGTGCTGATCGGGTGGGGATCGTCGACGTCGCGGCCGCGGTGCCACGGCGCGTCGTAGGTGTAGACGGTGCCCAGCCGGGTCAGCCAGGGCAGCTGCCGCGGCCAGGTGGTTCCCCGTCCCATCAGGCCGTGCACCAGCACCAGCGGCTCGCCGTCTCCCCCGCGGCAAGTCAACAGTTGGCTGGGCATAGCACCATCTTGCGTGCACCGCCCACGGCCCGAGCATGGGGATGGGCGGGGTAGCCTGGCGGCATGTCGCCAGTGGTGAAGATCAACGCAATCGAAGTACCCGCCGACGCCGGCCCGGAACTGGAGAAGCGGTTCGCCCACCGGGCACACGCCGTCGACAACCAGCCCGGCTTCCTCGGCTTTCAACTGCTCCGCCCGATCAAGGGCGAGAACCGCTACTTCGTGGTGACCCAGTGGGAGTCCGAAGAGGCATTCCAGGCGTGGGCGCAGGGGCCCGCCATCGAAGCGCACTCCGGTGAGCGGGCGAAGCCGGTGGCGACCGGGGCTTCGCTGCTGGAATTCGAGGTTGTGATGGACGTTGCCGGCAACAAGCAGGCTGGCTAGCGGGCGATCGGCCCGGCGCCGCGCATTGACGCTGAGCGCGGCCGCCGCTTTGGTAGTGACACTGGCGCCCGGTTGCGCCCCCAACCCCTCCCCGCAGGCGAACGCGGCGAATCCGGGACGGCAGATCGACATCCGCACCCCGCCAGGGATCCGGGCCCAGCAGACGCTGGACATGCTCAACTCGGACTGGCCCATCGGCCCGGTCGGAGTGGGCACCCTCGCCGCGCCCGACAAGGTCGAGTCGGTGGAAACCACCATGGAGGCGCTGTGGTGGGACCGTCCGTTCGCCCTTGACGGCGTCGACCTCGGCGCGAATGTGGCGACCCTGCACCTGACCTCGTCCTACGGTGCCCGGCAAAGCATCCGGATTCACACCGACGATGGCGGGTGGGTGGATCGGTTCGATCTCGACACCCAGACGCCCACGATCAACTCCTGGCACGACATCGACGCGGTGCTGGGCAAGACGGGTGCGCGCTACTCCTATCAGGTCGCCGAGGTCGACGACGGGCACTGCGACCCGGTGGCAGGCACCAACACCCACGAATCTTTGCCGCTGGCATCCATTTTCAAGCTTTACGTGTTGCACGCGCTCGCGGGCGCGATCAAGAACGGAACGGTGTCCTGGGATGACCAGCTGACGGTCACCGCTAAGAGCCGCGCAGTCGGCTCGTCAGGGCTGGCTTTGCCTGCGGGAGCGCATGTTTCGGTACGCACCGCCGCCGAGAAGATGATCGCCACCAGTGACAACATGGCGACCGATTTGCTGATCGACAAGATGGGCACGCACGCCATCGAGCAAGCGCTGGCCACGGCAGGCCATCACGATCCGGCCAGCATGACCCCATTCCCCACCATGTACGAGTTGTTCTCCGTCGGCTGGGGCAGGCCAGACCTGCGCAGCCAATGGGAGCATGGATCACCGCAGGTCCGCGCGCAGCTGCTAAAGCAGGCGAATTCGACGCCGTATGACCCGGATCCGATGCGGGCCCACTCGCCGGCATCCTCCTATGGTGCCGAGTGGTACGGCAGCGCCGAGGACATCTGTCGCGTCCATGCGGCGCTGCAGGCCGACGCGGTGGGCAAGGCCGCACCCGTGCGCGAGATCCTCTCCGCGGTCGCGGGTATCCAGCTGGACCACAATGTCTGGCCGTATATCGGCGCGAAAGCCGGTGGCCTGCCGGGTGATCTGACGTTCAGCTGGTATGCCGTCGACAAGACACAGCAGCCGTGGGTGGTCAGCTTTCAGCTGAACTGGCCGCGCGATCACGGGCCGACGGTGACCGGCTGGATGCTGAAAATCGCCAAGCAGGCCTTCGCGCTGATCGCCCCGCGCTGAGGCTCAGAGGCGCAGCGTCCAACGGCCACCCCGGAAGTGCATCACAACGCGGCTGACCGGCTCGACGTCGATTCGCCAGAACGATTCCGGGGTGATGTCCAGCGCCGCCACGATCGCAGATCGGATCACCGCCGGGTGGGTCACCGCAACCGTGCGTAACGGATTGGCGATCAACGACTCCAGCCACTGCCCCACCCTTCGGATCAGGTCGGCGATCGACTCGCCGCCGTGCGGCGCGGCGCCCGGTCGGCTCAACCAAACCTCGAGTTCATCCGGTGGCAGGGCCGAAAGCGCCTCGCCGCGCCACTTTCCGCAGTCCAGATCGGCTAACAGCGGCTCGGTTTCGGCTTGTAGGCCAAGCAGTTTCGCGGTCTGCCGGGTGCGCCGCTCGGGCCCGGACATCCGCCGCTGTGCGGCGCCGCCGACGTCGTCCATCGCCTCGACCTGGCGGCGGCCGATCGCGTTCAGCGGTTCGTCGGCGGGAAAACGGCCGCCGGCCATGGCGTCCGTCATGCCATGGGAGAGCAGGGTCAACCGGACGACGCCGGTCACATCGCGATACTCGCCGCCTGCCGGGTGCGTATCGAAAGCAGCCGTCCGCTGATCGTCGCGAACACCAGACCGATCCCCGCCCACAGCACCAGCTGGGTGGCCAGCGACAGCAACCTGAACTCGTAGAGCACGTCGGCGGGAAATCCCGGATAGATGATCGTCCCCGCGGCGTCGCGCAGCGGTCCGGGTGTCTCGTCCACGGCCGGCAACAGCATCGCCACCACCACGATCGCCACCAGATAGGTTCCGGCCGCCAGCAGGCCCGCGCTCCAGGCACCGAACCGGGCGGCGAGGCGGCGCGCCAGCCACACCGCGGCGATCGCCAACACCACCGACACCAGCACCAGCACCAGGTACCAGCCGGTGCGCGCACCGATCGTGTCGGCCTGTCCGACGGCCGGTGGGTTCGGCGGGTACTTCACGAACGGGACCACGTACACCGCCCCGAACGCGCCGGCCGCCAACAGCAGCGAAAGCCGCTGCGGCCGGCCCACTTCCGCCCGCGCATAGACGACGCTGAACAGCACTGCGAACAGCGCCCCCATGGCAAGGCCGAAGATCAGCACACCGAATCCCAGTCCGGGGCCCGATTGCACGCCGCGGGTGAACAGCTCCGCGCCGTGCTCGTGCACGCCGTGGGCATTCTCGGCGTCGGTGCGGCCGTCTTCAAAGGCGATCGCGCGGCCAATGACGGGCTCGGCGCACACGCGGGCGAAAATGAACGCCAGCACCGCGCCGACAGCGCCCGCGAGCAGGCCGCCCCCGATTAGGCGTTTCTCCACGAGACGCGATCAGTGGCAGGGGAAGCCGAGCAGGTGCCGTGCATCGTGCACGAACTCGTGCACGTGCGAATCGCTGCCGAACAGCGAGACCGCCCCCTGGTCGACACCGACGAAGTACAGCGCCAGCAACGCGAGGAAGACGGTCGCCGCGAACCAGAGTGCGGTGCGCGCCGCGGACAGATCGACCGATCGGGTGCGGCTGCCGGTTAGCTGCGGGTGGGACACAATCGACTCCTTCTGGGGATAACGCGTCCCCGCTGGGTATGACGAGCCGCGGGTCTGACTTTTGACAGTGGCGCGACCGTTCTGGACTTTCACCAGATTCCGTTGCACGTCGGTGACAACGGTCAGTGTAGGGGGCAGCGAAAACGGGCGGTAGTCCGACATCGACTACCGCCCGTTTCCCTTGTTCGCTACTGGACGTCCGGCCCCGGGTCGGCGGCGCTGTGCGCTCCGGCTTTGGCCAGGTCCGGCTCGGCCGGCGGCTTGCGGGTCCCGGTGAAGGTGAAGGTCGCGTCCTCGCCCGCGCTTTCGCCGTCCCAGTTGTCCACGTCGACCGTGACGACCTGGCCCGGACCGACCTCCTCGAAGAGGATCTTCTCGGAGAGCTGGTCCTCGATCTCGCGCTGGATGGTGCGCCGCAGCGGGCGGGCACCCAGCACCGGGTCGAAGCCGCGCTTGGCCAACAACGCCTTGGCCTTGTCAGTCAGCTCGAGGGCCATATCCTTGCTCTTGAGCTGGGTGGCGACCCGGGTGATCATGAGGTCGACCATCCGGATGATCTCGTCCTTGGTCAGCTGGTGGAAGACGATGATGTCGTCGATGCGGTTCAGGAACTCCGGGCGGAAGTGCTTCTTCAGCTCGTCGTTGACCTTCTGCTTCATCCGCTCGTAGTTGTTGTCACCGCCGCTCTGGGTGAAGCCCAGGCCGACCGGCTTCGAGATGTCCGAGGTGCCGAGGTTCGAGGTGAAGATCAGCACGGTGTTCTTGAAGTCGACCGTGCGGCCCTGGCCGTCGGTGAGCCGGCCGTCCTCGAGGACCTGCAACAGGCTGTTGTAGATCTCCTGGTGGGCCTTTTCGATCTCGTCGAACAGCACCACCGAGAACGGCTTGCGCCGCACCTTCTCGGTCAGCTGGCCCCCCTCCTCGTAGCCGACGTATCCCGGGGGCGCGCCGAACAGCCGCGACGCGGTGAACCGGTCGTGGAACTCGCCCATGTCGATCTGGATGAGAGCGTCGTCGTCGCCGAACAGGAAGTTGGCCAATGCCTTGGACAGCTCGGTCTTCCCCACACCGGACGGGCCGGCGAAGATGAACGAACCCGACGGGCGCTTGGGGTCTTTCAGCCCCGCGCGGGTGCGGCGGATCGCCTTGGAGACGGCCTTGACGGCGTCCTCCTGGCCGATGATCCGCTTGTGCAGCTCGTCCTCCATGCGCAGCAGCCGGGTGGTCTCGGCCTCGGTGAGCTTGAACACCGGGATACCGGTCCAGTTACCGAGCACCTCGGCGATCTCGTTGTCGTCCACCTCGGCGACCACATCGAGATCACCTGAGCGCCATTGCTTTTCGCGCTCGGCACGCTGGCCGACCAGTTGCTTCTCGCGATCGCGCAGGCTGGCCGCCTTCTCGAAGTCCTGGGCGTCTATCGCCGATTCCTTCTCCCGGCGCGCCTCGGCGATCTTCTCGTCGAACTCGCGCAGGTCTGGCGGCGCGGTCATCCGCCGGATCCGCATCCGGGCGCCCGCCTCGTCGATCAGGTCGATCGCCTTGTCCGGCAGGAACCGGTCGTTGATGTAGCGGTCGGCCAGGGTGGCCGCGGCCACCATCGCGCCGTCGGTGATCGACACGCGGTGGTGCGCCTCGTAGCGGTCGCGCAAACCCTTGAGGATCTCGATGGTGTGCTCCACGGTCGGCTCACCCACCTGGACCGGCTGGAAGCGGCGCTCCAGCGCGGCATCCTTCTCGATGTACTTGCGGTACTCGTCGAGCGTGGTGGCGCCGATGGTCTGCAGCTCGCCGCGGGCCAGCTTGGGCTTGAGGATGCTCGCGGCATCGATCGCGCCCTCGGCGGCGCCGGCGCCGACCAGGGTGTGCAGCTCGTCGATGAACAGGATGATGTCGCCGCGGGTGTTGATCTCCTTGAGCACCTTCTTCAGGCGCTCCTCGAAGTCACCCCGGTAGCGGCTACCGGCCACCAGTGAACCCAGGTCCAGCGTGTAGAGCTGCTTGTCCTTGAGCGTCTCGGGAACCTGGCCATGCACGATCGCCTGCGCCAGGCCCTCGACGACGGCGGTCTTACCGACACCCGGCTCACCGATCAGCACCGGGTTGTTCTTGGTGCGCCGGCTCAGCACCTGCATCACCCGCTCGATTTCCTTCTCGCGGCCGATGACCGGGTCCAGCTTGCCTTCCATCGCGGCGGCTGTCAGGTTGCGGCCGAACTGGTCGAGCACCAGGGACGTGGACGGGCTGCCGGATTCGCCACCGCGCCCGCCGGTGCCGGCCTCGGCGGCTTCCTTGCCCTGGTAGCCACTCAACAACTGGATCACCTGCTGGCGCACCCGGGTCAGTTCGGCGCCCAGCTTCACCAGCACCTGCGCGGCCACGCCCTCACCCTCACGGATCAGGCCCAGCAAGATGTGCTCGGTGCCGATGTAGTTGTGGCCGAGCTGCAGCGCCTCGCGCAGACTGAGTTCGAGAACCTTCTTGGCGCGGGGCGTGAACGGAATGTGTCCCGACGGGGCCTGCTGACCCTGGCCGATGATTTCCTCGACCTGGCTGCGAACGCCCTCGAGCGAGATGCCAAGTGACTCGAGCGACTTCGCCGCGACGCCCTCACCCTCGTGGATCAATCCCAGCAGGATGTGCTCGGTGCCGATGTAGTTGTGGTTGAGCATCCGGGCCTCTTCTTGCGCCAGGACGACGACCCGCCGTGCTCGGTCGGTGAATCTTTCAAACATCGGGTTACCTGCTCTCCCTCACATCGGTACAAACCTGTTAGCGGCCCAGTGCCGGTCCCTGTGGCCGGAATCGCGTACCTGTCTCCACTGTAGTGGTCGGCTTGCCGGCGGGCCTAACCTTGGCGGCCGTTCTTCGCCGCGGACCCGCCCGGTCCTTCCTGGGCCGGTCTCACCTGCGACTGCCTGCGGCGTTGCCCGCCATATCTGAAGAAACGTTGCGGTGTTCCAATTCGTTTCCCCGGGCCGCCCGACGATTGTTTCGCGCCCAGCGAAATGACAAACCGGCGCCTGGGACGTGAGTCCGGGCGCCGGTTTGCGGACGGCTAGGTGGCTGCGTGGAACGCGTCGATCACGTCGGCCGGGATGCGGCCCCGCGTCGACACGTTGTGCCCGTTGCGGCGGGCCCATTCGCGAATGGCGGCGCTCTGCTCACGGTCGATCGCGCCGCGGCCGCGTCCCGACCCGGAACGGCCACGCCGCCGGCCCCCGACGCGGCGGCCGGCTTCCACCCACTGCTTCAGATCGCCACGCAGTTTCGCGGCATTCTTGGACGAAAGATCAATCTCGTAGGTGACTCCGTCAAGCCCGAATTCCACCGTTTCGTCGGCCGCGCCGGCACCGTCGAAATCATCGACCAGGGTGACGGTCACTTTTTTTGCCATTGGCTTATCCTCGCATTTCGTCCTGAGCAGTTACTGAGCAGATCGGATCAAACCTCCCCGGGCCACCAATGTGCCATAGCAGTGCAGCATACTCAATCTGTACGGAAGCCGCACATTGAGACTTTCAACTACAACTGGGGCCTAACAATCGGGAACAAAACAGTCTCTCGAATTGACAGTCCAGTCAATGTCATCAACAACCTGTCGATGCCCATTCCCGTTCCGGTGCATGGCGGCATCGCATACTCGAGCGCGGCAAGAAAATCTTCGTCGAGCACCATGGCCTCATCGTCGCCGGCGGCGGCCGCGCGCGCCTGCGCGGCGAACCTCTCGCGCTGCACGACGGGGTCGTTCAATTCGGAATAGCCGGTGGCCAATTCGACTCCGCGCAGATAAAGGTCCCACTTCTCGGTGACGCCCGCGATGCTACGGTGCTGGCGCGTCAAAGGCGTTGTCTCGACCGGGAAATCCCTCACGAACGTCGGTGCGACCAGCGCGTTGCCCACGGTGTGCTCCCACAGTTCCTCTACGATCTTTCCGTGTCCGTAGCCCCGGTCAGCGGGAATCTCGACGCCGAGCCGATCGGCGATTCCGAGCAACTGTTCGACCGAGGTCGCGGGCGTGATCTCTTCACCGAGTGCCGCAGACAATGACGGGTACATTTGTATGGAAGCCCATTCTCCGTCTATGTCGTAGACGCTGCCGTCGGGAAGCGGGAGTTGTCGGGTTCCGATCGCCTCATCGGCTACCTCTTGAATAAGCTCGCGCGTCACTACTGCCGAATCGTCATAGGTTCCGTACGCCTGGTAGGTCTCCAGCATGGAAAATTCCGGAGAATGGGTGGAATCCGCACCTTCGTTTCGGAACACTCGATTTAGTTCGAAAACCCGGTCGAATCCACCGACGACGCAGCGCTTCAGGAACAGTTCCGGTGCGATCCTCAAGTAGAGATCGATGTCGAGTGCATTGGAATGTGTGATGAACGGCCGCGCGGCCGCGCCACCGGCCAGCGTCTGCAACATTGGGGTTTCGACTTCGAGAAACCCACGGCGTTCCAAAGCGCTGCGTAGCGCGCGGATGACGGCGATCCGCTGCCGTGCCACCGTGCGCGCCTGCGGTCGCACGATTAGGTCGACGTAGCGCTGCCGTACGCGCGCCTCTTCGCTCATCTCCTTGTGCGCGACGGGCAGCGGACGCAGCGACTTGGACGCCATCTGCCAGGAGTCGGCCTGCACGGACAATTCGCCCCGTCGCGAGCTGATCACGTTGCCGTGCACGTAGACGATGTCGCCGAGGTCGACGTCGGCCTTCCAGGCATCGAGGGACTGCCGGCCGACCTTGTCGAGGCTGATCATCACCTGCAGGCTGGTGCCGTCGCCCTCCTGCAGCGTCGCGAAGCAGAGTTTGCCGGAGTTGCGGGCGAAGATCACCCGGCCTGCGACGCCGACGATGTCATCGGTCGCGGTGTCGACAGCCAGGTCGGGATGGGCCGCGCGGACCTGCGCCAGCGTGTGGGTGCGTTCGACCGCGACGGGGTAGGGGTCGTGCCCCTCGGCGAGCAGCCGAGAGCGCTTATCGCGGCGAATTCGGTACTGCTCGGGAATGTCTAGGTCGTCGGCACTCACGACGTGCCAGCTTAAAGGAACGCGCTTTGAGGGTGCGCCGACGGCTTTGCCTGTGCGCCGCGGCGCGGGAGTGTCAGCGTGCCGTCTTCAGCCGGCCGCGCTGCGCATCGCGGTTGCGTTCGAAGATCAGCCGCAGCCCGTGCAGAGTCAGGTGCTGGTCGTAGTGGCTGACGGTCTGCAACTCGGGCAGCAACAGCGGTGCGGTGTGGCCGGTGGCGACGATCGCGACGTCGTCGCCGGCAAAGCCGTCTACATCCTCGCGGATGCGCCCGACCAAACCGTCGACCAGCCCGGCGAAACCGAATACGGCCCCCGCCTGCATGCACTCGACGGTGTTCTTGCCGACCACCGAACGGGGACGGGTCAATTCCACCCGCCGCAGGGCGGCCGAGCGGGCCGCGGCGGCATCGGAGGACACCTGCAAGCCCGGCGCGATGGCGCCGCCGAGGAACTCACCCTTGGCCGACACCACGTCCACACAGATCGAGGATCCGAAGTCGATGACGATGGCGGGGCGGTTGAACCGGTGAAAAGCGGCCAGGCAGTTGACGATTCGGTCGGCGCCGACTTCCTTGGGGTTGTCGACGAGCAGCGGGATGCCGGTGCGCACCCCGGGCTCGATGAGCACGTGCGGCACCGACGGCCAGTACTGGTCGAGCATGATCCGCACCTCGTGCAGCACCGAGGGGACGGTCGACAGCGCCGCGGCGCCGGTGAGCCGCTCCGAATCGTCGCCGATGAGACCGTCGATGGTCAGCGCCAACTCATCGGCGGTGATCTCGGCTTCGGTGCGAATCCGCCATTGCTGCACGACGTTTGCGTGCTCTTTGGATCCCGAGATCAGCCCGACGACGGTATGGGTGTTACGGACGTCGATCGCCAGCAGCACGGCTACCGCGCAACGATCCGGGGATCGAGTAGCTCGGCCGCATCGTCCGGTACGAACGCCGGATCGCTGCCCAGGTCGACCTGCTTGTTGTCGGCGTCGACGAAGACGATCCGCGGCTTGTAGGCGCGCGCCTCGGCGTCTTCCATGGTCCCGTAGGCGATCAGGATCACCAGGTCACCCGGGTGGACGAGATGTGCTGCCGCACCGTTGATTCCGATCACACCGCTGCCGCGTTCGCCGGTGATCGCGTAGGTGACCAGCCGGGCGCCGTTGTCGACGTCGACGATGGTGACCTGTTCACCCTCGAGCAGGTCCGCGGCGTCCATCAGATCCGCGTCGATGGTCACCGAGCCCACGTAGTGCAGGTCGGCCTGCGTGACGGTGGCCCGGTGGATCTTCGACTTGAGCATCGTCCTGCGCATCAATTCCTCCAAGGTGATTGGGCGTATTCGTGGTGTCCGTCCGGCCCAGCGGTGCCGGCGGGTGTTTCGATCTGCATTTCGATGTTGTCCAGCAGCCTGGTGGTGCCCAGCCGGGCCGCGACCAGCAGCCGGGCCGAACCGTGGGTGGGCGCCGGGCCGAGACCGGCGTCGCGCAGCTCGAGGTAATCGACCGTGAGGTCGGGCACGGCGTCGAGCACCGCGCGGGCCGCGGCCAGCGCGGCAGCACCGCCGTCGTGCGCGGCATGCGCACCGGCGGTCAGCGCGGCCGAAAGCGTCACGGCCAGTTCGCGTTGCGTGGGGTTCAGGTAGCGGTTGCGCGACGACATCGCCAGGCCGTCGGATTCCCGGACGGTCGGCACCCCGACGACCTGCGCGTCGATGTTGAGGTCGACGACCATCTGACGGACCATCACCAGCTGCTGATAGTCCTTCTCCCCGAAGAAGATTCGGTCCGGCCGCACGATCTGCAGCAGCTTGCACACGACAGTCAGCATTCCGGCGAAGTGGGTCGGCCGGACAGCGCCCTCGAGCTCGGCGGCCAGCGGGCCCGGCTGCACTGTCGTGCGCAGACCGTCGGGATACATCGCGGCGGCGGTTGGGGCGAACACGATTTCGACGCCGTCGGCGCGCAGCAGTGCGACGTCGTCGTCCAGGGTCCGGGGATAGGCGTCGAGGTCCTCGCCGGCGCCGAACTGCAGTGGATTGACGAAGATCGACACCACCACCACCGCGCCGGGCACCCGCTTGGCCGCGCGCACCAACGCCAGGTGTCCGTCGTGCAGTGCACCCATGGTCGGCACCAACATCACCCGGCGCCCGGTGTGGCGCAGGGCGCGGCTGATGTCGGCAACATCGCGTGGGCCCGAGTAAAGGTTGAGTTCGCCCGCCGTGAAGGCCGGAGGCTTGCCGGGTCTCATGGCGCCAGCACCTCCACGACGTCCTTGGGGGCATGCGCCCGCTGGGCGGTGCGCAGGGCGTTCACCCGGTACGCCTGCGCCAACTCCGGCCCGACTTGTCCCAGTGCGGCCAGATGGGCCGCGACCGCGGCAGCATCGCCACGCGCGACCGGACCGGTGAGCGCCGCCTGGCCGCGCTGCAGGGTGTTCTCCAGCGCGGCCCTGACCAGCGGTCCGATGATGCGTTCGGCGATGCCGCCCGGCTGGTCGTCGACGGTCTGCTGGCCGAGCAGTTCGCTCCCGCGCAGTGCGGCGCGCAGCGCGTCCAGCGCGTCGGCGAGCACGGTCACGATGTGGTTGCCGGCGTGGGCGAGGGCCGCGTGGTACAGGACGCGGGCCTCCTCGGCGACGCAGAACGGTTCGCCGCCCATCTCCAGGACCAGCGATTGGCCGATCGCGTATCCGATTTCGTCGGCCGCGGTGACGCCGAAGCAGGAATCCGCCAGCCTGCTGATGTCTTCATCCGAGCCGGTGAACGTCATCGCCGGGTGAATCGCGAGCGGGATGCAGCCGTCACGGGCCAGCGGCTCGAGAACGCCGATCCCGTTGGCACCGGATGTGTGGACCACGATGGTTCCGGGCCGCACCGCCGACGTCGCGGCCAGCCCTGATACCAGGCCGGCGAGTTCGCTGTCGGGAACCGCGAGCAGCAACAACTCGGCACCGGCGGCCACGTCCGGTGGTGGTGCCACCGGCGTATCGGGCAGCCGGCGTTGCGCGCGCTGCCGCGACGCATGGGAGATGGCGCTACACGCCACCACGACATGGTCCGCGCGCTCCAGCGCGACACCGAGAGCGGTGCCGACGCGGCCGGCCGAGATGATTCCCACCTTGAGCCGAGCCGGGCGCAAACCGTCGAGCTGCACCATCGCAGACGACCTCACAGATATCTTGTTTCGTTCCGGTCCCACCTGGTGGGTACCGTTCGGTCACTACGACTGTAGTCGATTACCAGGTATTACCCAATGTGAGGAAGCTCCCAGCTCAGCTTTCGCGACGACGTCGCCGGCCGCCTTGGGAGGGCTGCACCTGGAGGCGGGCCAGCAGGTCGGCCACCGACTGGCCCCCCGTGGGAGTCGCTTCTCCCGTGCCCTGAGGGTCCTCTAGCTGCGGGTCACCGCCGTGCCGGGGCGCCTGCTCCGGTGTCGGTGGCGGGGCCAGGCGTGGCGGTGGCGCGCCTGCAGATGGGCCCGGGTGCTCCGGCGGAGCCGGCGGTGGGGGTGGCGGCGTCGCGGCAGCGGGCGGGGGCGGCGCGCCGGATGGTCCGGGCGACGGTTCGCCAGTGGGCGAGAAGTTACTCACTGGGTAGTCGCGGTACTCCGCCGAGTGGCGAGACCGTACCCGGCGGCCGGAGTCTCCGTACGGCGGCGGGGGCACCGGCTCGACGGGCGGGCCATCCGAGGCTTCGTCGACGCCCGAATGCCGGGCACGCCGCCGCCCACCGGCCGAGTCCGCACTCGAACCGGTGCCGGCCCAATTGCTACCCGGCGCGCCCGGCGGCAACCACTGGCCTTCCGCGCCGGCCGGCTGCCAACCCTGCCCCGGCCACTGCGCCCGCGGCTGTGGTTGCGGTTCTGGCGACGGTTCTGGTTCGCGCTGCGGTTGGGGTTCCGGTTGGAACTGTGCCGCCGGCGCGGCCGGCGGCGGTGGCAGGCGAGGCTCGAACCGCGGCTCCGCAGGTCCCGCATAGGGGGACGCTTCGGCGTAGGCGGGGTCCTGGGCGTACGCGGGATCCGGCGCCGGCTCGTAGTGGTTTTGCACCCGTTCCCGGCGGGGCGGCGGCTGCTGCCGCGGGGCAACCAGCGGTTCCTCGGGCACGTCGATGATGGCGTCGTCGGTGCGGCCGGTGTTCTCCTGCGGCACCGACGTCACGCGGTCACTGGGCACCCAGTCGACGGCGGTATCGCGGGGGTTATCTCCGTTGCGATCCCACTCGCTGTACGCGCGCTCCGGTTGCGGCTCGGAGTCCTGCGTGCCGCCGAGGGCCGGACGGTGCGCGAGGTCGGTGTCGAACAAGATTTCCAGGCTGGTCCGCAACGCGGAAAGTTCCGCGCGCAACTCGGCGAGATCGTCGGCGGCCTGAGCGCGCAGCTCGGAGGCCAGCTCGCGACGCAGTTGCGACTCGACGGTCAGCTCGTATTCGCGCCTGGCCGAGATCTCCCGGTCCAGCTGCAGGTCGTACACCAGCTTGAGGTCGCGGACCCGGGACTGATCGGCGTCACTTTGGCGGCGGTAGAGCACGGAAACGAAGGCACCGGCGACTGCGGCCCACAGCGCCAGGATTACAGCGAGCTTGAGAAGTTCCACCCGATTGGTGAAAACCAATGCGGAACTGGCCCCCATCGCGAGGACCAGCAACGCCGTCAAGAGCACCCACCCCGGCCTGCGGCCGCCGCGCCGGACTCGAGCGCCGCGGGACAGAACGGTCATGGCCTGAGAGTACCTGTGCGAGGTCAATCCGCGTGTCGCGCGGCTTCGGCGATTCTCGCGCGGGTTAACCGCAAGGCCGCGGGCGTTAACCGCCCGCCCGTTGCCGGCAATCGCGGGCGCGGGGCTAGCTTTCCGCCCCCTCGCCGTGCTCCGTCGAATCCGGCGGCGACTTGCAGCAATGTTGCAGCCAGAGTGCGGCAACCACGAGCGCCAGTGCGCTGACGGCGGCCACCACCGTCCCGGAGGTGTCCTCGGCAGCAGCGCGCAACCAAGATTTGCGGGGCAGGAAGTACACCAAGATGCCCACCCACCAGCCGAGCATCAACGCGCCAACCCAGGCCGAGGCCTTGGCGACTATCAGGCTGCGCGCCACCGCAAGCGGGTGCAGCCAACCCGGACCGGATCCGATTTCGCCCTCGTTGATCCTGGCTCGCACGTAGCGCGCCCACAGCGCCTCGGCGATGGCCACCGCGAGCAGCGACAGGCCGGTCCACACTGTGATCGGCGGAAACCACCGGTAGAGCCCATTGACCAGCAAATACCCCACGACGGCCGCACCGACCACCGCGGCCGTCAGGTCACGCTTGCGGGTGGGCCCCATCAGCTCGTCGGCCCCCGGCCGGCCGGCCGGTTCCCGTTCGGGCGAAGCGATAGGGCGGTCGGCCGCACGCCGTCCCGGTCGGCCGCGTCCAGCTGGGCGAGCAGGTCGGCGACGGGCTGCGGGCCGTCGGCCAGCGTCAGCCGGGCTTCCGGGTCGACATCCAGCCATGGGATGAGCACGAACGCCCGTAGGTGAGCCAGCGGATGCGGCAACGTCAGGTTGTTCTCCCGCGAGATCAGCTCGGTCGGGCCATAACAGGCGATCAGGTCGACGTCGAGGGTGCGCGGTCCCCAGCGCTCGCCGCGCACCCGGCCCGCCGCGCGCTCGAACTCCTGCGCCCGGCGCAGCCAGCCCTGCCCGTCGCACTCCGGGTCGTCGGCGATCAGCACCGCATTGAGGAATGGTGCCTGATCGACCCGGCCCCACGGGTCGGTCTCGTACACCGGTGACACGGCGAGCACCAACTCCCCCAGCCCGTCGACCACCGACTGCAGCCGCCCCAGCCGGTCGCCCAAATTGGAGCCGATGGACAGCACGACTCTGGTCATGGGCGCCGCGTCCCCCACAAGTGGGAGGTGCCCCCACCCCCGCAAGCGGGCGGTACCCGCACGATGGTGGCCGCGCCGGCAGCACCGTCGTCGCGGGTCATAGCGCCCCACCGCCCGCCGGAATCACCGAACCGCGGCCGCCGCGGCGCGACCGCCGTACCGCCACCGAGACGTCGGCGAACTGCTGTGGCATCGGAGCCTGCGGCTTGTGCACGGTCACTTCGACGGCGTGCACGCGTTCGTCCGCCATCACCTGGTCGGCGATCTGGGCCCCGACGGTTTCGATCAGATTGCGCGCGGGCCCGGCGACCACATCCGCGGCCAGCCGGGCCAGCGCGGAGTAGTCGTAGGTGTCGGCCAGTTCGTCGCTGACCGCTGCGTCGGCGAGATCGATCCACACGGTGATGTCGACGACGAAGTCCTGACCGTTGGCGCGCTCGTGGTCGAACACCCCGTGTTGTCCGCGAATCTTCAGGCCGCGCAGGTCGATTCGATCAGCCATTGTCTCCAGCCAGTTCCGTGTACGACCCGTCGGTCCAGGCCGCTACGACCTTGAGGGCGTCGACCGTGGCCCGTACATCGTGAACACGCACCCCCCAGGCGCCGTGCAACGCGGCCAGTGCCGAAACCACCGCGGTCGCCGTCTCCCGCCCATCGGGTGGTCGCGGCGAACCGTCGGCCCCGGCCAACAACGTACCGAGGAACCGCTTGCGCGATGCACCCAGGAGCACCGGGATGCCGGTGGCGACGAGTTGCGGCAGGGCATGTAGCAGCGCCCAATTGTGTTGTCCCGTCTTAGCGAACCCCAGTCCCGGATCGATCATCAGCCGACCGGGGTCGACACCGGCAGACACCGCGGCGTCGACGCTGGCCAGCAGCTCTGCGCGCACCTCGGCGACCACGTCGCGGTAGTGCGGCGTAGCGTGCGGCCGCCCGGCCGACACCGATCGCCAATGCATCAGGACCCAGGGCACTTTCGCGTCGGCCAGCAGCGGCGCCATGGCGGGATCCGCGCGGCCGCCCGACACGTCGTTGACGATTTGCGCTCCGGCGCACAGCGCGGCGCACGCGACCTCGGCGTGCATGGTGTCGATACTGACGGTGATATCTTGTGCGGCAAGATCTTTGACGACGGGTACGACCCGTGCCGTCTCGACGCGCGGATCGATCCGCGTGGCGCCGGGCCGGGTGGACTCTCCCCCGACGTCGACGATGTCGGCGCCGTCGGCGATCAGGGTCAAACCCTGCGCGACGGCCTTGTCGGGGTCGAGATAGCGGCCGCCGTCGGAGAACGAATCGTCAGTGACGTTCAGAACTCCCATTACCTGCACAGGCGCCAGGCTCACTTACGCAGGATCAGGTCGAGCGCTTCGGCTCGAGAAGCGGCGTTGGTTTTGAACAGTCCGCGCACCGCCGAGGTGGTGGTGACCGCTCCGGGCTTGCGAACACCCCGCATCGCCATGCACAGGTGCTCGGCCTCCACCACGACGATCACGCCACGCGGATTGAGCTTTTTCACCAAAGCGTCGGCGATCTGGCTGGTGAGCCGCTCCTGCACCTGGGGCCGCTTGGAGTACAAATCGACCAGCCGCGCGATCTTGGACAGGCCGGTGACCCTGCCGTCGTTGCCCGGGATGTAGCCGACATGGGCCACGCCGTGGAACGCCACCAGGTGGTGCTCACACGTTGAGTACAGCGGGATTTCCTTGACCAGCACCAGCTCGTCGTGATCCTCGTCGAACATCGTGTTCAGCACGCTGTCGGGGTCTGTATAGAGCCCGGCGAACATCTCGCGGTACGCGCGGGCGACCCGTGCCGGTGTTTCCCGCAACCCATCCCGGTCGGGATCCTCACCTATCGCGTGCAGCAACTCGCGGACGGCGGCCTCGGCGCGCCCCTGATCGAACGCCCGCGTCTTTGGCATCGCGGTATCCGGCAGCGCCATCGAATCCTCCGTTTGCTCAGCCGTGAGCCGGCGGGTTGGACCGGCTTACGTCGTCGTCCTGCCGGTCGGGCGATCCGCCCTCCGGGGCAGGCTGGCCGGGCGGGGGATACGGCGGATACGGCGGATAGGCGGGATGGGGCTGACCCGAGCGACCCGTGCCGCCCTGCGGACCGGGATGACTTTGCTGACCGCCAGGGTGGCCCTGCTGTCCGGGATAGCCCTGCGGGCCGGCGTAACCGCGTACGGGTTGCTGCCAGTAGGGCTGCTGGCCGGGCTGGGCGGGTGGATGCCAGTGATTCGGCTGCTGTTGCTGCGGCGGCCAGCCCGGCGCCCGCCAGCCGGCCGGTGCGCCGTAGTCGGGTTGCGTGGGCCCCTGCGGCTCCCCCGGACGATTACCGCCTGGAGCGCCATGGAATCCGTTGCCGCCGTTGGCGTTTCGCTCGGCCTCTGCCTGCGCGGCCGCGGCGGCCTCGGTGGCCCGCGCGATGGCCGCCTTGAAGGCGGGCTCTTGAACCGGCGGGGGCCAGGGCTCGCCGCGCTCGATGGCCAGCTCGCCGGGCGTCTTGATCGGCGGTTTGTCCGACGGGATGCGGCCGCCGAAATCGTCGAACATGGTGAGCCGCGGCCGTTTTTCGACACCGGAGAAGATGCCCTCCAACTCGGCGCGGTGCAGCGTTTCCTTTTCCAGCAGCTCGCCCGCCAAAGTGTCGAGAATGTCGCGATACTCGGTGAGGATCTCCCACGCCTCGGTGTGGGCGGCCTCGATCAGTTTGCGGATCTCGTCGTCGATGTCGCGGGCAACCTCGTGCGAGTAGTCAGCCTGGGTCCCCATGGTGCGACCCAGGAATGGGTCGCCGTGTTCCGAACCGTATTTGACGGCACCGAGTTTGGAGCTCATCCCGAATTCGGTGACCATTGCGCGGGCGATCTTGGTCGCCTGCTCGATGTCGGACACCGCGCCCGTCGTCGGCTCCCGGAAGACCAACTCCTCGGCGGCGCGCCCACCCATGGCGAACACCAGCTGCGCGATCATCTCCGAGCGCGTCCGCAGGCCCTTGTCTTCCTCCGGTACCGCGACCGCATGCCCGCCGGTGCGCCCACGAGCCAAAATCGTCACCTTGTAGATCGGCTCGATATCGGGCATCGCCCATGCGGCCAGCGTGTGCCCGCCCTCGTGATAGGCGGTGATCTTCTTTTCCTGCTCGCTGATGATCCGCCCCTTGCGACGCGGCCCCCCGATCACGCGGTCCACCGCTTCCTCCAGGGCCGCGCTGGTGATGACGGTGCCGTTCTCGCGGGCGGTGAGCAGCGCCGCCTCGTTGATGACGTTGGCGAGGTCGGCGCCGGTCATGCCGACGGTGCGTTTGGCCAACCCGGCGAGGTCGGCGTCCGGGCCGATCGGCTTGCCCTTGGAGTGCACTTCCAGCACGGCTTTGCGACCGGCCAGGTCCGGGTTGGAGACCGGGATCTGGCGGTCGAAGCGGCCGGGGCGCAGCAGCGCCGGGTCCAGGATGTCCGGTCGGTTGGTGGCCGCGATGAGGATGACGCCGGCCCGCGGGTCGAACCCATCCATTTCGACCAGCAGCTGGTTGAGCGTCTGCTCGCGCTCGTCGTGACCGCCACCGAGGCCCGCGCCGCGCTGGCGGCCCACCGCGTCGATCTCGTCGACGAAGATGATGCAGGGATTGTTCTGCTTGGCCTGATCGAACAGGTCGCGCACCCGGGAGGCACCGACGCCGACGAACATCTCGACGAAGTCGGAACCCGAGATGGTGAAGAAGGGCACACCGGCCTCCCCGGCGACCGCGCGGGCCAGCAGCGTCTTACCGGTTCCCGGCGGCCCGTACAGCAGCACGCCTTTGGGAATCTTGGCGCCCAGCGCCTGATAGCGGCCGGGGTTCTGCAGGAAATCCTTGATCTCGTAGAGCTCCTCGACCGCCTCGTCGACACCGGCAACGTCGGCGAACGTGGTCTTGGGCATGTCCTTGGACAGCTGCTTGGCGCGCGACTTGCCGAAGCCGAAGCCCATGCGGGCGCCGCCCTGCATGCGGGAGAACATGACGAACAGCCCCACCAGCAGCAGCAGCGGCAGGACGTAGACCAGCAGCTCACCCAGGATGCTGCCCTGGTTGACGACGGTGCTGACCTTTGCGTTCTTGGCGCTCAGCGCATTGAAGAGGTCGACCGCGTAGCCGCTCGGGAACTTGGTGATGACCTTGTCGGAATTGTCGGTGTCACCGTTGCCCTTCTTCAGGGTCAACCGAAGTTGCTGTTCGCGGTCATCGATTTGTGCGCTTTTGACGTTGTCGCCGTTGATCTGGGACATCGCCACCGACGTGTCGACGGGCTTATAGCCGCGGGTGTCGTCACTGAAGTAGAAGAACGACCAACCGAGCAGCACCACGACAGCAATCGCCGTGATGGTGCGAATCACGTTTTTCCGGTTCATCAATCATCGGCCTTGCCGGCCAGGTCCTTCCCGATGTGCACGCAGCTGGAAAAGTCCAGGCTACCGCTAGTGGCGATCGCCAGCTCCGGCAGAGCCGGGGCGCAGCGGGTCGACACCGTACCGCTAGTGGCGATCGCCAGCTCCGGCAGAGCCGGGGCGCAGCGGGTCGACACCGTTCTTTCTCAGTTAACGTCCGGCAGTTCCCGGCTACGCGTAATACCGGGCCTCGACCACGTTGCCGTCCGGATCGGCGAAGTAGAACCCCTGCGGTGCCCACCCCCGCGCGCCGAAGCTCCGGTTCAGCCGCGCGCTGGTGTCCACGCCTTCGGCCTGCAGCCGTTGGTCCAGCGCATCGTATTCGGCCTTCGACAGCGCGAGGCAGACGTGATTGACCGGATGGCCGGCGCTGCCCTCGATGCGGGTCAGCGCTTCGGTCGCCGAAATGCCTTCGGCGGGCATCAAGTCGATGATGGAGTCCGCACACACCCGCACGCTGGGAAAGGGCGCATCCCCCGCTTCGAATTCGGCGAACCGGACCGGTTCCAGCCCGATGACGCGGGTGTAGAAGTCCATCGACACCTGCGGATCCTTCGTCCAGAGCACCACATGATCCAGTCGCATCGCACCGAGTATTCCCCCTACTGGGCTTTTGATCGTCAACCGAGAGCGGTTCGGGCGAGCCAACACCGTTCGGGGCCTTCTCAGCCAGCAACCGTTGTGCTTTGGTGGGACGGTGCCCCCAACCGAACGGTTAGTAGACACCAATGGTGTGCGGCTGCGAGTGACGGAGGCGGGCGACCGAGGCGCACCCGTGGTGCTCCTGGCGCACGGCTTC
Organism: Mycobacterium sp. NGS58; assembly: GCF_059812385.1. NCBI lineage: Bacteria > Bacillati > Actinomycetota > Actinomycetes > Mycobacteriales > Mycobacteriaceae > Mycobacterium > Mycobacterium sp. NGS58. Next base: position 236,174 of record NZ_JCALCO010000001.1, on the reverse strand, counting down.
CCCGAGCTCGCCTACTCCTGGCGTCACCAGATACCCGCCCTCGCCGACGCCGGCTACCACGTGCTCGCGCCCGATCAGCGAGGCTACGGCGGTTCGGATCGTCCGGATGCCGTCGACGCCTACGACATTCATCAGCTGACCGCCGATCTGGTCGGTCTGCTCGACGACGTCGGCGCGCAGCGCGCCGTCTGGGTCGGGCACGATTGGGGCGCCGCCGTGGTGTGGAACGCCCCGCTGCTGCATCCGGACCGGGTCGCGGCCGTCGCCGCTATGAGCGTGCCGGTCACGCCGCGCCCCCAGGTGGCGCCGACGACGGCGTGGCGCAAGACGTTCGGCGACAACTTCTTCTACATCCTGTACTTCCAAGAGCCCGGCGTGGCCGACGCCGAATTGAACGCCGATCCCGCTCGGGTGATGCGCCGCATGATGGGCGGCGGCCTGCGGACCGATGACAAGGCCACGGCGCTGCGGATGGTGGCCCCCGGTCCCGAAGGGTTCATCGAACGGTTGCCCGAACCCGACGGGCTGCCAGACTGGATAAGCCAAGACGAGCTCGACCACTACATCGTCGAGTTCACCCGCACCGGTTTCACCGGCGGCCTGAACTGGTACCGCAATTTCGACCGCAACTGGGAGACCACCCCCGAACTCGACGGCGCGAAGATCTCGGTCCCGTGTTTGTTCATCGGCGGGACGGCCGATCCCGTCCTGTCTTTCACCCGGACCGATCGCGCCGCGGATGCCATCTCGGGTCCGTACAAACAGGTCATGATCGACGGCGCCGGGCATTGGCTGCAGCAGGAGCGCCCCGACGAGGTGAATGCGGCCCTACTGGAATTCCTCAACGGATTGGAGCTGAAATGAGCGCGCCCCTGCGTTTCGGTGTCTTTATCACCCCGTTTCATCCCATCGGTCAATCCCCAACCGTGGCACTGGAATACGACATGGAACGCGTCGTCGCCCTGGATCGGCTGGGATTCGACGAGGCCTGGTTCGGCGAGCACCACTCCGGTGGCTACGAGCTGATCGCCTGCCCAGAGGTGTTCATCGCGGCGGCGGCCGAGCGGACCAAACACATCCGGCTGGGCACCGGCGTCGTGTCGCTGCCCTACCACCATCCACTCATGGTCGCCGACCGCTGGGTGCTGCTGGACCACCTGACCCGCGGACGGGTGATGTTCGGCACCGGCCCCGGCGCGCTGCCGTCGGACGCCTACATGATGGGCATCGACCCGATCGAGCAGCGCCGGATGATGCAGGAGTCGCTCGAGGCGATCCTGGCGCTGTTCCGCGCCGCACCCACCGAGCGCATAGACCGTCACTCCGACTGGTTCACCCTGCGCGACGCGCAGTTGCACATCCGGGCCTACACGTGGCCCTACCCCGAAATCTCCACGGCGGCAATGATTTCGCCGTCAGGGCCGCGGCTGGCCGGCGCACTGGGCACGTCGCTGCTGTCGTTGTCGATGTCGGTGCCCGGCGGCTACGCGGCGCTGGAAACCACCTGGGACGTGGTCCGCGAACAGGCCGCGAAGGCGGGCCGGGGGGAGCCGGATCGGGCCGGCTGGCGCGTCCTGAGCATCATGCACATCGCCGACAGCCGCGAGCAGGCCATCGACGATTGCACCTACGGCCTGCAGGATTTCGCGAACTACTTCGGCGCCGCAGGTTTTGTGCCGCTGGCCAACAGCGTGGAAGGCACCCAGACGCCACACGAATTCGTCGCCGACTATGCGGCCAAAGGTAACTGCTGCATCGGAACTCCCGAGGACGCCATCGCTCACATCGAGGATCTGCTCGACCGCTCCGGCGGTTTCGGCACCCTGCTGATGCTCGGCCACGACTGGGCCTCCCCGCAAGCGACGTACCACAGCTATGACCTGATGGCGCGCAAGGTGATTCCGCACTTCAAACGACAGCTCGAAGCCTCCCGTTCTTCGCACGACTGGGCGAAGGGCAAGCGCGACCAGTTGATCGGCCGGGCCGGTGAGGCCGTCGTGAAGGCCATCACCGAACATGTCGACGAGCAGAAAGACGCGGTGCACTGATGCGCGCGGCGGTGTTGCGGGACGGTCGCATGGTCTACCGCAACGACGTGCCCGACCCGATACCCGAGGCCGGCCAGGTGCTGGTGGGGGTGCGAGCATGCGGGATCTGTGGCTCCGATTTGCATTTCGCCGCCCACGGCGCCCAGGTGCTGGAAATGAGCGACCGCGTGGCCGGCGGCTCCGGCGCCATGCACGTCGACCTGAACCACGACATCTTCATGGGTCACGAGTTCAGCGCCGAGATCCTCGAAGCCGGGCCAGACACCGAGACCCATCCGTCGGGCACCCTGGTCACCTCGTTACCAGTTCTGTTGTCTGCCAAGGGCGTTGACCCGATCGTTTACAGCAACAGCACCATCGGTGGCTACGCCGAACGGATGCTGCTCTCGGCGCCCCTGCTGCTGCCGATCCCCAACGGCCTGGACGTCAAGCACGCAGCCTTGACCGAGCCCATGGCGGTGGGGCTGCACGCCGTCAACAAGTCCAACATCGCCCCCGGCGAGACGGCCCTGGTGCTCGGCTGCGGCCCGATCGGAATCGCCATCATCGCCGCTCTGCGGGCAAAGGGCGTCGAAACCATTGTGGCGTCCGATTTTTCGCCTAAACGCCGCGAGCTGGCTGCCGAGATGGGAGCCCACCAGACGCTGGATCCGGCGCAGGGTTCGCCCTTCGACACCGTCAAGTCCGCGGTGGTGTTCGAGGCGGTCGGCGTGCCAGGCATCATCGATGACGTGCTGCTTCGCGCGCGGCCCGGCACCCGCCTGGTGGTCGCCGGTGTGTGCATGCAACCCGACACGGTGCATCCGTTCTTCGCGATCGCCAAGGAGATCAACGTCCAATTCGTACTCGCCTACACGCCCGAGGAGTTCGCCGATTCGCTGCGCGCCCTGGCCGAAGGCGACATCGACGTCAGCCCGCTTATCACCGGTGAGGTCGGGTTGGACGCGGTCGGTACGGCTTTTGACGATCTCGCCGACCCCGAGCGGCACTGCAAGATTCTGGTCACGCCGTAAACGTTGTCGGTCGGGCCGCCTATAATCGAACTTATGTTCGAATTGCCGCCCGATCCGCGTTCCCTCGTAGCGCTCGTCGAGTCCACGCACCGGGAGGAATCGATCCTGGTGGCCCGCCGGTTGGCGGCGGTGGCGGCGTTGCTTCGGCACCGGGTCGCCACCGCGGAACGGCCCGAGCGGGAGTACGCGGAAATCGACGGCTTCGACCAGACCGCCGCCGAGGTCGCCGCCGCGATGAACCTCTCGCCCGTGGGCGCCAGCTACCTGGTGTCGTACGCGGAGGCCCTCGACACCAGGTTGCCCGAGGTCGCGGCTCTGCTGGCCGAAGGCCGAACTGATTGGCGCACAGTGCGGTTGATCATCACCCGTACCGATCTGGTCACCGATGGTGACATCATCGCCAAGCTCGACCATTCGCTCGCCGACCGCATCGGCAACTGGCACGGCTGGTCGAGGCAGCGGATCGTCAACGCGGTCGATGCAGCCGTACGCTGCTTCGATCCCGATGCCGCCCGTGAACGCCGCCTTACCGCCGAGAATGACCGTCACATTGCAGTCCGTGCGAAAGACGATGGGATGGCGGAAATCTACGGCTCAGTCGCGGCCGCCGCGGCCGCTGAGTTTGACCGCCGGCTCTCCCAGCTCGCCACGCAGGTGTGTGCGCGCGACCCCCGGACACTAGATCAGCGCCGGGCCGACGCGTTGGCCGCGTTGACCGAGGGCCGTGGATTGGCCTGTGCCTGCGGACAGCCGGAGTGCCCTACCCGTGCGGGCGACCACCGTCCCGACGGTGATCGCGCCGAGGCGCGCGTGGTCATCAACGTCGTGGCCAGCGAACAAACCGTCTACACCAATGGGGCCGAGCCCGGCTACCTGGAGGGTTATGGCGTCATCGATGCCGAGCAGGTGCGCCAATTGGCCTCCGCCGCATCCGTACTCGTCGCCAGCCCGGCGACCAGCGCGGCCGAGGAGCTGCGCTACCAACCGTCTGCGGCGCTGGAACGGGCCGTTCGATGCCGCGATCTCACCTGCCGCTTCCCGGGCTGCAGCCGGCCCGCGGCGGTCTGCGACCTCGATCACACGGTTCCGTTCAATCACCAGACTCCGGCGGCAGGAGGACGGACCACCGCGGATAACCTCAAATGCCTTTGCCGCCAGCATTAGCGAGCCAGAAAAGTACTCTCTAGGCATGACCACGAAAAACACCCCAAACCCCCAGGTCCGGGCCGGTTGCTACTGCCGCATCTCCTCCGACCCGAAGGACAAGCGCCAAGGCGTAGACCGGCAACGGGAGGACACCTCCGCGCTGTGCGAGGCGAAGGGCTGGACTCCGGTCGGCTTCTACGTCGATAACGACCGGTCGGCCTCGAACGGCAAGGCGCGGCCGGAGTGGGACCGGCTCCTCGCCGACGTGCAGGCCGGACGGCTAGACGCCATAGCCGTGTGGAACCAGGATCGCGGCTGGAGACAGATGAGCGAGCTTGAGGAGCTGCGGAAGTTCTTCACCAAGCTGGGCCGCAAGATCCTGCTGTCCGCGACGGTTATTGGCGACATCGATCTCTACGACCCCTACAGTGTGCACGCGGCGCAGAACCGGACCTCGGCCAGCGAGCTGGAGACGGCCGTGATGAAGATCAGGATGCGTCGTGCAGCTCGTGAGCGAGCCGAGAAGGGTGTTCCCGCGTGGCGACGGGCATTCGGCTACGGGGAGGACCGGCAGCCGGACCCGCGCACGGCTCCGCTCGTCGCGGAGGCGTACCGGGCCATCGTCGCCGGGTCCTCTCTCGGGGACATCTGCCGGTCGTGGAACGAGGCCGGGGCGCTCACGTTGAACGGGAAGCTGTGGACGCAGCCACAGCTGTCGAACTTCCTGCGGAAGCCCCGGAACGCTGGACTCCGGTCGCACAACGGGAAGATCGTCGTGAAAGTCGTTGATGGCGAGGAGAAACCGGTGAAGGGCGCTTGGCCGGCACTCGTAGACGAGGACCTGTGGCGGCGGGCGCAGGCCGTCTTGAACGCGCCCGGCCGCGCTCCCGGCGCGAAGTCGGTGCAGCGGCACAAGCTCACGGGCGTGATGCTGTGCGGCAGCCCCGGCTGCGGCGGCTACCTGGCGGGGAATTGGCAGATGCAGCAGCACAGGGGCGGGCCCCGCGCTCATTCGATTGCGTACCGCTGCAAGACGTGCCGTGGGGTGTCGATCAGGGCCGAGCACGTCGAACCCCTTCTGTACAAGCTCGTTTCCGCCCGCCTGGCGCGGCCGGACGCCGTGGACCTGCTGAAAGCCGAGTTGCACGACACGCTGGAGGCAGAGCGCATCCGCACCGAAAAGACCGTGCTTCGAGGGCGTTTGAACGAGCTGGCGATCGAACGGGCCAAGGGCGAGCTAACCGGGGCTCAGGTCAAGGCTGCTACGGAGTACGTGCAGGCGCAGATCGACGCCCTCGACGCGGCCGAGCAGGACCAGGAACGGCGGAGGCTGTTTGACCGGATTCCGCTCGGCAAGCCGGAGGTCGCGGCCGCAGTCGAGAGCCTATCGCCGGACCGCTTCCGGGCGATCCTCTCCGTCCTCGCGACGGTCACCATCTTGCCGGTTGGCAAGGGGAGCCACACTTTCCGGCCGGAACGCGTACAGATCGAATGGCGATAAAAGCCCAGCGTAGCCACACCCTAAACCGTAGGACCCTACGGACGCAACGGTTTTGGGTGGAAACGCCGGGGCGCGTCGTCCCCGACTTTCCTGTCCGGGTAGTAGAGTCACGTCCGCACGCGAGGTCACGGGCCGTACGCCACTAGGGCACAGTAACCGGCCGGAAGTCCCGCCGTAATCGGCAACCTCCTGAAAACAGGAGCGATTGCCGATGTCACGACCTCCTCAGCCCACGCTGCTCCGGCCCCGCGAAGTCCAGGCCCTCCTCGACCTCGATTGCGTCGAGACCGTATGGCGCATGATCCGGCGGGGCGAGCTACCCGCCACGAAAATCGGCCGGTGGTGGCGTGTACGCCCCGAAGATGTCGATGCCTACCTGGCCGGCCGGTCTACCGCTGACAGCGAGCTAGACGCCTACGTGGAGCGGCTTGTGGACGCCGCACCGAGGCTCAGCCCTTCCCAGCGCGAGAAGCTGGCGGAGCTACTCCGGCCGGCCCGGCAGACGGGCGCGTTCGGATGATCCCGAACAGCAGAGCGCCCGCCTCAAGCGCTGGGCACTCAGCATTGGCGGGCAGCTCTTCCCTTGGCACGGGGAATGACGATCTTCCGTCGTCACGTATTCGGTTATCGCCCGATCCTGCCATGGGCCACCGACTGATTCCGCCTCGCCGCGCCGGACAGAGCGGGGGCGCAGGATGACGTGGACCAAGTTGTCCGACGACTACTCCGACGACTGCTGGGAGCTGTCCGACGCCGCATTCCGGCTCCACACCGAGGGATTGATCTGGTCAAACCGGAAACTCCTCGACGGACGGCTACCGAAGGACGGCATCCAGCGGTGGGCTAAGCGCCCTGAGGCTGCTCCCGAGCTAGTCGCGTGCGGTTGGTGGGAGGACCGGGGCGATCACTACCAGATCATCCACCACGCCCGTTATCAGCCGACCCGCGAACAGGTTCTGGCCCGGCAGAAACGGAACCAGAAGAACGGGCAGGCGGGTGGCCGTCCGAAGGGTCCGCCGCGAGAGCAGGCCTCTCGGAAGGACGGTCAGGAAACCCAAGTGGGAACCCAAATGGAAACCCAAGTGGGTTCTGACGATAACGAGAACGGGAGCCTAGAAATCCACACGGAAACCCAAGTGGGTAACCCACCTGGCAACCCACCTGGCAACCCACAGGGACGGGACGGGCCGGGACAGGAAGGGACTGGCTCACAACAGGGGTACGGAACTAACGGGGAGCTAGCCGAAAACGGTTCGGTGTCGGTGAAGTTGGTTCTGTGCCATGACTGCCGGGTGAATCCGACTGTGAGGTCCTCCGGCGAGGAGCAGCCGTACGACGACCCCATGTTGTGCCGGGGCTGCAACAACATCAGCCTGGCGGATTCGGCTGCGCCTGACGACGACCAGGAGTGGCCGTGATTTGCGACCTCTGCGGCTGCGACCTCCTCCGGCCTGAATCGATCGCCCTCCGAGCCTGTTTGGAATGCCGACTCAGGATCGCGAGCGAGAACACCGAGAGCCTCTCCGACCGGCGACGCCGGATCGTCGCGGCCCGGATCGCCGAACTCGAGGCCGGGGCCGGTGGTGCGTGAGCGGTCGGGGCTGGGACCGGCGAAAGGACGGCGAACCTCCGGAACCGTCCGTGGCGCAGCTTGTGTGCTGGCGCATGGGGATCGCGGGCCGGAGCGAAACCCTGCTCGCCCCGATCGCGGAATTTACGGGCTGGGCCTCGGTTTCCGAGGCGTGCCAAGCGAGCGTGGAACTCCAGCCGTGCGATGAACGATGCACCGGCGACCACGCAGTCGTCTACACGGACGAGCGGGGCCGTGTCTGCTGCCGCCGCATACCGAAACCCAACAGCGGAAACGGAAGGAACGAAACCGATGACCAACCAACCGATTGATGACGACATGGACGGCCTCGACCCCGACCGGCTGCACGTCCTCGCAGGAGTCAGCAACTACTTCGCGCAGGCCCGCCGCATGGAGGCCGCGCTCGCGGCCGGAGACGCCGACGCCATGGCCCTGATTTGCGGTGAAATCGCCTCCGGAGACGTCATGATGGCGTTCATCGCGGCGTGTACGGAGTGTGTGCAGATGGCCCGGCAGCTGTGGGGCGACGAGAAGGCGGAGGCGATCTTGGCGGAACGCGCCATCCGCCAAATCGACCTTGCGGAGCGGCAGAAGCAGCAATTCCGCAACGAAGGACCCGCCGATCCTGGCACTCGCCCGGACGGCCCGGACGCGCCCTAGTGTCAGGACCGGCCCGGCAGGAGGCAGGCCATGCACCGAGCGACACCCGTCCGCCGCTCCTGCCGGGCCACACCCCGAGTGTCGGAACGGTTTCTGTCGGGGCGCGGGTGTACGCTCGGCTCGAACTGGTGGTGTTGTCACGCGCAGCTGCCGGTGAGAGCGGGAAGTTCGGCAAAGCCACGGCTGGCCGAGATCGCGCTGGAGGCCACAGGCCCCGCGATCCCCGGATGAATCACAGGTCTTGTTTTCGCTTGCGCTGCAACGGTTTTGGTGTGCGGGGCTACCCCACCATCGAAGGACAACAATGGAGCAGTTTCTTGCCCAGCTGCAGCAGCGGCGGGCGGCAGTAATCGAGGACCGGGCACGCGCATTCGCCGAGCGCCAGGCAGCAATTGACGTACGAGCAGAGGCCGGCCGACGTAAGTTCACGACATCTGAGGCGAGGGTGTATCGGAATGCCCAAGCGACGATCGCTGATTGCGACCGCACCATCGCGCAGCTGGATGAGCGGATCCAGCATCAGAAGGACGAAATCTGCCGGGCCGGTCGTGACCCCGACAACCCAAACCCCAACGTGATGGCGCTGATGGGTGCTCGCGGTAACGGTGGCGGCATGGACGCCCGTGCGATGGGTGAGTCGTGGGCACGCCGGACGGCCCAGCTGATTGCGGGTGGTCGCGGCGAAGCGAGGGCGATCGGAAGCGGCAGCCTGGACGTCCCAAGCCTGGTGCTCCCCGGCGTTGTGAGCATCCCTTGGCCGACCCGGCTCATCGACCTGTTTGCGAGCCGCAAGCCCGCCCTGTCAAACGCGATTGAATACTTCCGGCAGACGGTGCAGACGAACAACGCCGCCCCGGTCCCAGACCTCGGAACGAAGCCAACTTCGACGTTCACCATCGAGGCGATCCAGGATCATTGCAGGGTCGTCGCGCATTTGAGCGAGGCGGTCCCGATCCGGTTTTTGCAGGACGTGGATGCGCTATCCGGTTGGCTCTCCAACGAAATGGTCCAAGGCGTGTTCTCGGGCCTCGAAGAGCAGGTCGTGTCCGGGAACGCGCAGGACGAGAACATGCAGGGCCTGCTGACGCTGCCCGGTGTCACAACCGTTCCGTATCAAGGTGATCCCGCCACGACGATTCGGCACACCCTGACGGTGCTGCAAAATATGGGTGAGCAGCCAAATGGCATCGCGCTCAACCCATTTGATGCCGAGGAGCTGGATCTTCAGCGGTGGGGAACTGCTGGCGGGCTCTTGACCAGCGGTTTTGACCATCCGAACACGACCGGCTGGGGATCGTCCAATAACTTTTTCGGTGACTCCTCGCAAATCCGCCGTGTCACTAGCCCTTCGGTTCCGGCCGGGACCGCGATCATCGCGAACTGGAACACCCTCGACCTGTTCATCCGCGAAGGCGTGAACGTCCTGATGAATCAGTGGGGCGAGGAGCAGTTCACCACGAACAGCTTCGTCGTCCGTGCGGAGCTGCGGGCCGTCGCCGCGTTCACGAGGCCACGAGCGTTCGCGCTGGCGACGATCACGGGTAGCTGACCGGTGGATGTCTACGCGGACCGGTACCCGGCTGTGCACGCGCAGCTCGCCGGTCGGCGTGACCTCGATGACGACTACGACGATGACGATGACAGCGACTACGACGATGATGCCGTGGACGCCCTGCGCGTAATCCACGACCTCGCTGCCAGCCACGGAGGCGTCTCCTGTGATTGATGACCGGGAATGGTTGGAGCCGGAGGAGGCCGCGAAGCGGATGGGCCTCACCGCCGGGCAGCTGAACGATCTCGTGCGCCGGGGAGCCGTCCGCGCCCGCCGGAACGGCTGGGCCATCGAGGTCGAGCCCGCGATCGTGAACGTGCAGCCACGCCCGGAAAAGCCCTCGCCTAAGCGGGGTTCCGGAGCTGCGAAGAAGAGCCCCCACACGAGCGTGCGGGGCGGTAAATGAGCCCTCGTCCCGGTCACAGACTTAACCTCCCTGCGGCCGGGGCGAGTCGGGGCGCGGCGTGACCGCTCGGAGGCCCAGAGCGGACCGGGCTGGGATTGGCCTTGGTTCGCCCTCGCGGTCACGCCGCAGCCCCGTTCCAGTCCTCGTGGTGGAGGAACGGTTCAGCGACCAGATCGGTACGCACGGACCGGGATCGGGTCGGCCGTGGTCAAGAAGCGGCCCGGCCGTCCCGTTCCGAACACACAGACCGGGCGTGCCCCAGGTGGTTTCCTTCGCCGGATTGGCTACCTCGCGCACGCTTCCGGGCGGGCGTTGGCCGTGACCACGCCGGAGCCGCCGAAGCGCGAAGGAAGCGCGCTGTGCTCTGCGCGTGGACAGGGACACGGCCAACGCCCCCGCCCCAAACAGTCGATGCCACTTGGCAACCCCACCCAGGACCCCGGCGGAGGACACCACCACCACCGCCGTTGGAACCGGCCCGACCCCGAAGGGTTCTCCTCGCACCGCCGGGGGCCGGGCCGGCCAACAGGGACCTACCCCAAACACCGAGTGCGGAGCGGGCTTTGCAGAACCACCCCGAACCCGTGGTGCCGAGCGGTGATTCCGAGACCACCCCAAACCCTCGGTGCCACTCGGGGATTCCGACCAACCCCCAGGGGGAGTGAAAAGTTCCAGGGGCGCGCCTCGTCGCGACTCCCGAAAGGAATTGGCATCCCTCCCCGAAACTTCACACCAAAAATCGCAATCCCCGCTAGTCAGAAGGGATTTGGCAGTATGGGTCGTGAAGGTCGTGAATTGCCGAGTGGCATGGTCGTTTTGCGAGGTAGTGATGCCTAGGGTTGCGTCCGACGAGCGCCGTGAACGCGATGCGCTGATCCTCCGGCTGTTCCTGGCGGGGTCCTCCTATCGCCAGATCGCAAAACACCCGAGGGTCAATCTGTCTGCGCGTGGTGTTGGGGACGTGATCCATCGGGAGCTGGCCGCTGACGCCCCGCACCGGGAATCCCTCTCCCAGCAGGCGGCGGATATCTACCTGCTGCGGTTGGAGCGGATGCTTGCGGCCGCGATGCCGTCGGCTCTCCAAGGGGATTGGCGGGCGTGGGAGGGCTGCCGGAGGTTGCTAGAGCAGCAGGCCCGATTCTTCGGGCTGACCGCGACCCCCGCCAATGATGACGGCTCGATCCGGCCGGGGCTCCCGGAGCGCGACGCGGACGGCCCGACCGTACTCGAACGGTACCGTCGCCGCCACAAACCGCCGCAGCTGTCCTAGAGGGGCGTACGGCATAGTTGTACTGGTGATGCCAGATCGTAAGGCGGGAACCCTCGCTGATTGCGGCTGCGAGGCCGAAGCTATTGCGAGTGATCCTGGATGGCAGCGTGCAGCCCGCTGGGCGCGCTGGCTGGCGTGGGTGAGCCTCCTTTGGATGTGTGCAGAAGGCGCTATCGGTTTATGGCAAGGGTTTGTGGCAGGTTCGATCGCTCTTGTTGGCTGGGCACTCGGCAGTGCAGTCGAAGGCTTGGCGAGCTTGATCGTGGTGTGGCGGTTCACGGGATCCCGCACTCTGTCGGAAGCTGCCGAGCAGCGAGCGCAGCGCGGCGTCGCCGTGTCTTTCTGGTTGATAACTCCCTACATTGCCGCCGAGTCGGTGCGAAACCTGGTTAACGCGGAGCGACCGGGCACGACCGTTGTCGGTATCGCGCTTACCACTGTGGCGCTCCTCGCAATGCCGTTGCTCGGCCGGGCTAAGCACAAGCTCGCCGCTCGACTTCAATCGCAGGCCACAGCTGGCGAGGGCACGCAGAACTACCTTTGCGCGGCGCAGGCCGCGGCCGTGCTGCTCACGCTGGCTGTGGTCGCCATCTGGCCCGGCGGCTGGTGGCTCGACCCCGCAGTGGGCCTAGGCATCGCCGGAATCGCTGCCTGGCAAGGCGTTCAAGCCTGGCGTGGTGAAGACTGCGGCTGCTAGCGATAAATGGGGATTACGGCTGCTTAGTGACCGGGTCCCATCATTCCGCCAGGTCCCATCATGCCGCCGGGTCCCATCATGCCGCCGGAGCCTCCCATCATTCCCCGCATCATCGGGGGCATTCCATCTCGCACGAACCCGCTCACTTCCCCGGCGTGGGCACGGATAGCTTCGGTGAGGGCGGGATCGTCGGAGGTTTCTTCGGCGATTACTCCCGTGGGAGTCAGGGTCAATTGGCGTCGGTAGCCGCCGGCGTTGCGGAACAGGGTCGGCAGGCTGCCGCTCATGCACATGACCTCAGCACCCCGGTCGACGTGGGAGTACATGCTCGACACGTGGGCTTGGAGTCGCGCAACAAGGTCGGGCGAATTCGACTGGGTGGTAGTGCGTATCCCGCCGGGGATCTCCTCGACCGTGCGGGTGATCTCCGTGTGGCGGTTGAACATCTCCATGTAGAGGCTCATGTCGGCCGGACTGGCACCCATCATGCCCCCGTCAGTCAGGCGGATCCGCAAAACGGGCGATCCGACGACGCCGCGAAGCGCATACCCGATACCCACAGCAGCCGTCGCGCCAAGCGCCGCAAGCGCAGTCCGCCGCGTGAACCTAACCATGTGACGCTATGGCCGAGGGCCGCTAGGGGTCGTGGTTGCGGGCGACTGCGGAGCAGGTCCCATCATCCCACCGGGCATCATCTCGCCGGGTTTCATGTGGCTACAGCAGGCCATCCGTTCCGAACCCATATGGCCGCCCCACGGACCACCGAGGCTTGAGCTCAGGAAAAACCCCGAGAAGAAGATCGCCCCGACGATGAACAAGCCTCCGGCGACAATGCCGACCCAGGCCAACGCCTGGTTCAGACGGCTCGGCCGCGGCCGGGAGTTCTTGGGTTGATGGGTGGTTGTGCCGGCACCATCTGCCGCCGGGGCTACGTCGGTCGGACTTGCCATGGCTGGAACCTCCTGTCTAAGGATTGGTAAGTCGCGGCCGATACTACCCCACCCTAGGTGGGGTGGGTAAGCTGCTGAAAAGCGCAGGTCCGTGGGGCCCCTTTGCCCTTGACGGGAGCGGGAAGGAGACGCGGGTGGAGCAGGAGCTGACAGGTAAGAAGCGTGCGGCGCTGAACCGCCTCAAGACGGTGCGTGGCCATCTCGATGGGATTATCCGCATGCTCGAATCCGACGCGTACTGCGTGGATGTGATGAAGCAGATTTCTGCGGTGCAGGCGGCATTGGAGCGCACGAACCGAGTGATGTTGCATAACCATTTAGAGACCTGTTTCTCGGAGGCCGTCCTGGGTGGGCGGGGCTCAACAGCTATCGACGAACTCGTTGACGCCCTTAAGTTCAGTCCCGCATTGACTGGTCCGGACGCTTGTCTGAACGGCACCACCCCCGACGAGGTCGAGAAAGCTGGCACAGCATGACCGGCAGCCTGCCCGACGGCTCGGTGCGAGCAGCAGGACGCCCAAGTGCGGGCCGGCAACCCGGCCGGAATCTTCGGCCTCTACCCGCCCGGCTAGTAGCAGACGGCGATGGTTATGAACAACCAAGGCCGATGGTCGTCGAGGACGAGTGCTTCGTTGCCGCCCGGACTAACCTAGCTACTCATGCATTGGCTGCACTCCCTGCACTACGGTGATGTGCCTGCTTACCTGTCAGCTGCCGTCGCGATCGTCTTCGGCACCCTGGGGTGGTGGTCATCTCGGCGATCCAAGAAGGCTGAAAAGGCAGCCACGCAGCAAGCAGTGAAGGCAACGCAGGCCGCTCAGGATGCAGCAGCTGCACAGCGGCAAATTGCCGAGGACACCAGGCGACTCGCGACCGCCCAGGAGACGCACACGGCGCTATTACAAGATGCGGCGGAGCAGGCCGAGCGATTCCCCTGGGTCATCCATCGCCAGGGCGATTCCATGGACTTCCGACTACGCAACCTCACCAACACCCGTAAGTACCAGGTGGTTGTCACCGGCGAGCCAGCAGGACGGCCAGCAGGAGTTTTCCGCATGGGCGGCGGCGGAGACAACCAATTCGATTTCATCGACGGACACGAAACGGTGGAACTGGACCTCTTCGTTGCGGCGCAGACGATCGACCGGACGGTCACAGTGAGTTGGCATCCGACACAAGACCATACGGGCGACCCGTGGACACAACGCATCGGACTGCCATAGACATCCCGAAGCGGTCTTAGCGGACTCGTCAAGGGTTCTTTCGACTTTCGTTCCCATCATCGACTCAAGACTTTCGGTGGCTGGCACGACAAGCAACTTGCCGACGGCACCGTAGTGTGGACGTCACCGAGCGGACGGACCTATCGGACCTCACCCGCCGGTGCCGACCTCTTCCCGCAGCCGCGCCGTCCGGCATGCGTGATGCCCTCCCAACGACAGCGAACCAGATCACAGTACCGCGGCGCACGAATAGCCCAATCGCGCAAGCACAATCGTGAACAACGGCCGGTCAACGAGGCCCGAAAGCGGTTGGAGCAGGCGCGAGAACAAGAGATCGCGTCGCGCAAGTTTCGCAACCACATGCGCGACATGCTTTTCCTGTTCAAGGGCGCGCCGAGCACCAGCCCGTATTGCACCTGGGTGAACGATCCGCGAGAAGCCGAAGAGCTACCACCTGGTTGGACGCCCAATGAGCCGGTGCTGCAGCCCTTGCCGGACGATCCGCCCTTCTAACCCGTCCCAATACCGGTTCGGTCCTCGGCTCAGCCTCCGGCCGGGGGCTGGGCAATGACGGTGGGCTTGAAACCGTAACGGGGGGCCACAAAGTGGGCGCCGGCGCTGCGCCCCGTACCGCCGGTGGACGTAATCGGCACCCCACCGACCGCATTCGTGGCACGGTCAGCCATCCCCGCGGCTGTGGCGCCGTTGAGGGCGACGGCCACCGAAGGTGCCGTCGGGGCCGTGCTCGCCCAGGCTGCCGGTACCGACAATCCGCCGACTGATGCCGCCTTTCCGACGGCTCCGCCAACCGCGCCCACCGAGCCCGGACCCGCGCCCGAAACGGTGGCATGCAGCGAGGCTTCCGCGGCTTTGGCGACGCCCTCGGTGGCCGACTTAGCGGCCGGCATCATGCCCTGCGCGATGCCTTGGATGTCTTTGAACGACGTGGTGAAGAGCCGCGTCGGGGAATCAATCGGATGAACGCGTCGAAAGGCGTACTGGCATCCAATGTTTGCGACCCCGTCAGGCCCTCCAACAAATCACCCAACGGGCCCCCCACCACCAGGCCATCGCCGTCGGGGTTCAGGCTGATGCCGCCCAGGGAGAGTGTGGGATTGGCGGACGGCGTGGGATTGTTCGTCGACCCGGTCAGCGCATTCAGCGTTTGGGGCACCGCGTCCTGCCCGCTCGCGCTTCCGGCCGCTTCTGCCACCGCGGCGGCCTGACGAGCCGGGCCGGCAGGGTTGGTAGCCGGTGCGGCCGGCTCGAATGGCGGCAACATCGACGCGGCGGCCGACTCACCGGCGTATCCGTACATCGCGCCGGCGTCTTGAGCCCACATTTCGCCGTATTGCGCCTCGGTGGCCGCGATGGCCGGGATGTTCTGGCCGAGGAAATTCGTAGCCAGCAACTGCGCCAGCAAGGCCCGGTTCGCCGCAATCACCGGTGGTGGCACCGTTTCGGCGAATGTCCACTCATAGGCACTCGCCGCGACCACCGCCTGAGTGGCGACGTGTTCGGCCTTTCCACCCGCGGCGAGTAACCACGCCACCTGTGGGGCAACCGCAGTGAGCATTGCCGAGGCGGCCGGCCCCTGCCACGGTCCGTCGGTGAGGCCCGCGATCACCGCCGCGTAGGCGGTGGCCGCGGAATGCAACTCAGTGGCCAGACTTTCCCAGGCCGACGCGGCGGCTAGCAGTGGCGCCGAGCCGGGTCCTGCGTACATCAGCGCGGAGTTGATCTCCGGCGGCAACTGCGCGAAGTCGAGCATGGTGTTCTCGCCTAACCGACCGCGGCAGTGTTGGCGATCTCCGTTGCGGCGTACGAACCGGCGCTGATGCCAAGCACTGTCGCCAGCTGCTCACGAGCCGACGCAGCCTGCGCGCTTATCTCTTGGAAGAGCTGGCCGTGCCGGGAGAATTGCTGCGCGGTCAATATCGATACCGCGTCGGCTGCGGCGGGGGCCACCATGGTCGTGGGAAGTACCACCGCCGAACTTCCCTCCCGCACGGACGCATTGATCCTGTGCAGCTCGCGAGAAGCAGCATCCAATATCTCGGGCTGCGCATTCAAGAACGACATGTCTTGTCAAACCCCTTTCAATTCAATAAATCTCGGCACCGATAGATCCGCCGAGTCATACGCCTGGACACGTTAGGCCAGTCATGTCCACCGATGACAGCCCGAGAGTGGTCAATTCACGACCCAGATGGGAACTGTTCACTTAGCTGAGCCGAAATGGTGCAACATTTGGAGGCGGCATGAAACCAGTTGTGAAAGAATATATTTGGGGTCATATAAGAATCTATATGAGGTCACTGAGGCGCTCACCGGGCTTTGCCGACGATGGTTTGGACGGGGCCCGGCCTAGCCGAGCGTTGGGAGTCGTCATGCTCCCCGTGGCCGGCGGCTGAGCCTGGGCGCGGCCCAGAACGTGTCATGCACTACCGAATCAGCACTTTATGCGGGGTGGCGGTATTCGCCCGCTCACCGTCATGGCTTCGGCGTCAAATGGTCTGTTGTATCTCATTGTGCGCGTCTGCAGGCCGCGCGAAGCCGGCACCTCCGGCCGCCTTGACGACGGCGAGTTGATCTCCAAAGTCTTGTCCGCCTCGAGCGCCCTGGCGGCCGCGATCTGCCCGGCGGTCAACCGAGCAATGCCGAACCAATGTTGCACATTTCCCTAAATCCTCTGCGGACCGCGATATCACCGTCTATCGTCCCGAATAAATACCGGACAGGTCTGAAGTAGGCAGCATGGACGACCAGAAAAGAACGCCAAT
The DNA here is from genome assembly GCF_059812385.1 of Mycobacterium sp. NGS58. Classification (NCBI taxonomy): domain Bacteria; kingdom Bacillati; phylum Actinomycetota; class Actinomycetes; order Mycobacteriales; family Mycobacteriaceae; genus Mycobacterium; species Mycobacterium sp. NGS58. Next base: position 219,334 of record NZ_JCALCO010000001.1, on the reverse strand, counting down.
CACACTCGCCATATACCGTGACGTGCGCGTGGGCATGGTGATTTTAGCCCTGATGGTCTTTGTGGCCATTGTCATAGAGCAGCTAGCCTCAACCTGCTGGCAATTCACCCTCAGTGCTTACTATTACACCTCCGCGCACAGCATCCTGATCGCCGCGCTTCTGGCGTTGGGCGCGCTATTCATCATGTACAAGGGCAGCAACGACACCGAAAATGTGTTGTTGAATCTGGCCGGAGTCTCCGCATTGATGATCGCGATGGTGCCGCAGGGTCGACCCACGCCCCTGTGTGGAAAGAATGATCTGCCGCCCCAATTCGAGCCCGCAATTCAGCCCAACGTGTGGACGGTCGTTATCGCGCTGTTTGGGGGCTGGTTGACAATGGCCGCGCTGCACAGGCGCAACCACACTCGGCATAAGAAAAGCCCGTTGGGGGCCGTAGCGTTGTTGATTTTCTGGGCGATTATGGCGATCGGCTTCATTGCCCTTGTCTTTTTCCCGGACCGGTTCTACGGGTATATCCACGGCATCGCCGGCGTCCTGATGCTCTTGTCCTTCATCATCACCGTGTTCTGCGCCGCGCTCGTTGTCAGGCAGGAGGACACTGTGAAGTCACCGCACAAGGACCGCTATAAGTGGTGCTACTGGATCATTGCCGGGATGATGCTGGTGACGTTAATCGTGATTGTCGCAGTGCATCTCAAGCATCCCGCATGGCAACCAATAATCATTCTGGTCGAATCGGCGGTGATCCTCGAGTTCGCCTTGTACTGGGCGATCCAGACCTGGGAACTGTGGAATTCGCCCGACCGCATTGGGCGCCTCCCCGACGACGTCCAGCGGAGGCTCGCGGATAAACGGGCGAGGGACAAGGGAATCCGTGGATTCAAGTCCGACTCGTCCGGACCACCCGAAGAGGGTCCGGGCGGAAAGATACTGCCGCTTCTGTAGGGCGAGCCCGGCGTGGCACAAAGGTGCGCCAAACCTGCACTCAGGCAAGCAGAATCGCGATCGCGTTGCGTTGGTGATGCCGCAACGCTTGTTGAAGCAATCCAGCCGCTAAGGTCCAGTCATGCCGAAACCCAGCATTAGAAGGTTTGTCCGCCGATCGATCGCCGTGACCGCGGCCGGGCTCACACTCGCGGCGATCTCGGCATGCGACAAGCACAACCCGCCGCCCCCCGGGGCCAACCCTCGTCAGGTCACGGTTGTGGGCACCGGCCAGGTGCAAGGCGTCCCGGACACCCTGACCGCGGACGTCGGCATCGAATTCACCGCACCCGATGTCACTACGGCCATGAACCAAACCAACGATCGCCAACAAGCGGTCATCAACGCACTCACCGGCGCCGGCATCGACAAAAAGGACATCAGCACCACCGAGGTCACGCTGTCACCCGAATACAACAACCCCGGACCCAGCGGTACCGCCGCCATCACCGCGTACCGCGCCACCAACGCCATCGCCGTCAAAATCCACCCGACGGATGCCGCGTCGCGGTTGCTTGCCCTCATCGTCGGCACTGGCGGGGATGCCACCCGCATCAAATCCGTCCGCTATTCCATCGCCGATGACTCGCAACTGGTGAAGGACGCCCGTTCGCGGGCGTTCAACGACGCGAAGAGCCGCGCCGAGCAGTACGCACAGCTGTCCGGGCTCCGGCTGGGCCGGGTGCTGTCCATTTCGGAGGCCGCCGGCAACACCCCGCCGCCGGCCGGGGCGCCGCGGGCCATGCCGTCGATGGTTCCGCTGGAGCCCGGCAAGCAGACGGTGACCTTCTCGGTGACCGCGGTGTGGGAGCTGGACTAGCGGCGATCGCAAGCGCGGCGTAGCCGGGCGTAGCGGGTCGCCGCCATCGGACTGAGCCCGGCGAGTCCGGGCGGGGTCTACTGCTGATAGACCCTGGGATCCAGGGTTCCGATGTAGGACAGGTCGCGGTAGCGCTCGTCGTAATCGAGGCCGTAGCCGACGACGAAGTCGTTGGGAATGTCGAAGCCCACGTAGGCGATGTCGACATGGGCGCCCTGCGCGTCGGGCTTGCGCAGCAGCGTGCACACCCGCAGCGAACGCGGGTGGCGCGTCTTGAGGTTGCGCAGCAGCCAGGACAGGGTGAGGCCCGAGTCGACGACGTCCTCGACGATCAGCACGTCGCGGCCCTCGATATCGCGGTCCAGATCCTTGAGAATGCGCACCACGCCCGAGGAAGACGTCGATGATCCGTACGAGCTGACGGCCATGAACTCGAACTGCGTCGGCAGCGGGATCGCGCGGGCCAGGTCGGTGACAAAGATCACAGCACCCTTGAGGACGGTGATCAGCAGCAGGTCCTGTCCTGTCTCGATCGCCGCGTCGCGGTAGTTCTCCCCGATTTCGGTGCCGAGTTCGGCAATTCGCGCCTGAATTTGCGCCGACGTCAACAGCACAGACTTGATATCCCCGGGGTAGAGCTCCGCGGGTTGAGCGGGGGTGATCGCCGAGGAGATCTGGGCCACGCCCACAGAGTGCCACGAGGACGGGCGAATAACCAAGGGCAGCCCCGACGCTGGGGCTATTGCCTTGGTTTGCCGACGGGCTCGCGCCACAGCGTCAGCACGCCGTCGCGGCGGCCCGCGAACAATCGTTGATCGGGAACCGGCGACCCCACCGCCACTCCGCCCTGCCCACGCCAGTCGGTGGCCAGGGCGTCCACCGCGCGAATCTGCTTGTCGGTCAGGTTCGTTGCCCCGCCCGTCAGCAGCCAGGCCCGGATCACCCGCCGCCGCACGGGGGCGTCCAGCGTCACCAGCGCCCGCACCCGCAGGCCGGAGTCCGCCCTGGTCTCGGGCAGCGCCCGGGCCGCCAGCGCGTCGATCAACTCGGAATCCTCCCTCAGCGAGGTCGCGGTGCGGGCGAGCGCCTCGGCCACGCCACCTCCGAGCACGTCTTCCAGCAGCGGCAGCACCTCGGCGCGCAGCCGGGTCCGGGTGAAACGGCGGTCGGTGTTGTGCGGATCCTGCCAGGGAGTCAGCCCAAGCTCTTGGCACGCGCCGTGCGTGACGGCCCGGCGCACCTCCAACAACGGCCGGCACCACGGCGGGTCGTACGGCCGCATCCCGGCGATCGAGCGCGCCCCGGACCCGCGGCCCAGACCCAACAGCACGGTCTCGGCCTGGTCGTCCAGCGTGTGGCCCAGCAGCACTGGACCGGTGTGATAGGCGCTCAACGCCGCGTACCGGGCCGCGCGCGCCGCCGCCTCGGGACCGCCCCGGTTGCCCACCTGAGCCCGGATCACTTGGGCCGCAACGCATCCCAACGAAATGGCCTGCGCGCGGGCGGTCTCGGCGACGGCGGCCGAGTCGGATTGCAACCCGTGGTCGACGACCACCGCGGTAGTGGGCCGCAGCTGGGCCGCGACCGCGGTGAGCGCCAGCGAATCCGGGCCGCCGGACAGCGCCACGCACCACTGTTCGACGGTGGCGAGGTGGGCCTTGATGAACGCCTCGACAGCCGCGCGCAGCTGGCCTACAGCACCCGGTCGATCCATCGCTGGGGCTCTTCGATCTCGGCGGGCAGCGGCAGCGTATCGGGGCCCGTCCAGATGGCGTTGAACCGCGCCATCCCCACTTGGCCGACCACATGGTCGACGAACGCCTTGCCGCGGGTGTACTGGCTGAGCTTCGCATCGAGCCCCAGCAGCGCGCGCAACAACCGCTGCAGCGGCGGCTGCTTGCGGTGGCGGCGCTCGTCGAACCGGCGGCGGATGGTGGCCACCGACGGCACCGCCATCGGCCCGACGGCATCCATGACGTGGTCGGCGTGGCCCTCCAGCAGCGTGCCCAGCACCAGCAACTGGTCCAGCGCCTGCCGCTGCGGTTCGGACTGCACCGCGCGCACCAGTCCCAGAACCCCCGACGAGTTGGCGTCGGGTTCCGACGGCTTGTCGCCGCGACTGCGGGCATAGTCGGCGAGCCGGCCGATCACCTGCCCGATGTCCTCTCCGGTATCGCGGGTCAACAGCCCGAGCGCGTGCGACATGTAGTCGGGCAGCCACGGATTTGCGGTGAACTGCACCCGATGGGTGACCTCGTGCAGGCACACCCATAGCCGGAAATCCGACGGCTCGATCCGAAGCTGCCGCTCGACGGCGAGGACGTTGGGGTACACCAGCAGCAGGCAGCCCGTCTTGGCCCCGTTATCACTGGCGAACGGGTCGTATTGGCCGAGGATCCCCGAGGACACGTACGCCAGGACGGCGCCGGTCTGCGCGCCGGTGACGCGACCGGTGAGAAACCCGCGCGGCTTCTCGGCGCCGTGCATCATCACACGCATCGACTCGGTGGCCGCGGCGATCCAGTCCGGACGGTCGACGATGCGGGCGGCCGGCACCGCACCATTGGTCACCAGGCCGGTGACGTCACGCACCAACGGTTCGGCTTTGGTGGACGCGGCGGCGAGTTCGTCGATCACCTGGCGGCGGGTGTAGTCGCTGGACGGCGGACCCGGCCGGGCCAGCCGCCGACCGACCGAGGCCGCGAACTGCCAGTCGACGGCGGTGCCCAGGGTCAAGTCCGGCGACGGCGTCATGAGCACCCGCAGGACCACAGCCGGGTCGCCAGCGCGTCCATCACGTTGCGACCGTTCGGGCCGGCATCGTTGGAGATGAACGCGAAGGTGAGCACCCGGCCGCTGCGGTCGGTGAGCACTCCGGCGAGCGCGTTGATGCCGGTCAGCGAGCCGGTTTTGGCCCGCAGCCAGCCCGCCGGGCCCTGGGCCGTGGAGGCGTCGGTGAAGCGATCGGCGAGCGTCCCGCTGCCGGCGGCGATCGGGAGCAGATCCAGCAGCGCCCGCAGCGACGGCTGGTCGGGCCCCGCCGCGGCCTGCAGCACGCCGTCGAGCGTCTTGGCCGTCAGCCGATCGTCGACCGAGAGTCCACTGGAATCCAGCAGCGTTGCACCCGCGGTGTCGACGTGCGCGGTGGTCAGCCGGTTGGTCACCGCGTCGACGGCGCCGGCGAAGCTACGCGGTCGGTTGATCGCGGCCGCCACCTCGCGAGCGATGCTTTCGGCAAGCACGTTGTCGGAGTGATCCATCATCTCGGACAGCCGCTGGACCAGCGGCGCCGACTGAACGACCGCCAGCTGCCGTGCCCCCGACGGCGCGGCGACGATCGTCACCGCGTTCGGGTCCAATCCCAGCGCCTTGGCCAGCTCCCGGCCGGCATCCAGGGCCGGGGTACGGGACCGCCGTGAGTTGACTGTCGAAGGCTGGATGCGGCCGGCGTCGATCATCACCGACTCGATCGGCGCGATATCGCCGTTGTCGACGTCGGCCAGGTCCCAACCCTGCGCCATCGTCGGCCCGCTGAACGCCGAGGTGTCCACCTGCACCGCGGTCGGCGTAACGCCGCTGCGGCGGATCTGTTCGACGAGATCGCTGATCCGGGCCGACCCCCGGTACCACGTGTCCACGCCGGGCGGCGCGGCGGACAGCGCCGGATCGCCCGCGCCCACCAGCACGACGGGTCCCTGCGCGTTTTGGCTGCCGGCCACCACGCGGGTGCTGATCCGGGCTTGATGGTCGAGCGTGAGCAAGGCCGCGGCCGCCGTGAGCACTTTGTTGGTCGAGGCGGGCACCAACGGCATGTCGGCCGCCACCTGCCACAGCTCTTTTCCGGTGATGGCGTCGGTGATTCGTCCGCCCAGCCGACCCAGGTTGGGGTCGCTTGCCACCGGCGCCAGCATTGCGCCGACGCCGGGTCCGCTGGGTAGTTCGGCGGTGTCGCTCACCGGAGTCATGCCGGGCTTCACCGCCGGCGCGTGCGGGGGCGGTATCGGGGCATGCGTGCTGTTGGCGCCGTGTCCGGTCGTGGTGAAAAACACCGCCGCCGCCACGACGGCGGCGACGAACACCAGCACGCCCAACCCGATGAGCACTGGGGTGGATTTTTGCCAGCGAGTACGGGCCATCACTCTCCTGACTGTCTGGACCCATTCTGCCGAATCCGCGCCGATGCGCTCGACTAGGGTGTAGCAGGGCAAATTTGGTCTGCCCAAACAGACGCCTTCCTCATCAGACAAGGAGCCGACGCGGTGGAATTCGACGTGACCATCGAGATCCAAAAGGGCCAGCGGAACAAGTACGAGGTCGACCACGAGACTGGACGGCTACGTCTGGACCGCTACCTGTACACCGCGATGGCCTACCCGACCGACTACGGCTTCATCGAGGACACCCTCGGCGAAGACGGCGACCCGTTGGACGCGATGGTGCTGTTGCCGCAGTCGGTGTTTCCCGGCGTGATCGTCGAGGCGCGTCCGGTGGGCATGTTCCGGATGACCGACGAAAAGGGCGGCGACGACAAGGTCCTGTGCGTACCGGCCGGCGACCATCGCTGGGACCACGTCCAGGACATCGGGGACGTTCCGGAGTTCGAGCTGGACGTGATCAAGCATTTCTTCGTGCACTACAAGGACCTGGAACCGGGCAAGTTCGTCAAGGCCGCGGACTGGGTTGGTCGCGAAGAAGCCGAGGCGGAGATCCAGCGCTCGATCGAGCGGTTCAAGGCCGAAGGGCACTGACCTACGCCGGCGGGCACTAGTCTCCGGCGCGGGCGGCGCGCCGATTGCGCAGGATGCTCCAGCCCAGCGCCGCCGCGATGAAGACCACGCCGACCGAGGCCGTGACCGCTTCGGGGACCTCGAATCGGGGCTCGATGGAGCCCAGCATGATGACCGCCAGCGCGCCTATGGCCCAGTGCGCTCCGTGTTCCAGGTAGGCGTACCGGCCCAACGCCTCCTGGCCCACCAGGTAGATGGTGATCGACCGGACGAACATCGAGCCCACCAGTCCCAGCCCCAACGCAATGACGATGGGATCCGAGGTGATGGCGAACGCGCCGGTGACGCCGTCGAACGAAAACGCGGCATCGAGCACTTCGAGGTAGAGGAACAGCGTCAGGCCCGCCCAGCCAGTCGCGGCGGCCGTCGCCTCGGCGTCGGATGGCCGAAACGCCCGGCTCAACCCGTTGACCACCAGATAGGTCACCATGCCCAGCAGCCCGGCGGTCAGCACCGTCGCCGCCTCGTCACCCGAGTGCGTCAATTGCGTGCCGACTCCGACCAGCACCAGGCAGGTGACCACCAGCGACACCTGCCCCAGCCGGCCCAAGCGTGCGAACGGGATCTCAATCCACTTGAGCCACTTTATTTCTCGGTCATAGAAAACGAAATCCAGGAACAGCATCAGGAGGAAGATTCCACCGAACGCGGCGATCTGGGGGTGTGCCGCCATGACGAGCTTTTGGTAGCTGGGCGAGCCGTCCGGAAACTCCAGCGCGCCGTGCGGCGGCGGATGCAGGGCCAGCTCCATCGCGCGCACCGGGTCCAGACCAGCTGTCGCCCACACGATGAGCAGCGGGAAGAGAAGTCGCATGCCAAACACGGCGACGAGGATTCCGATCGTCAGAAACATCCGCTGCCAGAAGCGGCTCATCCGTTTCAGGATGGAGGCGTTGATGATCGCGTTGTCGAACGACAACGACACCTCGAGGACGGCCAGCACCAGCAGCAGGTACAGACCTTTGAAGCCGCCGTAGGCATATCCGACGCCGAGGGCCGCCGCGGTAACCAGCAGCGAGATCCCGAACGTGCGCAAAGCGGACATGGATCCTTCCCCGACAGCCGACCACCCTAGCGAACCGGATCGCCGCGGTGGTCGCTTGCTGCGGGCCGCATAGAATTTTCAAATTGTGGCGAGACATCGGGACACCCGGCCGAAAGCGCCGCCGCCCCGATGACCGAAATCAGCGCCTCACAGGGGCCGGTGGCCCGCGGCAGCATGGCCAGGGTCGGCACCGCCACCGCGGTGACGGCGCTGTGCGGCTACGCGGTGATCTATCTGGCCGCCCGCGATCTGGCGCCGAGCGGCTTTTCGATCTTCGGGGTGTTCTGGGGCGCTTTCGGACTGGTGACGGGAGCGGCCAACGGCCTGCTGCAGGAGACCACCCGGGAAGTTCGCTCTTGCTTCGCTCGAGGGCCCTATGTCAGCGACCTGGCCGCCCTGCCGGTGTCCGGCGAACCCCGTACCCACCCGATGCGGGTCGCCCTGCTGGTCGGGATGGCCGCGGCCATCGTGATCGCCGGCAGCTCTCCGCTGTGGAGCGGACGGGTGTTCGTCGAGGCGCGGCTGGGATCGGTGGCTCTGCTGTCCGTCGGGCTGGCCGGGTTCTGCGTGCACGCCACGTTGCTGGGTATGCTGGCCGGCACCAACCAGTGGACCCGCTACGGCGCGCTGATGGTGACCGACGCCGTCATCCGCGTGATGGTGGCCGCGGCAACCGTGGCACTCGGCTGGCGTCTGGTCGGCTTCTTGTGGGCGACGGTGGCGGGCGCGGTCGCCTGGCTGATCCTGCTGACGGCCTCGCCGGCGACCCGGGCCACCGCCCGCCTGCTGACCCCCGGCGGCACCGCGACTTTTTTAAGGGGCGCTGCGCATTCGATCACCGCGGCCGGGGCCAGCGCCATCCTGGTGATGGGTTTTCCGGTGTTGCTGAAGCTGACCAGCGCGGAGCTCGGCGCGCAGGGCGGGGTGATCATCCTGGCCGTCACGCTGACCCGCGCGCCACTGCTGGTGCCGCTGACGGCCATGCAGGGCAACCTGATTGCCCATTTCGTCGACGAGCGCAGCGACCGGATTCGTGCGCTGCTCGCCCCGGCGGCGATCGTTGGGGGAATCGGCGCGGTCGGGGTGCTGGCCGCCGCCGTGGTGGGCCCGTGGCTGCTGCGGGTCGCCTTCGGGCCTCAGTACCACGCCAGCAGCGCGCTGCTGGCGTGGCTGACCGCCGCCGCGGTGGCGATCGCCATGCTGACGCTGACGGGCGCGGCGGCGGTGGCCGCCGCCCTGCACCGGGCCTACTCGCTGGGTTGGGTGAGCGCCACGGTCGCCTCGGGACTGCTGCTGTTGCTGCCGCTGTCCCTGCAGACCCGAACCGTGGTCGGGCTGCTGTGCGGCCCGCTGGTGGGGATCGGAGTTCATTTGGTGGCTCTGTCGCGCGCCGCGCGCTCTACCGGCTGATATGACCGCGTCAGCGTGTACCTTGTGGGCTTAAATGGGTACTGAAACGCAGGTCGTGTGGGTCGTCATTCCGGCCTTCAACGAAGCAGCTGTCATCGGTGAGGTGGTGGCCGATGTGCGCTCGGTGTTCGACCATGTCGTGTGCGTGGACGACGGCAGCGCCGACGACACCGGCGAGATCGCCCTGCGGGCCGGCGCTCACCTGGTGCGGCACCCGATCAACCTCGGGCAGGGCGCCGCCATCCAGACCGGTGTCGAGTACGCCCGCCAGCAGCCGGGGGCCGAGATTTTCGCCACGTTCGACGCCGACGGCCAGCACCGCGTGAAGGACCTGGCGACGATGGTCGACCGGTTGCGCGTGGGCGACGTCGACATCGTCATCGGCACCCGGTTCGGCGCGCAGCACGGCGCCCGGCCACCGTTCATGAAGCGGATCGTGTTGCAGACCGCCGCGCGGTTGAGCCGGCGCGGCCGCCGACTTGGCTTGACCGACACCAACAATGGGCTTCGGGTGTTCAACAAGAAGGTCGCCGACGGCTTGGACATCACGATGAGCGGCATGAGCCACGCCAACGAATTCATCATGCTGATCGACGAAAATAATTGGCGCGTCACCGAAGAACCGATCGAGGTGCTCTACACCGCGTACTCGATGTCGAAGGGGCAGCCCCTGCTCAACGGCGTCAACATCATTTTCGACGGGTTCCTGCGAGGCAGGCTTCCGAGATGAAAAGGGTTGAAAAATGAACTGGATTCAAGTGCTGCTGATCGGATCGATTGTCGCGCTGCTGGTCTATCTGTTGCGCTCGCGCCGCAACGCCCGATCCCGGGCGTGGGTCAAGGTGGGCTATGTGGTGTTCGTGCTGGCCGGCGTCTACGCCGTGCTGCGGCCCGATGACACTACGGTGGTGGCGCAGTGGTTCGGGGTGCGCCGCGGCACCGACCTGATGCTCTACGCGCTGATCATGGCGTTCTGCTTCACCACGCTCAGCACCTACATGCGGTTCAAGGACCTCGAGTTGCGGTACGCGCGGCTGGCCCGGGCGGTGGCAATGGAGTCCGCGCAGGCTCCCGAAGCGGTCTAGCCGGCCTGCGCCCGCCGGAAGAATTCCACCGTGCGGGCCACCCCCTCGGACAGCTCGACCTTCGGTTTCCAGCCCAATACCGCTGCGGCCGAACCGATGTCGAGGCAGGACCGCTTGAGGTCGCCAAGCCGCGGCGGCGCGAACTCCGGGTCATCGGGCCCCCCGACAGCGGCCGCCACCGCCGAATGCAGTTGGCGGTCCGAGGTTTCGATGCCGGTGCCGACGTTGAAACGCTGCCCGCCACCCGCCTCTCCGGACGCCTTGACGAAGGCGTCCACGACGTCGTCGACGAAAACGTAGTCGCGGGTGTTGCTGCCGTCGCCGAAAACCTTGGTGGGCTTACCCGAGAGCAGCGCCTGGGCGAAGATCGCCACCACACCGGCCTCACCGTGCGGATCCTGGCGGGGGCCATAGACATTCGCCGGCGCGATATGTGAACAGTCCAGGCCGTACAGGTGGCGGAAGGTGTTCAGGTAGATCTCGCCCGCCACCTTGCCCGCCGCATACGGCGAGGCGGGATCGGTCGGCACGGTCTCGGGCGTGGGGTACCGCGGCGGTGTGCCGTAGATGGATCCGCCCGAGGAGGTGTGCACGACCTTGCGGACCTGCGCGCGGCGCGCGGCCTCGGCCAGGCGCACCGTGCCGATCACGTTGACCGATGCGTCGAACTGTGGGTCGGCCACGGAGTGCCGCACGTCGATCTGGGCCGCTAAGTGGAACACCACCTCCGGGCGGTGCTCGTCGAGGATGGCCTCCAGGTCGGCGGTCACGATGTCCGCTTCGACGAAGACATGCGCCGGATTGTCGGCCAGATGCTCGAGGTTGGTCGCGCGGCCGGAGGCGAAGTTGTCCAGCCCCACCACCGCATGACCGTCGGCCAACAGACGGTCGACTAGCGTCGAGCCGATGAATCCGGCCGCCCCGGTAACCAGTGCACGCACCGGCCCACCATACATAGCTGCCTTGGCCGCCGCGCTCATCGCGGTGCAGCTGGTGGTGCGCGCGGTCCTGGCGTTCGGTGGCTACTTCTACTGGGACGACCTGATCCTCATCGGCAAGGCCGGCACCCACAACCTGCTGGCGCCGTCGTATCTGTTCGACGACCACGACGGCCATCTCATGCCCGGGGCATTTCTGGTCGCGGGCACCATCATCCGGCTGGCGCCGCTGAACTGGACCTGGCCGGCGGTCAGCCTGGTGGTGTTGCAACTGCTGGCATCGCTGGCGTTGTTGCGCGCGCTGTGCGTCATCCTGGGCTGGCGGCCGGTGCTGCTGATCCCGTTGACGTTCGCGTTGTTCACGCCGTTGGCGGTGCCCGGATTCGCGTGGTGGGCGGCGGCGCTGAACTCACTGCCGATGCTGACCGCGCTGGCCTGGGTGTGCGCCGACGCCATCTTGCTGATGCGCACCGGCGAACGCCGCTACGCGGTGACCGGGGTACTGGCGTACTTCGGCGGGCTGCTGTTCTTCGAGAAGGCCGCGGTGATCCCGTTCGTCGCGTTCGCGGTCGCCGCGCTGATGTGCCATGTGACCGGCGATCGCAGCGTGGGGTCGGCGCTGGCGACCGCGTGGCGGGGCGGCCGGCGGTTATGGATCGCGGCGCTGGTCGTCACCGCCGGCTGGATCGCGCTGTATCTGGCCGTGGTCAATCAGCAGCGGTGGAGTTCCGACCTCTCGATGACGTGGCAGCTGCTGATGCGCTCGATCACGCACGGCATCGTGCCGGGGTTGGCCGGCGGCCCGTGGCACTGGGATCGGTGGGCGCCGGCCTCGCCCTGGGCCACACCCCCGCCGTCGGTGATGGTGCTGGGCTGGCTGGTGCTGGCCGGCACCCTCGCGGTCTCACTGGTTCGCAAGGAACGTATCGGGCCGGTGTGGCTGGTCGCCGTCGGCTACGCCGTGGCCTGCCAGGTGCCGATCTATCTGATGCGGTCGTCGAAACAGACCGCGCTGGAACTCGCGCAGACCCTGCGCTACCTGCCGGATCTGGTCGTGGTGCTGGCGCTGCTGGCGGCCGTGGCATTGAGCGCCCCCAACCGGCAGGCCGGACCGCGCTGGCTCGACGCTTCGCGCAAACGCACCGCGGGTGTCGCGGGTCTGACGGTGTTGTTCGCGGCCAGCAGCCTGTACTCGACGTCGACGTTCCTGACCAGCTGGCGCGACAACCCCGCCCAGCCATACCTGCGCAACGCCCGGGCTTCACTGGCCGCCGCGCGTGCGGCCTCGGACGCGCCGCTGCTGGATCAGGAGGTCGATCCGTTGGTGCTGCAGCGGGTGGCCGCCCCGGAGAATATGGCCAGCCACCTGTTTGCCCTGCTACGCGATAGGCCCGAATTCGCGCCTGCGACAACCCAATTGCGCATGATCGACAGCTCGGGCCGGCTGGTCAAGGCGCGGGTCACCTGGGTTCGGACCATCGCTCCTGGGCCCATGCCGCGGTGCGGTTACTTCGCCCAACCGGACAGGCCGGCCCGCCTGGTCCTCGACGGCCCGCTGCTGCCGGCCGACTGGACCGTCGAACTGAACTACCTGGCCAACAGCGACGGCTCGATGACGTTGTCGATGACCCAAGGCCCCCAGGTCAAGGTGCCGGTGCATCCCGGACTCAACCGGGTCTTCGCCCGGCTGCCGGGCGCCGGGGACGCGATCACCGTGCGCGCCAACACCACCGCGCTCGCGTTGTGCCTCGCATCGGGCCCGGTGGGGTTCGTCGTACCCGCGTAAAACTATGGAGCCGCCTGGGGGAATCGAACCCCCGACCTATTCATTACGAGTGAATCGCTCTACCGACTGAGCTAAGGCGGCATACCCGCACGCCGGGCGGCACGAGTCTACGGCAGAAGGGCAGGCACTCCCAAGCCGCCCGAAATCAATCACGCAGTTCCTGGCCGATGGTGGCGACCATGGCGTCGACGGCGAACTTGGGCTTGACGTTGATCGCCAGCGCCTCGCGGCATTCGAGCACCGCTTCGATGCAGCGCAGCAGCCGCGCGGGCGGGGCGTGGGCGGCGAGCGCCGCCACCCGCTCGGCCATGTCGGGATGGTTGGCCCGCACCCCCCCGGCACTGGCGGAGGTCATCAGCGCGTCACGGAAATAGGTCGCCAGGTCGATCAGCGCGCGGTCCAGGGCGTCGCGCGAGGCGCGGGTCTGACGCGACTTCTGCCGTCGCTCAAGGTCCTTCATCGCACCGGCCGCGCCGCGCATCGCGCCCGCGGTGCCCTTGCCGGTGCCGCCGCCACCCAAAGCCGTGCGCAGCTCTTCGGTCTCGGCCTCCGCGCGGTCCGCGGTCAGCACGATCGCCTCGGCTTCGGCCGCCGCCACCAGCTCTTCGGCGGCGGCGTAGGCCCGCGACGGGGTGGCGGCGTCGCGCACCAGCGTCAGCGACCGCTCCCGGCGCGCGCGGGCCTCGGGGTCGGTGGCCAGCCGTCGCGCCCGGCCCACATGGCCACCGCTGACCGACGCCGCCCAGCTCGCTGTGTCGGGCGTCAAGCCGTCGCTCTCGGCCAGCACGTGTGCGATCGCCTCGGTCGACGGCGTCACCAGCGCCACATGCCGGCACCGGGAACGCAATGTGATGGCGATGTCCTCAGGATCCACCGACGGCGCGCAGAGCAGGAACACCGTCGACGGCGGCGGTTCCTCGACGACCTTGAGCAGGGCATTGGCGGCGCCTTCGGTCAACCGGTCGGCATCCTCGATCACCACAACCTGCCAGTGTCCGGTGGCGGGGCGCCGCGACGCGATCTGCACGATCGAACGCATCTCGTCGACGCCGATGGACAGGCCTTCGGGAATCACCCGCCGCACGTCGGCATGGGTGCCGGCCATGGTCGTCGTGCATGCATGGCAACGTCCACAGCCCGGCTCCCCGTCGGACGTGCACTGCAGCGCGGCCGCGAAACACAACGCCGCCACCGAGCGCCCGGAACCGGGCGGACCGGTGATCAGCCACGCATGTGTCATAGTCCCCGCGCCCGCGACGCTGTGGGCTGAGTCACCACGGGCGGCGTGGGCGGCCGCCAGCAACTCGGCCGTCACCGCATCCTGGCCTACCAGCCGCGTAAACACCCCGGACATCACCGGTAACACTAATGGCGCTGCCGACAGATACCGAACGGCCACCGTACCGCGACCGTTCCGTTATCTCCGACGTCGTGGCGGGCCCCGGGCAACCTGCCTAGATGAGTATTAAGTTTCCGAAGGGTCACCGGTGACCGATACGGTGGGTTAGTGACAACGGCGGCTGCACTACCGGGGCGGATCAGCGCATTCGTCCGCTGGGTGATGCGTACACCGTGGCCGCTCTTCTCGCTCAGCATGCTGCAGGCCGACATCATCGGGGCACTGTTTGTGCTCGGCTTCCTCCGCTACGCGCTGCCGCCCGAGGATCGCATCCAGTTACAGGATCTGCCCGTCTTGAACGTGGCGATCTTCGCCACGGCGCTGGTCGTCGTGTTCCTCACCGGCTTGGCCCTGACTCTGCGGCTGCTGCTGCCGGTGTTCCGGTGGCAGCGCCGCGACAACATGCTGGCCGAGGCCGACCCCGCCGCCACCGAGCTGGCCCGCAGCCGGGCGTTGCGAATGCCGTTCTACCGCACGCTGATCAGCATCGGGGCGTGGGCCATCGGCAGCGTGGTGTTCATCATCGCCAGCTGGTCGGTGGCCCGCTACGCCGCACCCGTGGTGGCGGTGGCCACCGGGCTGGGCGCCGCGGCGACCTCGATCATCGGCTACCTGCAGTCCGAGCGGGTGCTGCGGCCGGTGGCGGTGGCCGCCCTGCGCAGCGGGGTGCCCGAGAACGTCAAGGCGCCCGGGGTCATCCTGCGGCAGATCCTGACCTGGATGCTGTCCACCGCCGTGCCGGTGCTGGCGATCGTGCTGGCGGTGGTCGCCGACAAGATCTCGCTGCTGCATGCCACGCCGGAGAAGTTGTTCACCCCGATCCTGTTGCTCGCGGTGGCCGCGCTGGGCATCGGGTTGGTCAGCACGCTGCTGGTGGCCATGTCGATCGCCGACCCGCTACGCCAGCTGCGCTGGGCGCTCTCCGAGGTGCAGCGCGGAAACTACAACGCGCACATGCAGATCTACGACGCCAGCGAGCTGGGCCTGCTGCAGGCGGGCTTCAACGACATGGTGCGCGACCTGTCCGAGCGGCAGCGGCTGCGCGACCTGTTCGGCCGCTACGTCGGTGAGGACGTGGCCCGACGGGCGCTGGAGCGCGGCACCGAGCTCGGCGGCCAGGAGCGTGACGTCGCGGTGCTGTTCGTGGACCTGGTCGGCTCCACCCAGCTGGCGGCGACCCGCCCGCCCGCCGAGGTCGTCCACCTGCTCAACGAGTTCTTCCGGGTGGTCGTGGAAACCGTCGGCAAGCATGGCGGTTTCGTCAACAAGTTCCAGGGGGACGCCGCGCTGGCCATCTTCGGCGCTCCGATCGAACACCCCGACTCACCCGGTGGAGCGCTGGCCGCGGCCCGGGAACTGCACGACGCGCTACTGCCGGTGATCGGTTCGGCCGAGTTCGGCATCGGAGTGTCATCCGGGCGGGCCATCGCCGGTCACATCGGCGCGCAGGCCCGCTTCGAGTACACGGTGATCGGCGACCCGGTCAACGAGGCGGCCCGACTCACCGAGCTGGCCAAGCTGGAGCCCGGGCACGTCCTCGCGTCGGCCATCGCGGTCAGCGGGGCCCTGGACGCCGAGGCCCTGTGCTGGGATGTCGGCGAGGTCGTGGAGCTGCGCGGCCGCCGGGCGCCGACCCAGCTGGCGCGCCCCGTGCACTTGGCGGGAACGGCGGATTCGGCGCCCACCCAGGCTCGGGCCCAGGAGATGTCCGGCGAAACCATCGGCCCGGGCTACTGAGCCGGACTAGCTGCGCTTGGCGGCCTTTTTGGCCGCCGCCTTCTTGGCCGGCGCCTTGCGGCTGGTCTTCTTGGCGGGACGCTTCGCCGGACCACGCGCGCGGCGGTCGGCCAGCAGTTCTGCGGCGCGCTCGTCGGTGATCGACGCGACGTCGTCGCCCTTGCGCAGACTGGCGTTCGTCTCGCCGTCGGTGACGTACGGCCCGAACCGGCCGTCCTTGATCACCATCGGCTTGCCCGTCGCCGGGTCGGCGCCCAGCTCGCGCAACGGCGGCGCGGCGGCGCCCTGCCTGCCGCGGCGTTTAGGTTCGGCGTAGATCTTCAGCGCTTCCTCGAGAGTGATGTCGAACATCTGCTCCTCGGTCGCCAGCGAGCGAGAATCGGTGCCGCGCTTCAGATATGGGCCGTAACGGCCGTTCTGCGCGGTGATCTCCTCGCCGGAGGCGGGATCGACGCCGACCACCCGCGGCAGCGATAGGAGCCGCAGCGCATCCTCGAGCGTGACCGTCTGCAAGTCCATGGTGCGCAGCAGCGAACCGGTGCGAGGCTTGGGGCCGGTGGGCTTCTTGCCCTTCTTCGCCGGCGCGGCGCTGCCGTCGTCGTCGGGCGGTGGCTCGGGCAGGACCTCGGACACGTACGGCCCGTACCGGCCGTCCTTGGCGACGATCTCGTGACCGGTGTTCGGGTCGACCCCGAGCACGCGACCCTCCTGCGGGGTGGCGAACAGCTGCTCGGCCACCTCCAGCGTCAGCTCATCGGGGGTCAGCGAGTCGTTGAGGTTGGCCCGCTGCGGTTTGAGTTCGCCGCTGGGATCATCGGGGTCGCCGGTCACCATGCGTTCCAGATAGGGCCCATTCTTGCCGACCCGCACATACACCGGCCGGCCCTGCTCGTCGTCAAAGAGCTTGATGGAGTTGACTTCTCGAGCGTCGATGCCTTCCAGGTTGACGCCGACGAGTTTCTTCAGGCCACCGGAGCGGGCCACCGAATCGGCCACCCCGTGCTCACCGCCGAAGTAGAAGTTGTTGAGCCAGTCGGTACGCCGTTCCTGTCCCGAGGCGATCGCGTCGAGCTCGTCCTCCATCGCGGCGGTGAAGTCGTAGTCGACCAGGCGCCCGAAATGCTGTTCCAGCAAACCGGTTACGGCGAACGCCACCCATGAAGGCACCAGCGCGCTGCCCTTCTTGTGGACGTAGCCGCGGTCCTGGATGGTCTTGATGATCGACGAGTAGGTCGACGGGCGGCCGATGCCCAACTCTTCGAGGGCCTTCACCAGTGACGCCTCGGTGTAACGCGCCGGCGGGTTGGTGGCGTGGCCGTCGGGGGTGAGTTCGATGGCGTCGAGCCGCTGGCCCTGGGTCAACTGCGGCAGCCGGCTCTCCGCGTCGTCGGCCTCACCGCCGGCCAATTCGTCGACGGTCTCCACGTAAGCCTTCAGAAAGCCCGCGAAGGTGATGGTGCGACCGCTGGCCGAAAACACCACGTCGCGATTGGCTGATTGGCCGTTGATCCGCAGACTCAGCGTGGTGCCGCGCGCGTCGGCCATCTGCGAGGCCACCGTGCGTTGCCAGATCAGCTCGTAGATGCGGAATTCGTCGCCGTCGAGTTCGCGGCGCACCGCGTCCGGGGTCGCGAACGTCTCACCCGCGGGCCGGATCGCCTCGTGCGCCTCCTGGGCGTTCTTGACCTTGCGCGTGTACTGGCGCGGCGACGGGGACACGTATTCGGCGCCGTAGAGCTGGCGGGCCTGGGTGCGCGCGGCGTTGATCGCCGACTCCGACAGCGTCGTGGAGTCGGTACGCATATAGGTGATGTAGCCGTTCTCGTAGAGCCGCTGGGCGATGCTCATCGTGCGCTCGGAGGAGAACCGCAACTTGCGGCCGGCTTCCTGCTGCAGCGTCGAGGTCATGAAGGGTGCGTAGGGCCGCCGGGTGTAGGGCTTTTCTTCCACCGACGCGACGCTGAGCTGGGCGCCGCGCAGGCCCGCGGCCAGCTGCGTCGCGCTCGCCTCGTCGAGGACGGTCACCTCGTCGGCCTTGCGCAGCTGACCCAGCGAGTCGAAGTCACGGCCCGTGGCCACGCGCAGGCCGTCGACCCCGGTCAGGCGGGCGGTGAAGGTGGGCGGCTGTGCCGTCGGATCGGACACGCTGGCGTCCAGCTTGGCCAGGATGTCCCAGTACGAGGCGCTGCGGAACGCCATGCGGTCGCGCTCACGCTGCACGATGATGCGGGTGGCCACCGATTGGACCCGGCCCGCCGACAGCCTGGGGGCGACCTTCTTCCACAGCACGGGGCTGACCTCGTAGCCGTATAGGCGGTCCAAGATGCGCCGGGTTTCCTGCGCGTCGACCAGGTCGATGTCGAGGTCTCGGGGGTTTTCGGCGGCCTCGAGGATCGCCGGCTCGGTGATCTCGTGGAACACCATCCGCTTGACCGGAATGTTCGGCTTGAGGGTTTCCAGCAGGTGCCAGGCGATGGCTTCGCCCTCGCGGTCACCATCCGTGGCCAGATAGAGCTCGTCGACGTCCTTGAGCAGGCCCTTGAGCTCGGTGACCGTGCTCTTCTTCTCGGGGCTGATGATGTACAGCGGTTCGAAGTCCGCGTCCACGTTCACCCCGAGGCGGGCCCACGGCTCCGACTTGAACTTCGCGGGCACGTCGGCCGCGGCCCGGGGGAGGTCGCGGATGTGACCGCGCGACGATTCGACGATGTACCTGGAGCCCAGGTAGCTGGCCAGTTTGCGCGCCTTGGTGGGCGACTCGACAATCACGAGCCGCCGCCGGCCGCTGCCGGTGTCCTTTAGTTTCGGGTCAGCCAACTGCCCTTACGCTCCATCCCTGATTGGTCCCCCCGCGAGACCACCTGCAGGAAGAATGACAGGTCGGCATCGAAAATTCCGGTGAAACTCAGGTACGCGACCGTTCCTCCGCCCTGCGGCACCTGACAATTTCGCACCCTTGGGCGGGCCCACGCAAACCGACCTTCGCGAAGACGACGGAAAGCCAATGCGATTTCGGGTGCTGTCCGCCGGCTAGACGCGGGGCCACCGCGATAACGCCTCGGCGCCGTCGGGCGGCTCCCCCACGTTCTCTACCAGGCGCGATAGCCTGCGACGTCCGCTGATCCGCAGCGCCGGCCGACCGCCACGGGTGCCGATCAGGGTGGGCGCGATCCCGACGCGCATCAAAGCGGACGCCAGCGGCGAGTGCATGTCCGGCGCGTGGGGATCCAATGCCAGCAGGTAATGCTCGCCCTCCGGGTTGCCGGCCGCCAGCGTCCACGCCCGCAATTCGCGTGGCCCTGGCAGCCAGCGCGGCGGCACCGTCTTGACGGCACCGCGCGTCCATTCGCTGGCCAGCGTCCTCAACGAGGGGTCCACAGCCGTCCGCACCAACGGGGTGTCCTCATCGGTCCGGCTGATCTCGGCCACCAGGCCGGCCTCCCGGATCATCTCGGCCAGCGCCGAGGCCCGCCAGGACTGATCCACGACCACCGACAGCCGGGCACCCGCGACGGGATTTTCACCGGTGGCACCCACGGTGACGATCTGCCCGGACGCCGCCAGCACCCCGGAAAGATCGGCGACCGCGGGCGGCACCGACTCCGCTGTAAAGAAGGAAAGCTGGCTCACGCCCCCGACAGTAGGCCAGCGGGCCGGTCCGCGTCTTGAGGCAACCGGCGCGGCGTACCGGGCCAACCGCGATGCGCCCCTGGTCGTGGCAGTAAAAGAGGAAACCCCCCGGCTGGACCCGCTGGGCGGGTCTGCACGGGGGGTATCCGTTCAGGTCTGCTCTGTCTTAGACGGAGCGGACTCCGGTGGCCTGGGGGCCCTTAGGGCTGTGGCCGATCTCGAACTCGACCTTCTGGTTTTCTTCGAGGGTGCGGAAGCCCGAACCCTGGATCTCCGTGTAGTGGACAAACACATCGGCGGAACCGTCTTCAGGAGCAATGAACCCGAAGCCCTTCTCCGCGTTGAACCACTTCACAGTTCCCTGTGGCATCTCTCGATCTTTCCTTTTCTTCTGGGTGCGGGGCATCGCCTTTCGATGTCCCGGGCCTGGTACGACCGCCATACCTCGCTGAGTCGCCGGAACTTCACCCGACCGATTAACCTCGCAGGAACCGCGGCCGCAACGTCGATCCTGCGAAAGTTTTACACGAACACAGAAGCTGCGACCGCAAATAGTCAACCATGTTCATCGCGTCGGCGACAGACTTGTCTCTCCCGCCGATTTGAAGGCCGATAGCCAGGCCGATTTCACGATGGATCCACCGGAGGAGTGAGATGGCGAGTTTCGGCAGCGACCTGCTGGTCGCCGCACTCGCCGGAACCGCGTCGGACGAGCATCCGCTGCGCCATGTCGCCGAGCTGCCACCGCGCAGCGGACGGCCGCTCGACTGGCCGGCCTGGGCCGAGTCCGACGTGGTCAGCGCGTTCGCCGCGCGCGGGATCACCTCACCCTGGTCGCATCAATTCGCGGCCGCGGACCTGGCGTACGCGGGCCGTCACGTGGTGCTCAGCACCGGTACCGCGTCGGGCAAGTCGCTGGCCTATCAGCTTCCCGTCCTCAACGCGTTGGCGACCGATCCGCGGGCCCGGGTGCTCTATCTGTCGCCGACCAAGGCGTTGGGCCACGATCAATTGCGGGCCGCGCACGCGCTCACCGCGGCCATTCCGCGGCTGCATGACGTCGCTCCCACCGCCTACGACGGTGACAGTCCCACCGATGTCCGACGCTTCGCGCGAGAACGTTCGCGGTGGTTGTTCTCCAACCCCGACATGATCCATTTGTCGATCTTGCGCAATCACGCCCGCTGGGCCGTCCTGTTGCGCGGTCTGCGATTCGTCATTGTCGACGAATGTCATTACTACCGTGGGGTTTTCGGCTCCAACGTGGCGATGGTGCTGCGCCGCCTGCTGCGGTTGTGCGCCCGGTATTCGTCGTCGCCGACGGTGATCTTCGCCAGCGCGACAACGGATTCGCCGGGCGCGACGGCCGCCGAGCTGATCGGGCTGCCGGTCGAGGAAGTCACCGAGGACGGTTCGCCCCAGGGCGCCCGGACGGTGGCGTTGTGGGAGCCCGCGCTGCGCGCCGATCTGACCGGCGAGAACGGCGCGCCGGTGCGACGCTCCGCCGGTGCCGAGGCGGCGCGGGTGATGGCCGACCTGATCGCCGAGGGCGCTCAGACGCTCACGTTCGTGCGATCGCGCCGCGCCGCGGAATTGACCGCGCTGGGCGCCCAGGCGAGGTTGGACGACATCGCGCCGCAGCTGTCCCCGACCGTGGCGTCGTATCGGGCCGGTTACCTCGCCGAGGACCGCACCGCGCTGGAGCGCGCGCTGGCCGAGGGCCGGTTGCGGGGCCTGGCGACGACCAACGCGCTGGAGCTGGGCGTGGACATCGCCGGGCTGGACGCGGTGGTGCTCGCCGGTTTCCCCGGAACGGTCGCCTCGTTCTGGCAGCAGGCCGGCCGGTCCGGGCGGCGCGGGCAGGGCGCACTGGTGGTGCTGATCGCCCGCGACGATCCGCTGGATACCTATCTGGTGCACCACCCGGCCGCGCTGCTGGACAAGCCTGTCGAGCGGGTGGTGATCGACCCGGCCAACCCCTACATCCTGGGTCCGCAGCTGCTGTGCGCGGCAACCGAACTACCGCTGGACGAGGCGGAGGTGCGCACGTTCGGCGCCACCGAGGTGGCCGACGGCCTGGTCGATGACGGGTTGCTGCGGCGGCGCGGCGGCAAGTACTTTCCGGTGGCCGGCCTGGAACCGCATGCCGTCGTAGACATCCGGGGTTCGGCGGGCGGCCAGATCGTCATCGTCGAGGCCGACACCGGAAGGCTGCTGGGCAGCGCCGGTGCCGGGCAGGCACCGGCCACCGTCCACCCCGGCGCGGTGTATCTGCACCAAGGTGACAGCTACGTGGTGGACTCCCTGGACATCGAGGAAGGCATCGCGTTCGTGCACGCCGAGGACCCCGGTTACGCGACCTTCGCGCGCGAGATCACCGATATCGCCGTCACCGGCACCGGCGAGCGCTTGATGTTCGGAGACGTCACGCTAGGTCTGGTGCCGGTCAGGGTCACCCATCAGGTGGTGGGTTATCTGCGTCGCAGACTCTCCGGGGAGGTGATCGACTTCATCGAATTGGACATGCCGGAACACACCTTGGCCACTACCGCGGTGATGTACACGATCGCCGGCGATGCGTTGCAGCGCAACGGTATTGAGGACACGCGGATCCCCGGAGCGTTGCATGCCGCCGAGCATGCGGCGATCGGGCTGCTGCCGCTGGTGGCCAGTTGCGATCGTGGCGACATCGGCGGTCTGTCGACCGCGGTCGGGCCCGACCCCCTGGGTTTGCCCAGCGTCTTCGTCTACGACGGATATCCGGGCGGCGCGGGGTTCGCCGAACGGGGCTTTCGCCAGGCCCGCACCTGGCTGGGTGCGACAGCAGCCGCCATCGAAGCATGCGAGTGCCCCCGGGGGTGCCCGTCGTGCGTGCAGTCCCCCAAGTGCGGCAACGGCAACGACCCGCTTGACAAGGCAGGCGCGGTGCAAGTGCTGAAGCTGGTCCTCGCAGAGTTGGCGCAGGGGCCACGGGAGCGCAAACCCGCCGATGACGACCGACCCCTCGACGGTCGATTCACTGGGTTCGTCTTGTGACGCCTACGCCAACAACGCATTTCCTGCTGCTCAAGAAATGGCGGCGTGCTGTCGCACGGTTCAGAGATAATCGGGTTGTGCGCCGCCCGCAATCCCGACGATGCGGGCGCAGCAGGAAAAGTTACCAAGGCCGCGACGGCATCGCAAGCACTGCTGACGCCGCCCGGCGGACATCGATGCCTGGGGCCTTCGGCGCCGGCGAAACCGCCCGCACTCCCCTGGACCGGTCGGCTCGCCGGTAAAATCGGCCGCATGGCCCACGACTGGTTGCTCGTGGAGACACTCGGGGGTGAGCCCACGGTGGTGGCGCAGGGCCGCCAACTCAAGAATCTCGTCCCCATCACCACATTCCTGCGCCGCAGCCCCTATCTCGCCGCGGTTCGCACGGCGATCGCCGAATCGGTGCAGACCGGCCAGGCCCTCACCAGCATCACGCCCAAGCGGGACCGCATCATTCGCACCGAGCCGGTGGTCATGTCCGACGGCTTCATCCACGGCGTTCACGTCTGGACCGGCCCCGCCGACGTCGAGCCGCCCGAGCGGCCGATCCCGGGGCCGCTGAAGTGGGACCTGACGCTGGGCGTGGCCACCGACACTCGCGAATCGCTGCTCAACAGCGGGAAGAACCCTGAGGTGGAAGTCACATTCGGCAGGGCCTTCGCCGAGGACCTGCCGTCGCGTGAGCTCAATCCGAACGAAACCAAGGTGCTGGCCATGGCGGTCAAGGCCAAGCCGGACCAAACACTGTGCAGCACCTGGGATCTCACCGACTGGCGAGGCGAGTCGATCCGGATCGGTTTCGTCGCACGCACGATTCTGGAACCGGGACCCGACGGCCGGGAGCACTTGGTGGCGCGGGCGATGAACTGGCCATCCGAACTGAAGGGCCCGGAGGTTTCGACCGACGTTCTCGCGCAACGAATCCTCAGCGGCCTAGCCCAGGCCGGGGTGCACCGCGCGCTGATCGACCTCAACACCTGGGCCCTGCTGAAATGGCTCGACGAGCCGTGCCCCTTCTACGACTGGCGCAGCAGTGAGACGGGCAAGCCCAGGGTTCATCCCGACGACCACGACTTGATGGCCACCATGACAAGGGAATTCAGCGGGGGCGCCACCAGCCGGGTGTTGCGGATGCCCGGGCATGACGGGGATTGGGTCCCGGTGCACGTCACCGTCAACCGGGTGGAACTGGAGCCGGATGCGTACGCCGGGCTGGTGTCCTTGCGGCTGCCCAGCGACGACGAGCTGGCCACCGCGGGGTTGTCGCCAAGCCCCGACGCCGCACCCTAATCGGATTTCTCAGTCACCGGCCCCGCCCGCGCCGCGGCCCTTGCCGCACCGCCGAAGGCGACCGCAACCCGCGCCGTGACTACGACGTCGAGACCATCCACCGCACAACGGATGTCGTCGGTTCGCATCTGGCGGGCCAGGCCCGCGGCACTTGCGCAGGCCGCATCCGCTCCGGAACTCAACCGCGCCGCGGCCGCCAACGCGGCCAGGTCGGCCACCGCCTGGGCGCGGTGCCGTGCCACGACCGCCGAGCCCAGGTACGCACCTGCACCGGTCGCCGTCAGCAGGACCACGATCATCCAGGCCGCGACCAGGGTGGCAGATCCTCGCTCACCGCGAAGGTTCGGCCGCCGAGACCGCGTTGGCTGCAATGTCGATGGTGGGCAACAGCTTCGAATGCGCGACGACGGTGGCCACCAGGTAACCGCCGTCGCGCCGCAGGTCGACCCGTGCACCAGCGGGCGCGAGCTTGCGCGCGGCGGCCACCGCTGAGCGTTGGTCGCCGCGGGCCGCCAGCCGGGCGGCCTCGCGGGCGGCGTCGATGCAGCGCACCTGCATCGACACCGCGGTGACTCCGGCCAGGCACAGCACCAGCACCACCACGAGCGCGGCGATACCCAGTGCGGCCTCCACGGTGCTGGAACCCGCACCGTCGGCTACACCTTGGTGTTCAGCGCACGACCGATGATGCTGGTCAGCGCCGAGACGATGGAATCGCCGGTGACGACGGTGTAGAGCACCGCACCGAAAGCGGCTGCCGCGATGGTGCCGATGGCGTACTCGACCGTCGACATGCCCGACTCGTCGGCCGCCAAGACGGCGGCTCGTGTGCAGAGGTCGCGAATCATCTTGATCATCAATGTGTTCCTTTCGTCTCACAGCAGGCCCGACTGCAGAACATCACCGGCCAAGCCGGCCACCACCGGGACGATGCCCAGGCAGACGAACGCCGGCAGGAAGCACAGTCCCAACGGTCCGGCGATCAGTACGCCGGCCCGCTCGGCGACGGCGGCTGCCGCGTGCGCGGCGCCGTGGCGAGACTCCTCGGCCAACTCGGTGACGCCATCGGCCAACGCCGCCCCCGAGGACGCAGAACGTCGGGCCAGCCGCAGCAGCGCATCGATCTGCGGGTCCGTCGAGTTCTGCGGACCGGACGGAATAGACCATGCGACAGCGGGATCGGCGCCTAGCGCGAGCAGGTCGGCGGCGCGACGCAGCACCCTCGCCAGATCCGGCGGTGCAGACGGGGCGGTGGCCGCCGCGGCCGTCGACACGGCCATGCCCGCCGCCAGGCACACGGCCAGCACATCCAGGCAGGAGGCGACCGCCAGCGGATCGGGGCCGCGCGCCGGTGCCGAGCCTCGCAGGGGTCGGCCGCCCCGCGCAGGCATTCCGGCGCGGCTACGCACCAGTGAAGGGCCCGGGCCGATGCAGAGTGCCGCGGCCAGCAGCACCGCCGCCAGGTTCATGCGCCGCCCTGCCCCGCAAGCGGGCCCGGGCACATCCCACTGGTGGTGGCCTGGCCCCACCTCATCGCATCGCTGCGCATCGTCGCCGCCGCGCTCACGACGTCACCCGATCGGCGATGCGGTCCGACCACAGCAGACCGACGCAGGTCAGCGCCGACCCGACGAGCAACAGCCAGCCACCCGCGTGCCCGCCCAGTAGAAAGCCCAACGGCCGAGCCCCGATCAGTTGGCCAAGCAGCACGCCAAGCACCGGCAGCGCGGCCAGTATCGCCGCGGTTGCCCGCGCACCGGCCATGCTCGAGGACACGCGGGCCGAGAACCGTTGGCGCTCTGCGATATCGCGCTGGGCCGCACGCATCAGGGTGGCTATTCCCAGCCCGTTGTCACTAGCCAGCCGCCAGCACAGCGCGAGCCGCTCCCATTGCATGGGCAGCGCCGAGCGGCTGGCCGCGGCTGCCAGTCCGGCCGCGACGTCGGCGCCCAGCCGGGCGCGCGCCGCCACCGAGCGCAGCGATACCGCGACGGCGCCGGCGGTGTCGTCGGCGGCGACGCAGAACGCGCGCACCGGATGCGAGCCGGCTCGCAATTCACCGACCAACACCTCGAGCGCGGATTGAAGCGCGTGGCCCTCAGCTGCCGCGCGCCGGATGCGGCGTCGTCGCCGATACCGCAGTCCCGCGGTCGCGCCCACGATCGCAACGCACAGGACGGTCGTCAGCGGCAGCGCGATCACGGCGATGCAGCCGATACCCGCGGCGACGCAACCCGCCCCACCGGGCCCGATCGTCGGAAGGCGCGGGTGCCGTGACGGGGACAGTCGTCGCCGCGCGGAGGGCCGAACCGCGATGAGCGCGAGCGCCACCAGCACAGCGCCGGTCAGCGGGCCATTCACGCCGGCATCCTGCTGTGCACCAGGCGCTGCAGTTGCGGGGCGGCGGCCGTCATCCCCCGATCCGCATGCCACACGGTGACCGCGCTTACCTTGCCCTGATCATGTTGCAGCGCAGCGATTTCGCTGAGCCGGCGTCGGCCGGCGCGGTCGCGCTCGACATGCAGCAACACCTGCACGGCGGCGGCGAGTTGGCTGTGCAGCGCGGCACGATCGAGGCCGCCGAGCGCACCCAAAGCTTCGAGGCGGGCGGGAACTTCGGCGGGGTTGTTGGCGTGCACGGTTCCCGCGCCGCCGTCGTGGCCGGTGTTCAGGGCGGCCAGCAGGTCCACCACTTCGGCGCCCCTGACCTCGCCGACCACGATGCGGTCGGGCCGCATCCGCAGCGCCTGCCGGACCAGCTGACGTACCGGCACCTCGCCGACGCCTTCGATGTTGGCGCACCGGGCGACCAGCTTCACCAGATGCGGGTGGCGCGGCGCCAGCTCCGCGGCATCCTCGACGCAGACGATCCGTTCCGTCGGCGGCACGGCGCCCAGCATCGCGGCGAGCAGCGTCGTCTTTCCGGCCCCGGTACCTCCGCTGACCAGGAACGCCAGCCGGGCTTCGATGATGTCGGTGATCAGTGCGGCGGCCGCGGGGTCGATCGCACCGGCGGCGATCAGGGCCGCCAGATCCTGACTGGCCGGCCGCAGCACACGCAGCGAGATGCAGGTGCCCGCGGCCGCCACCGGCGGCAGCACCGCGTGCAACCGCACGGCGAACCCTCCGGCGCCAATGCCGGTCAAATCGCCGTCCACCCAGGGTTGCGCGTCGTCCAGGCGGCGGCCGGCGGCCAGCGCCAACCGCTGCGCCAGCCGCCGCACCGCGGCTTCGTCCGAGAATCGAATCTCGGTGCGTCGCAGGCGGGTGCCGTCGTCGACCCACACGGCGTCGGGTGCGGTGACCAAGACATCGGTCGTCCCGTCCGCGCAGAGCAGCGGGTCGAGGATGCCGGCACCGGTGAGTTCGGTCTGCAGCACCCGGAGGTTGGCCAGCACCTCGGTGTCGCCGAGCATCCCACCGGACTCGGCGCGGATCGCGGCGGCCACCGCGGCCGGCCCCAGCGGGCCGGCCTCGCCTGCCAGTCGCTCGCGGACGCGGTCGATCAGCGAACTACTCACGCCGCCTTACCGTTCTGTCGCGTCCGCCGCCGCGCACCGGCCGGGGGGAGGACGCCGAGCACCTGGCGCGCCGCCACCGCGAGGGCCGAGCGCCGCCCCAACCGCAGACCGCCGCGATCGATCTGCTCGGCGAGTTGCGGCTGCGCTTTGATCGCCGCCAGCAACGGCAGGCCCGCGATCTCGGAGATTTCGGCCGCCCGCAATCCCGCGGGCGACGGCCCCCGCACCACCAGGCCGACATTTGGGTTCGTGGCCGCCAGGATCTGGGCCAGGGCGCCGGTCGCCGCGCATGCACGCACGTCACAGCGGCTGACGACGACCACCAGGTCGGCGGCGTTCAGCGCGGCTTGGGTCGCCTCGGTGAAGCGACGGGGCAGGTCGCAGATCACGCTGACCGCGCCGCGCCTGCCGGCGTCGACGAGAGCGTGCACCGGGGCGGCGTCCAACTCGTAACCGCGCCGCGTGCCGGACAGCACGCTGACTCCGCGGTGCCGTGGCAACGCGTCGCGGACGGCCGACCAGTTGAGCCGCCCACCCTGTAACGCCAGATCCGGCCACCGCAGCCCTGGCGTGGTTTCGCCGCCGAGCAACAAGTCGAGGCCGCCACCCCACGGGTCGAGGTCCACCAAGAGCGCGTCGGTGGCGGCCTGCGCCAAGGCGACCGCAAACAGGGAGGCGCCGGCTCCGCCGCAACCCCCGATGACGGCGACCGCGTGGCCACGCGACCCGTCGTCGCGCGACGATTCGGCGGCTTCGGCGAGTGCGCCGACCAAGTCCGCTTCCTGCTCGGGCAGCCGCAGCACGTGCTCGGCACCGACCCCGACGGCGGCCGCCCACGTCGTCGTCTCCGGTTCGAGCACAGTCAGCACGGTCACGTGATCGCGGCGCGGCAGTGCCCATCGCCCGCAGCGCGCCGCCGACCGTGCGTCCAGCACGACGGCCGCGGCTGCCGCCCAACTCTTGCGGCTGACCGGAGACGCGTCACTGGCATGCACCACTCGGACGCCGGCGGCGGCCGCCACCCGGTCCACCTCGGCGCGCAGTTCGGGCTCGGCCAGCACCGCCAACACGCCCGCCGAACCCGTCACATCCGCACCGGAACCGCTAACCACCCGACCACTGTGCGTGGCCGTGACCTTGGCACGACAGTCCCAAACCCAGATTTGTGGATAGAGACGCGAGTGTGCACAAACGCGCCGCGAGGGCACGCCGTCAGCGACGGCGGACACACTTCCCGCAACGCACCGAGAGCTGAGCCTGGCGTCGTGCGGCGAGAACAACCGACGGTAGAAATGGGACGACCCCCGCCAGGGGGGGAGGAGGCGAGGGTCGTCGTGCATCAGCCCCGGGGGGTCGGGCTGATACACCCTCGGCTCAAAGCCGAGTAATGCTTACTATACACATGACAAGCCGGAGTAACGCAAGAGCTCGTTTACTGAAAAGACAGCTTGAGCCGCGAAAACACTGCTCCGCAGGAAGACCCGGACCCTGAGCGGCCATTTCCGGTGCGGGGTCGCCGCCTCGCGGGACCGCCGACCTATGCTGGGTCGGTGACCGTCTTCGACCCCACCGCGGAACAGTCGGCCTCGAACCAATCAGCGGCAACCACCGCCCCCCACGCCCGCACGGCGGCCTTCTTCGACCTGGACAAGACCATCATCGCCAAGTCCAGCACCCTGGCGTTCAGCAAACCGTTTTTCAACCAAGGCCTGCTCAACCGCCGCGCCGTGCTCAAGTCGAGCTACGCCCAGTTCATCTATCTGCTCTCGGGTGCCGATCATGACCAAATGGATCGGATGCGCGCGCACATGACCAATATGTGCACCGGCTGGGACGTCGAACAGGTCAAGTCGATCGTCAACGAGACGCTGCACGACATCGTGACTCCGCTGGTGTTCGCCGAAGCCGCCGATCTGATTGCGGCCCACAAGCTGTGCGGGCGTGACGTCGTGGTGGTGTCGGCTTCGGGAGAGGAAATCGTCGCCCCGATCGCCCGGGCCCTGGGCGCCACGCACGCGATGGCGACCCGGATGGTCGTCGACGACGGTCGGTACACCGGAGAGATCGCGTTCTACTGCTACGGCGAGGGCAAGGTGCAAGCGATCCGCGAGCTGGCCGCCCGCGAGGGTTACCCCCTGGAACACTGCTACGCCTACTCGGACTCGATCACCGATCTCCCGATGCTGGAGTCCGTCGGCCACCCCAGCGTCGTGAATCCCGACCGCGGCCTGCGCAGGGAAGCCGTGGAACGCGGCTGGCCCGTGATGTCGTTCTCCAAGCCGGTGTCGTTGCGCGACCGCATCCCGGCGCCGTCCGGCGCCGCGATCGCCACGACGGCCGCCGTGGGCATCAGTGCGCTGGCCGCCGGAGCTGTCACCTATTCGTTTTTGCGCCGCTACGCGTTCTGAACCCAGCAGCGCCCGCCAGCAAACTGGTTAAACGCGCAACACAAAACGGATTCGGCGCTATTCGCAATTGGGCCTTGCTGTGCTAGGGGTCTAGTAGTACAAAGGAACCACGGAAGCCCGGTGAGGCCAAGGTCGATCCGGAAGAGAAGGTTCGTTCTCCCGACCCGGGCGCCCAGCACGGTGCTCGGCACCCACGCGGAGTCATAGCCGCGAAAATGGCAGAAGTGTTGCGGGCCTGCGAAATTGCGAAGTGCAGACGGTCTGGACGGCCCTTTGGGTGGGGTCGCAACCATAAGCGTCGTGAGATCGCCGAGGCCAACCCACGCAGCCCCGAGATGCACGCTTGGTAACCGAGTCCCGTGCTAGCGGGCGGCGAACCGAACATTCGGATCGTCGCCCGCTCTGCATGTCTGCGGCCGTTTTTCCGTTGGCACTCTCCCGGGTATCGGCAACCACAGCTATCGGTTCGACATCGAGTCGGCGATCGACACGGCCTCTTGCGCACCGGCTTTCATCGCACGGCAACACAGCACCAGCCAGGCTCCCACGCCCTGCGGCGTGCCCTCGGCGAACTTCTGCGCCGCGTCGCGATACGCGGCGGGCTGGCGCATCCAACTCACCTCCGGCACACCCAGCCCGTGCGGGTCCAGCCCACTGGCGATCGTCACCAATCTCGCCACTGCGCGCGCCACCACGCCGTCCGCGCTGCCAAAAGGCTTGAGCGCCAGCAGTTCGCCGTGGGCGACGGCGGCGACCACCGGCGCCGGAACTTCGGTGCGGCCACCCACGATGTCCGCCAGCAGTGCCAGACGCGACTTCACCTCCGCGTCGGGCCGCGGTCGGCCCAGTCGATCCTGGTCGGCCAGGTCCGCGGCGGCCAGCATGTGCAAGCGCGCCAGCGCCTGCAGGGGGGCCCGCTCCCAGGTCCGCACCAGCGGGCCCTCGCCGCCCTCCAGCTCCTGGGCGACCCGCAATGCCCCCCCGAACACCGGATCACTGATCTGCCCGGCATCGGCGAGATCCTCCAGCCGAACCGGGCCGCCGTCCAGCACCGATGACGCACGGGCCGCCCGCAGGGCCGCCTCGGCGGCGGTCACCGGCCATCCGCGCAGGTTGGCGCGGTGGCGGTGGGCACGCCCGAGCGCGTCGCGGGCGCGGTCACTCGCCTCGGCGACGCCGGGCAGTTCCATCAGCGGGGCCAGCGGGTCGGCTGTCACAACTTCACAACCTATCCCCGGGGGATTCCGGCGCACGCGGGATGGCATCCAGCAACTGCTGGGTGTACTCGTGCTCGGGATCGGTGAACAGCCGCTCGGCGGGCGCGTGCTCCACCACGCGGCCCGTCCGCATGACCAGAACATCGTCGGCGATCTGCCGGATCACCGCCAGGTCGTGGCTGATGAACAGGTAGGCCAGGCCCAGTTCGGCCTGCAGGTCGACGAGCAATTCGAGTATCTGCGCCTGCACCAGAACGTCGAGCGCCGAAACTGCCTCGTCGCAGACCAGGACGTCTGGACGCAGCGCGAGCGCCCGCGCGATAGCGACCCGCTGGCGTTGGCCGCCCGACAACTCACGGGGCAGCCTGCTCAGCACCGACGACGGCAGCGCCACCTGGTCGACGAGTTCGCGCACGGCCTTCTCACGGTGCGCGCGGTCGCCGACGCGGTGAATGCGCAGGGGTTCCTCGATGGCGCGAAACACCGAGTACATGGGATCCAGGCTGCTGTAGGGATTTTGGAACACCGGCTGTATGCGCCGGCGAAAGGCCAGCATTGCGTCCCGACCCATCGCGTCGGAGATCCGCGTGCCATCGAAAACGACTGTGCCCGAAGTGGGTTGGAGCAGGCCTAGCGCCATGCGGGCCACCGTCGACTTTCCTGAGCCGGACTCGCCGACAATGGCCAGGGTGCGCGCCCGTTGCACCCGGAACGACACCGCGTCGACGGCGCGCAACTCGTCACGCCGCCACGGCGCGCCGTGCGAATCCCGGTAGACCTTGATGAGATCCGAGGCGACGAGGATGTCATCGGTCCGGGTGGCCACCGGCCGGCGCCGGCGTGCGAGTGACGGGGCCGCCGCCACCAACCGCTGCGTGTACTCGTGGTGCGGATCGCGCAGAATGCTCCGCGCGGCACCGGATTCCACCACGACGCCGCGGTGGACGACGAACACCCGCTCCGCCCGTTCGGCGGCCAGCGCCAGATCATGAGTGATCAGCAGCAGCGCGGTGCCCAGCTCGTCGGTGAGGCTCGCCAGGTGATCGAGCACCTGCCGTTGCACCGTGACGTCCAGGGCCGACGTCGGTTCGTCGGCGATCAGCAGCTGGGGGCGGCCCGCCAGCCCGATGGCGATCAGCGCGCGCTGGCACATGCCGCCCGACAATTGATGCGGGTACTTACCGGCCTGCTTCGCCGGGTCCGGCATGCCGGCCTGCGCAAGCAATTCGACCGCCCGGCGTCTGTTCCGGCGCCCATCGGTGTTGGCCCGCAACGCTTCTGATATTTGAAAGCCGACCTTCCAGACGGGGTTGAGGTTGGTCATCGGGTCTTGAGGCACGTAGCCGATGCGGCGCCCTCGGATCGACCGCAGTAGCCGCCGATCGGCGGAGGTGATGTCGATGCCGTCAAAAGTGATGCGGCCAGCCGTGATTCGACCCCCCGGGGACAGCAGCCCGAGGATCGCGGCGGCGGTGGTGGACTTCCCGGATCCCGACTCGCCGACGACGGCGACGGTCTGGCCGCGCAGGACGCTCAGGTCTACCCCGGCCACCGCGGGGCTGTGGTCGCCGAACCTGACCTCCAGGCCCTCGACCGTCAACAGTGGCTCACGTGTGGTCATGCGCGCCTCGCCCGCGAGGCCGGATCCAGGGCGTCGCGCAGGGCGTCGCCCATCATCATGAATGCGAGCACCGTCGTCGCCAGCGCGCCCGCGGGATAGAACAAGATAGGGGAACCGGCCCGCAGCCGCGTCTGGGCGAGGTTGATGTCGCCACCCCAGGACACCACCGAGGTGGGCAGCCCGACGCCGAGGTAGGACAGTGTGGCCTCGGTGACGATGAAGGCCCCCAACGCGATCGTGGACATTGCGATCACCGGTCCCACCGCGTTGGGCAGTGCATGACGCAACAGCGTCTGAAACCTGCTCAGCCCCAGTGCTTTGGCCGCGAGCACATAATCACTGCCGCGCACCTCCAGTACCGCGCCACGAGCGATCCTGGCTATCTGCGGCCAACCGAACAAGGCCAGGATCGCGATCACCGTCCACACCGTGCGATGGTGCAGAACCTGCATGAGGACGATCGCGGCCAGCAGCAGCGGCAGCCCGAAAAAGATGTCTGTGACGCGAGAAACGACGGCATCAAGCCAGCCTCCGTAGAAGCCGGCCAACGCGCCCAGCGCCCCGCCGACGAGGAAGACCAGCAGAGTCGCGCCCAACCCGACGGTCACCGACGCCCGCGTCCCATAGATGGTGCGCGCGTAGATGTCGTGGCCCTGCAGATCGGTGCCGAACCAGTGCGCCACCGAAGGGCCGCGCAAGCTTTGGCTCGGATCGGCATAGCCGGGGTCGGCGTGGGTGAACAACGAGGGATACAGCGCGACAAGAAGAATGAGGAGGATCAGGACGGCGGCGACGACGAACTTCGGACGGCGGTAAAGCTTGCGCCAGGTCTCGGCCCAAAAGCTCTCAGCCATAGCGGATCCTCGGGTCCAGGGCTGCATAGAGCAGATCCACCACCAGGTTGGTGACCAGATAGATCAGGACCAGCACCGTCACGATCGACACCACGGTCGGCGCCTCCTGCCGGGTGACGGCCTGGTAGAGCACGCCGCCGACGCCATGAATGTTGAAGATGCCTTCGGTCACAATGGCTCCCCCCATCAGCGCACCCAGGTCGGCACCCAGAAATGTCACCACCGGGATCAGCGAGTTGCGCAGGATGTGCACGGTCACAACCCGTGGGCGCGACAACCCCTTGGCAGTTGCGGTGCGGACATAGTCGGCCTGCGCGTTGGCGGCCACGGCGGATCGCGTCAACCGTACGATGTAAGCGAATGAGACGGAGCCCAGGACGATTCCGGGAAGCAGCAGGCGCGCGAACGTCGCCCGTTCGCCGACGGTGACCGGCGCGATGCCCAGCTTGACCCCGAACAGGAACTGGGCCAGGAAACCGAGCACGAAGATCGGGATCGCGATGATGATCAGCCCGGCGATCAGGACGGTGGCGTCGAATAGTCCTCCCTGGCGCAGCCCGGAAATGACGCCGAACCCGATGCCCAGCACCGCCTCCACGACCAAAGCGATCAACGCGAGCCGGATCGTGACCGGAAAGGCATGTGCCAGCACGGAGCTGACCGGTAGGCCGGAATACGCGCGGCCCAGGTCACCGTGCACAACGCCGCCCAGATAGCGCAGGTACTGCACGAGGAACGGATCGTCGAGGTGGTAGCGCGCCCGGAGCGCGGCGGCCACCGCCGGAGTCAGCGGGCGGTCTCCGGCGATGGCCGCCAGGGGGTCGCCGGGCAGCAGGAAGACCATGCCGTAGATCAGCAAGGTGGCGCCCAGGAAGACGGGCACCATGACGGCGATCCTGCGCGCGACATACCAGCCCATGTATTAACCCTTGACGAGATTCTCGTAGTCGGGCAGCCCGTTCCAGGTGACCTTGACGGCGCTGATCTCAGGTGACCACCCGATCACGGCGATGTAATACCACAGGGGCACGGCGGGCATGTCGTGCAACAGGATTCGTTGAGCGACGTTGACCAGGACGTCGGCCTGCCGTAGGTCGGCAGCCGCCTCGGCGGCGGCCAGGCCGGCGTCGAATTCGCGGCTGGAGTATCCGACGTCATTGGATCCCGCACCGGTCGCGTACAACGGAGCGAGGAATTCGATCATCGACGGGTAGTCGCCTATCCAGCCGGACCGGAACGCTGTGTCGATGGTGCGATTGGTGATCTGGGTGCGAAACCCCGCGAAGGTGGGCTGTGGCGCGCCGACGGCGTCGATGCCCAGCACGTTCTTGATGCCGTTGGCCACCGCGTCCACCCACTCCTGATGCCCGCTGTCCGCGTTGTAGGCGATGGCGTACCTGCCGGTCCACGGCGAGATCGCGTTGGCCTGGGCCCAGAGTTGGCGCGCCCGTTCGGGATTGAAGTCCAATCCCTCGCTGCCCGGAATGTTCGGGTCGAATCCGGGCAACGAGCTGGCGGTGAAGTCGCGGGCGGGGCTGCGGGTCTTGTTGAAGATCTGGCGACATATCTGGGGGCGGTTGATGGACGCGGACAACGCGAGCCGGCGCAGTCGGCCTTCCTCGCCGCCGAAATGCGGCAGTCGCAGCGGCGTGTCGAGCGATTGGCTGACGGCGACGGGCCCGCTGGCGGCGTTGGCGCCCAGGTCGCGCTTGTAGATCGTCAATGCGCTGGACGGAATCGTATCCAGCACATCGAGATTGCCCGAGAGGAGATCGGCGTACGCGGTGTCCAGGTTTGCGTAGAATTCGAATCTCAGGCCCTTGTTGCGGGGTTTGCGGTTGCCGTGGTAATCGTGGTTGGGCCGCAGGTCAATTCGGACGTTGTGCTCCCACGCGGGCCCATCGGGACCGTCGGCGAGCCGGTACGGGCCATTGCCGATCGGATGCTGCCCGAAAGCGCTCATGTCCCGAAAGGCCGCCTGCGGCAGGGGATAAAACGCGCTATGCCCCAGTCGCAACTTGAAGTCGATGGTGGGCGCCTTCAGCCGGACGGTGAACTCCCGGTCGTTGATCACCTTCAGGCCGGACATGGTGGTGGCGGCCGGCTTGCCGTCGGCCGTCAGCCCGGCGACGGCCTCGAAACCGTCGATGGGGCTGAAAAAGCTTTGCTGCAGTTGGGCATTGGTGCTCAGCGCCCCGTAGTTCCATGCGTCGACGAACGAATGGGCCGTCACCGGCGAGCCGTCGGTGAACGTCCAACCGGGTTTGAGGATGATCCGGTAGTTGACGTTGTCGGTGGTATCGACCGACTGAGCCACGTCCGGCGACGGATTGCCCGCTGCGTCGTAGGACATCAGCCCGGCGAACAGCCGATCGAGGATCCGGCCGCCCAGGCTGTCGTTGGTGCCGGTGGGAATCAGGGGGTTCGGCGGTTCCCCGCCGTTGACCACGACCAGATCCGGGCTGAGGACGCCGCCACCGCATCCGGCCAGTGACGCCGCCACCAGCGTGACGACGGCAGCGACAGCCGGCCAGCCCCGCATCCAACCCATGACAGCGACCCTAGGGCCTGCGATCGCGGCGGCTGCGGAAGCTCCCCTGCCCGGCGCCGACCGAAGCCGCTCAGATTCCACTCGCACAGCTACGCCTCACCGGGCTAGGCTCGCAGTCGGCCAAAAGCGCGAGGCCACTTCAACGGCGCAGTCTCGACACAGGAGAAAGCCAGTGACCGCCCCCAACACCGCAGGCCCGTCGTCGTATCCGCCTTCGCCGGAGTTCGTCGAGCAGGCCAACGCCGGCGAGGAGCTCTACCGCGAGGCCGAAGACGATTGGTTGGCGTTTTGGGCGAAGCAGGCCAATCGGCTCGCTTGGGCGACGCCGTTCACCGAGGTGCTGGACTGGTCCGAGGCGCCGTTCGCCAAGTGGTTCGCCGACGGCAAGCTCAACGTCGCTTACAACTGCGTCGACCGCCATGTGGAGGCCGGGCACGGGGAACGGGTCGCCATCCACTGGGAGGGCGAACCCGGGGACAGCCGCAGCCTGACCTATTCCGACCTGCAGGGTGAAGTCTGTAAAGCTGCCAACGCCCTGACCGATCTCGGCCTGGTCGCCGGCGACCGGGTCGCGATCTACATGCCTTTGATCCCCGAAGCGGTGATCGCGATGCTGGCGTGCGCGCGCCTCGGCGTCATGCACAGCGTGGTGTTCGCCGGTTTCACCGCCAAGGCATTGCGCGCCCGCATCGCCGACGCGCAGGCCAAGTTGGTGATCACCACCGACGGGCAGTTCCGGCGCGGCAAGCCCGCACCGCTCAAGGACGCGGCCGACGAGGCGGTCTCGGATGCGAATAGCCCGGTGGAGCACGTACTTGTGGTGCGGCGCACGGGAATTGACGTGAGCTGGAACGACACCCGTGACCTGTGGTGGCACGACGTCGTCGACGCGGCATCGACCGAACACACCCCGGAACCCTTCGATGCCGAGCAGCCCCTGTTCCTGCTGTACACGTCGGGAACAACTGGCAAGCCCAAGGGCATCGTCCACACGAGTGGCGGGTATCTGACCCACGCCTCCTACACGCACTACTACGTTTTCGACATCAAGGCAGAAAGCGACGTCTTCTGGTGCACAGCCGACATCGGCTGGGTCACCGGACACACCTACGGGGTCTACGGTCCCCTGTCCAACGGGGCCACCGAGGTTCTCTACGAGGGCACGCCCGACTCGCCCACCCGGCACCGGCATTTCGAGATCATCGAAAAGTTCGGCGTGACAATCTATTACACCGCGCCCACGCTGATCCGCACGTTCATGAAGTGGGGACGCGAGGTTCCCGACGCGCACGACCTGTCCAGCCTGCGACTGCTGGGCACGGTCGGTGAACCGATCAACCCTGAAGCGTGGCGTTGGTACCGCAAGGTGATCGGCGCCGAGCGCCTCCCGATCGTGGACACCTGGTGGCAGACCGAAACGGGCGCCACGATGATCTCGCCGCTGCCCGGAGTCGCGGCGGCAAAACCCGGTTCGGCGATGAGGCCGCTGCCCGGCGTCTCGGCCAAGATCGTCGACGACCACGGCGATGAGCTGACGCCGGCCGTGCACAAGGAGGAGCACATCACCGGCTACCTGGTCTTGGACCGGCCGTGGCCGTCGATGCTGCGCGGCATCTGGGGCGATCCGGAGCGCTACGTCGAGACCTACTGGTCCAGGTTCGCCGAGCAGGGCTGGTATTTCGCCGGCGACAGCGCCTATTACGACCGCGACGGCGCCATCTGGATGGTGGGCCGCATCGACGACGTGATGAATGTGTCGGGGCATCGGCTGTCCACCGCCGAGGTGGAGTCGGCGTTGGTCGGTCACGCTTCGGTGGCCGAGGCGGCCGTGGTCGGGGCGACCGACGCGACCACCGGCCAGGCCATCTGCGCGTTCGTCGTCCTGCGCGCCGACCATCAGGTGGACGACGGGATCGTCGACGAATTGCGCGTTGAGGTGGCCCGCGAGATCTCGCCCATCGCCCGCCCGCGCGAGGTGCACGTGGTGCCCGAGCTACCCAAGACCCGCAGCGGCAAGATCATGCGCAGGCTGTTGCGCGACATCGCCGAAAACCGCGAATTGGGTGACACCTCTACGCTGCTGGATCCCGACGTGTTCGATGCGATCAGGGCGGCGAAGTAGTCGCTGTCTTTTCAGGCCGGCAGCGGGCTGAAGCCCGCACCGGGCCGATGTTTGGCGTTGATGTCGCCCAGTACGGCGTTGAAGGACACCACCACCGCCGGCGTATGCAGCGGGATGTATTTGATGATGCACGTCGGCAGATTGTCGCTGAACGCGCCGTGGATCATCCCGACCAATTGATTGTTGACCGTGACCGGCGCTCCCGAGTCGCCCGGCTGACCACACACCTGCATGACGATGGTGCCCGGTGACTGACCCATGCCCCAGGTGACACCGCACGAATTGCCGGTCGTGCGGCCCTGTTTGCAAGCGATCTCGCCGAAGGCGGGGTCGGGACCGATGCCGGTGATCAAGAAGCCGTTGAAGTTGGCCACCGGTGTCACC
This sequence comes from Mycobacterium sp. NGS58, assembly GCF_059812385.1. Taxonomy (NCBI): domain Bacteria; kingdom Bacillati; phylum Actinomycetota; class Actinomycetes; order Mycobacteriales; family Mycobacteriaceae; genus Mycobacterium; species Mycobacterium sp. NGS58. Next base: position 180,705 of record NZ_JCALCO010000001.1, on the reverse strand, counting down.
TTGGCCGGGTCGAACTTGATCACCGCGTAGTCGAGGTTGTCGTTGCCCGCCACCATGGTGCCCAGTACGCCCGCGTTCTCCGCGCCCTCGGCGGTGACCTGGGCTCCAGGGCCGCCGCAGTGCGCGGAGGTGAAGCCGATCAGCTCACCGGCGGCGTCGCCGCCGATTGTGGTCAGGGTGCACATGGTGTCACCGTTGATGACGATGCCCGCACCACCGCCTATCGGGATGCGGACGTCAGCGGCAGCCGCGCGGCCAAAAGAACCCGCCGCGGCCACGAGCAGCGCGACCATCCCCACTAAGAAGCATCGGTGCGCCCTCCGCACAGCCCCACTCCCATCAGTAGGCCGGAAATCAGGACCGGCTTGGCCGAGTGTAATCGTCCAGGATGTGATGTTCGTTCTGGACAAAGCGCGTTGCGCGCGGCGTCGCCGGCGGCCCTCTGGCCGAACCCAACTGGCCGGCTCGCGCTCAAAGCGCGCGGCCTGGCGGTCGGCTGGCCTCGTCTGGCTTCTTCTATCCGGGCGCCACATGGCAACATGAACCGCGACGGCAGCGAGCCGGGCAATGACGAAAGAGGACGGTCTGTGAGCAAAGCCGATGACAAGAACGGTGTGCCCAGCACCCTGACCACGATCCCGTTGACGGACCCGCACGCCAAACCCGCCGAGCCGTCCATCGGTGATCTGATCAAGGACGCGACAACCCAGGTCTCCACGCTGGTAAGGGCCGAAGTCGAACTGGCTCGCGCCGAAATCACCCGCGACGTCAAAAAGGGTCTCACGGGGAGCGTCTTCTTCATCGCGGCGCTGGTGGTGCTGTTCTACTCCACCTTCTTTTTCTTCTTCTTCATCGCCGAGCTGCTCGACACCTGGCTGTGGCGCTGGGTTTCATACCTGATCGTGTTCGGGATCATGGTGGTGGCCGGCGCCCTGCTGGCCCTGCTGGGCTTCCTCAAGGTGCGCCGGATCCGCGGGCCGCGTCAGACCATCGAATCGGTCAAGGAAACACGCACCGCGCTCACGCCGGGCCACGAAAAGGCTCCCGTGGGCGTCAAGCAGCTCCCCGGCAGGCACGCGAAGCCGGGAAACGGCGCTGCCGGCGATCCATCGGGTTGGTAGATGGCACCGCCGGATCCGTCGGTAACGCACATCGAGGGGCCGTGGCGCCACCTCGATGTGCATGCCAACGGCATCCGCTTCCACGTCGTCGAGGCTCTTAACGACGCCGACGGCCCAACCGCAACGGCCCGCCCGCTGGTGATGCTGCTGCACGGTTTCGGGTCGTTTTGGTGGTCCTGGCGTCATCAGCTGCGCGGACTGCGCGGCGCGCGGGTGGTCGCCGTCGACCTGCGCGGCTACGGCGGCAGCGATAAGCCGCCCCGCGGTTACGACGGCTGGACCATGGCCGGCGACGCCGCCGGACTCATTCGGGCGCTGGGGCACTCCTCGGCGACGTTGGTTGGCCACGCCGACGGCGGGCTGGGCTGCTGGGCCACCGCCTTGTTGCATCCCCGGCTGGTCTCGGCGATCGCGCTGATCAGTTCTCCGCATCCGGCGGCGTTGCGGCGATCCACGTTGACGCGACGCGACCAGGGTTATGCGCTGTTACCGACGCTGCTGCAATACCAGATACCGTTGTGGCCCGAGCGCCTGTTGACCCGCGACAACGCCGCCGAGATCGAGCGCCTGGTCCGCAGCCGCAGCTGCGGCAAATGGCTTGCCTCCGAAGACTTCTCCGAGAGCATCGGCCATTTGCGGACGGCAATCCAAATCCCTGCGGCCGCACACAGCGCCCTGGAATACCAGCGCTGGGCCGCGCGCAGCCAGCTGCGCGATGAAGGCCGGCGTTTCATGCGGTCGATGAGCCAGCAACTCAGCGTGCCGCTGTTACACCTACGCGGCGAGGCGGATCCCTACGTGCTGGCCGACCCCGTCGACCGCACGCGACGCTACGCGCCGCAGGGACGCTACGTATCCATCGCGGGCGCAGGGCATTTCAGCCATGAAGAGGCGCCCGAGGAAATCAACAGGCACCTGACGAGATTCCTGGAACAGGTGCATCTGACCCGGGCTCGGTAGGCGCGGCGGCTCAGCCGACGCAGGAACCTGTGCCCACCATTTGAGTGTCACCGATCCTCGATAGCTGACTGGCCACCTCGTCGGCGGTCAACACGAACCCGGTGTCGGGGTCGTCGACCGCCGCACCGAACACCACGCCGAGCACATGACCGTCGAGATCGATCAAGGGGCCGCCCGAATTGCCTTGCTCCACACTGGCTCTGATTGTGTATACGTCGCGGGTGACGGGCGCGGGATCCCGGTAGATGTCGGGTCCGCTCAACTTGATCAGCTCGCGGATCCTGGCTGGGGTCGCGGTGAAGTTCCCGCCGCCGGGATAGCCCAGGACCACAACGCTGGCACCGGTTTTCGCGTCGCCCTGGGCGAAGGCCAGCGGGGGCGGCGGCAGGTTGGGGACGGACAGGATCGCAATGTCGACCGCCGGATCGTAGGACACCACGGTGGCGTCGAGGGGATTGCCGCTGGCGTAAATCTGAACGCTGTTCGAGCCGGCCACCACGTGCGCGTTGGTCATCACCCGGTCGGGTGCGATCACAAAGCCGCTGCCCTCCAACACTTTCTGGCAGCTGGGGGCCAGGCTGCGGACCTTGACCACGCTGGGCGCGGTGGTCTGCACCACGGGGTTGCCGGCGAGCTCGGGATCGGGCGAGGCGACGGGAATGACCGGGGTGCGGCTGAACGGCTCCAGCACCGCGGGCAGACCGGAGGTGTTCAGCAGCGCGGACAGCCGCTTCGGCACCGTCTTGAGCCAGGGCGGCGCGACGTCGTTGACGCGAGCCAGCACTCGCGAACCGCGGACCGCGGCGGCCAGCTCCGGCTGGTCCTTGGACTGGGTGAGCGGCGTCGCCAACAACCACGCCGCGGTCAGCACCACGACCAGCTGGACCGCCACCCCGATGATCGAGTCGACCGTTCGGATGGAACGGCTACGGATCGCGCCGCGAACGGCCCGTCCGAGCACCACGCCGGCGACCTCGCCGATGACGACGAGCGCGAGGATCAGGAACAGTGCGGCAAACAATTTCGCGCGCGGCGCGGCGATGTGGCTGACCAGGTGGGGCGCCAGCAGCACCCCGGCGATTGCGCCGAGCAAGACCCCGACGAACGACAGCAACGAGCCCAGCGCGCCGGACCGCCAGCCGGAGATCGCCGCGATGAAGGCGACCGCGAGGACGGCGACGTCCAGCCACTGCGACGGTGTCATGGAATTCATCGAGACCCGTCCCCCTCGCCGACCAGTGCCATCGCCGCGTCCAACTCCCGCTCGTCGGTGGTGTCCCACGGTCGGGCCCAGCCGGCGACGTCGAGCAGCGCGGAGATTACCTGGCCGGTGAATCCCCAGACCAGCATCTCGTTGAGCAGAAACGCCGGGCCGGCCCACCGGCGGCCGAGATCGCCGCGGTACACCATCAGCCGGTTGTCCGGGTTGATGAAGGCGCGCAACGGAACTCGCGCCACGATCGCCGTTTCGGCCTCGTTGACGACGGCCACGGGTCCCGGATCCGGCGAGTAGGCCAGCACCGGGACGACGTGGAACTGCGACGGCGCGATGAACATCTTTTCCATCGTGGCCAAGGGATACAGCCGGCTGACGTCGATGCCGGTTTCCTCGCGGGCCTCGCGGAGCGCGGTGTCCACCGGACCTCGGTCGGTGGGATCGGAGGCACCGCCGGGGAATGCCGCCTGGCCGGCGTGGTGGCGCAGAGTCGATGCCCGCACGGTGACCAGTAGGTCGGCGTCGTCGGGGAAACCGCCGTCGGGCGGGCCGGATTCCGAACCGGAGAACAACACCAGGACGGCGGCTTCGCGGCTTGCGCCGCGCAGGGTCGTTACCGCCGACACGGCCTTGCTGGTGATCATCGCCAGCACGTCGGCCGGCAGGCGACGCCTGGCGGCATCGGGAACGTGATCGACGTCGTCGACCAACGGACGCAGCCACGAGGGGCAGGCGTCAGGCCTCAGCGGAACGGTCCCGCGCGCGGGAGCGGGGTCCCCATTCCGCAGGGGTGAACCCCCAGCACTCACGGCCCCTCCAGTCGGTTCAATTTTTCCGCTTATCCCCTGTCGTTGCCGATCGCAGCCGCGATCTCATCGGCAGTGTTGAAAGCTCGTGGCAGCGTTTGGGCAACGCTACCGTCCGGCCGAAGGACCACCGTCGCGGGCATCACATTTACCACCCGCAGCGCGGCCGCGACCCGGCGACGACCGTCCTGCAGCGTCGGCAGGCGCACACCCAGCTCGGCCAGCCGCAGCAGCGCCGCCGTCTCGTTCTCGTCTTGATGCACCGTCACCACCATCACGTCCGGACCGGCCCGACGTTGATACTCGGCCATCGCGGGCAGTTCGGCAGCGCAGGGCGCGCACCAATATGCCCACAGGTTGAGGACCACCCGACGCCCGGCCAGTGCGCGGGCGACGTCGACCAGGGATCCGTCGGCGGCGCAATCGACCGCCACACCGCGCAGCGCCTCGGGGCCGTCGCCGGTTCCGGCGGCCGGGCATGGCGGCAGGTCGGCGCGCTGCCGCGGGCCCGACAACGCGGCGGGCGTATCGGCGTCGCGGTGCTCCCGGTCGGTCACCGCGTGATCATTCGCGGGCATCGACGTCGGCGCGGAGTCATCGCGCAGCTGGGCGACGAGCGCCGCGATCAGCGCGACCACCACCGCCAGAATCGCGATGTGCCAGCGAGCCCTCCGGGTCAGCGTCAGCATTGCGGTCCCTGTGCGCGTCGTTCGCGGCCGGTTTACAGCCCGGCCAGGGCGAGCAGGTGCTCGGTTTCCGGGCCCTTCACCAACGGTGCGGCCAGCGCAGGCTCGGTGGGACCGAGGCCGAACGACGGGCAGTCTTTGGCGATCAGGCATACGCCGCACGCGGGTTTGCGGGCATGACACACCCGGCGGCCGTGGAAGATCACCCGGTGGCTCAACATGGTCCACTCACCGCGTTCGATGAGCTCGCCGACGGAATGCTCGATTTTGACCGGATCCTTGTCCGCGGTCCAGCGCCACCGGTGCACCAGCCGCGCGAAATGGGTGTCGACCGTGATGCCGGGAATCCCGAAGGCGTTTCCCAGGATGACGTTCGCAGTCTTGCGCCCGACCCCGGGCAGGGTGACCAGTTCGGCCATGGTCGACGGCACCTCGCCGTCGAACCGTTCAACCAGGGCCTGTCCCAGGCCGATCAGCGACGACGCCTTGTTGCGGAAAAAGCCGGTCGGACGGATCAGGGTTTCCAGCTCGGCGCGGTCCGCTTGCGCATAATCCAGCGCCGACGCGTACCGCTTGAACAGCGCCGGCGTCGTCAGGTTGACCCGCTTGTCGGTGCTTTGCGCCGAAAGGATTGTGGCGACCGTCAATTCCAGCGGCGTCGTGAAATCCAGCTCGCAGTGGGCGTCCGGAAACGCTTGTGCCAGCGTACGATTCATGCGCCTCGCCCGTCGCACCAAGCCGACTCGGGTTTCCTCGGACCAACGTGGGGAATCGGCGCCACCTGGCGGGGCCGGAGTCGATTTCGAACGCCCGGACGACTTTGCCGCTGTCACCTACGACAGAGTACTGATTTCGTGATCTTGCTGAGACCCCGTGTTGATTGATGGCGATGTTTACTCTTCGATGTGTCGTGGTTGCTGGTGGCCGGTGTTCCGGCGCTGCTGATGCTGGCGGCGCTGGGTCTCGGGCGGCTCGAGTCCGAGCTCACCCCTGACGCCCGCGCGGTAACCATCGACGACGAGTTCCCCGAGCATGCCGACGGTGTAAACATGCACACGCTGGCCTCCGAAGGCATGCCCGAGGCGCTGGAATACCTACACCAGCGCGAGCTTGCTCAGCTACTTGAGGCCCCGACGAACGAGCGCAGCGGCGGGCCGCGCCACGCCGCGCCGTCGTTCGCCGTCAGCTTCGTCGACCGCGATGAAATGACGCTCCCGACCCGGATACACAGCCATTCGCACGTCAATCCGCAGTTTAGGGCACCTCGACACGCCAATCCTGTGTAGCGTTGGCACGTTGGACACAATGGCGTTCCTCTAGACTCGTCACGCGAGCAAGGGGTTAGCCTGCCCGTAGCACACTAAATTTTCTGGGAAAGTTGAAGAGGCAACGTGGACGAGATCCTGGCAAGGGCAGGAATCTTCCAAGGGGTTGAACCCGGCGCAGTCACAGCGCTGACCAAGCAGCTGCAACCCGTCGACTTCCCCCGTGGACACACGGTCTTCGCCGAGGGGGAGCCCGGCGACCGGCTGTATATCATCGTCGCGGGGAAGGTGAAGATCGGTCGCCGTTCGCCCGATGGACGCGAGAACCTGCTGACGATCATGGGCCCTTCGGACATGTTCGGCGAATTGTCGATCTTCGACCCGGGTCCGCGAACGTCCAGCGCCACCACCATCACCGAGGTGCGCGCGGTGTCGATGGACCGCGACGCGCTCCGGGCGTGGATCGCCGATCGACCCGAGATCGCCGAGCAGTTGTTGCGGGTGCTGGCCCGACGCCTGCGCCGCACCAACAACAACCTGGCCGACCTCATCTTCACCGACGTGCCCGGGCGGGTGGCCAAGCAGCTGCTGCAGCTCGCGCAGCGGTTCGGCACCCAAGAGGGCGGCGCCATGCGGGTCACCCACGACCTGACGCAGGAAGAGATCGCCCAGCTGGTCGGGGCGTCGCGGGAGACGGTGAACAAGGCGCTGGCCGACTTCGCCCACCGCGGCTGGATCCGTCTGGAGGGTAAGAGCGTGCTGATCTCGGACTCCGAGCGACTGGCGCGCCGAGCGCGGTAAGCGCGCTACGGGGTTACTCCGAGAGCTCCGAGCGCAGGTGGTTCAGCTGCACCTGCACCGACCACTCGGCGGCATCCCAGAGTTTCTCGTCGACATCGACGTAGACGTGTTCGACGATCCGGCGAGTGCCCGCGTCGTCTCCCAACTCCCGCAACGCCGCACGCACCTGATCCAGTCGCTCCCGCCGGTGCGCGAGATAGCCCTGCGCGACACTTTCCAGATCGGCCAGATCCGGGCCGTGTCCGGGCAGCACCGTCCTTCGGCCCAGGCCGCGCAACCGCCGCAACGATTCCAGGTAGTCCGTCAGGCTGCCGTCCTCCTTATCGAGGACGGCCGTGCCGCGGCCCAGGACGGTGTCGGCGGTCAACACGGCATCGTCGAGCAGGAAGGACAGCGAATCGGCGGTGTGGCCCGGGGTCGCCATCACCTTGATCTTGAGGCCGGCGGCATCGATTACCTCGCCGTCGGTCAGCTCGCCGCCAAGGCCGCGCAGAAAACCACTGCCCGCCGAGCGCACGGTGGCGCCGGTCAGCTCGACCAGCTTGTCGATGCCGTCGGTGTGATCGCTGTGCCGGTGGCTGATCAGCACCAGGGCGATGCGGCCCAGCGCGGCAAGCCGTGCGATGTGGTCGTCATCATCGGGTCCGGGGTCGACGATGACCAGCTCGTCGCTGCGCGGGCCGCGCAGCACCCAGGTGTTGGTGCCCTCGAGCGTCAGCAGCCCGGGGTTCTCGGCCAACAGGACCGACGCCGTCTCGGTGACCACCCGTAGCTTGGCGTATGCGGGATGGGTCAGTGACTCGGCGGCCTGGGTCACGGACGTCAGCCGACCTCGACGATCAGCTCCACTTCCACCGGCGCATCCAGTGGCAGCTCGGAGACGCCGACCGCCGAGCGCGCATGCGCGCCCCGTTCGCCGAACACCTCGCCGAGCAGTTCGGAGGCCCCGTTGATGACGCTCGGCTGGCCATTGAATCCCGGAGCCGAGGCGACGAATCCGACGACCTTCACCACCCGGGTCACCTCGTCGATACCCACCAGCGAGTTGACGGCCGCCAGCGCGTTGAGCACACAGATCCGGGCCATCGCCTTGCCCTCGTCCGGGCTGACGCCGGCGCCCACCTTGCCGGTGGCCAACAGCTTTCCCTCCCGCATCGGGAGTTGGCCCGCGGTGTAGATCAGGTTGCCGGTGCGCACCGCCGGTACGTAGGAGGCCAGCGGCGCGACCACTTCCGGGAGCGCGAGGCCGAGCTGCCCGAGCCGGGCCGAAGCACCCATTGGACTCGACCCCTTTACTTGGGCCGCTTCAGATACGCGACGTGCTGCTCGCCGGTCGGCCCTTGCAGCACCGACACCAGCTCCCAGCCGTCGGCGCCCCACTGGTCCAGGATCTGTTTGGTGGCATGCGTCAGCAGCGGAACGGTGACGTACTCCCATGCGGTCGGTTGGCTCATGCCGCGAGCTTATCGGGTCGGGCTAGCATGCGAAGGTGGCAACCACATCGAGCGGCGGAGCTGCCGTCGGCTGGCCCTCGCGCTTGACGAAGGCCCGTTTACATTTCGTGACCGGCAAAGGCGGAACGGGTAAGTCGACCATCGCGGCCGCGCTGGCACTGACCCTCGCCGCGGGAGGGCGCAAGGTCCTGCTCGTGGAAGTCGAGGGCCGCCAAGGGATTGCACAACTCTTCGACGTGCCACCCCTGCCCTATCAGGAGGTGAAGATCGCGACCGCCGAACGCGGCGGTCAGGTCAACGCCCTGGCGATCGACATCGAGGCCGCCTTTTTGGAGTACCTCGACATGTTCTACAACCTGGGCATTGCGGGCCGCGCGATGCGCCGGATCGGCGCGATCGAGTTCGCGACGACGATCGCACCGGGCCTGCGTGACGTGCTGCTGACCGGCAAGATCAAAGAGACGGTGATACGCGTCGACAAGAATCGGCTGCCCGTTTATGACGCGATAGTCGTCGACGCCCCGCCGACCGGACGGATCGCGCGGTTCCTGGATGTCACCAAGGCCGTGTCCGATTTGGCCAAGGGCGGCCCGGTGCATTCGCAGGCCGACGGCGTGGTGAAGCTACTGCACTCCGAACAGACGGCCATTCACTTAGTGACCCTGCTGGAGGCGCTGCCGGTTCAGGAGACGCTGGAAGCCATCGAGGAGCTCGCCGAGATGCAGCTACCGATCGGCAGCGTGATCGTGAACCGCAACATCCCCTCTTACCTACAGCCGGCCGATCTGGCGAAGGCCGCCGAGGGACACGTCGACGCCGACTCGGTGCGTTCGGGGCTGGAGAAGACCGGAATCAACTTGAACGACAAAGACTTTGCCGGCCTGCTCACGGAGACCATCGAGCATGCGACGGTCGTCGCCACCCGCGCCGAGATCGCGCAACAGCTCGATGCACTGAATGTGGCGCGATTGGAATTACCAGCCATTTCCGACGGGGTCGACCTCGGTAGCCTTTACGAGCTGTCGGAATCACTTGCGCAGCAGGGGGTTCGATGAGCACCACGCCTACACGGCTTGACATGGCGGCCATCCTGGCCGACACGACCAACCGCGTGGTCGTCTGCTGCGGCGCGGGCGGGGTGGGCAAGACCACCACCGCCGCCGCTATCGCGCTGCGCGCCGCCGAATACGGCCGCAATGTCTGCGTTTTGACGATCGATCCGGCCAAGCGATTGGCACAGGCACTCGGGGTCAGCGACCTCGGCAACACTCCGCAACGGGTCCCCCTGGCGGCGGAGGTTCCCGGCGAGCTGCACGCGATGATGCTCGACATGCGCCGCACCTTCGACGAGATGGTGATTCAGTACTCCGGACCCGGTCGCGCACAAGCGATTCTGGATAACCAGTTCTATCAGACCGTCGCCAGTTCACTCGCCGGCACGCAGGAGTACATGGCGATGGAGAAGCTCGGCCAGCTGCTGGCCGAGGACCGCTGGGACCTGGTGGTCGTCGACACCCCGCCATCGCGCAACGCACTGGACTTCCTGGATGCGCCCAAACGGCTGGGCAGCTTCATGGACAGCCGGCTGTGGCGCCTGCTGTTGGCACCCGGCCGGGGCATCGGCCGATTGGTAACCGGCGCAATGGGTTTGGCGATGAAGGCGATGTCCACAATCCTCGGTTCACAGATGCTCGGCGACGCGGCGGCCTTCGTGCAGTCGCTGGACGCCACCTTCGGCGGCTTCCGCGAGAAGGCCGATCGCACCTACGCGCTGCTGAAAAGGCGTGGGACGCAGTTCGTTGTGGTGTCGGCGGCCGAGCCGGACGCGCTGCGGGAGGCGGCCTTCTTCGTCGACCGGCTCTCGCAGGAAGGCATGCCGCTCGCCGGCCTGGTCTTGAACCGCACCCATCCGCCGCTGTGTTCCCTGCCGGCCGAGCGGGCGATCGACGGCAGCGAAATGCTGGAAGAGGACGGCGACTCCGAAGCTGCGTCGCTGGCCTCGGCGGTGTTGAAGATTCACGCCGACCGTGCGCAGACCGCCAAGCGGGAGATCAGATTGCTTTCCCGATTCACCGGAGCCAATCCGCACGTACCGGTCATCGGCGTGCCGTCGTTGCCCTTTGATGTTTCGGATTTGGAGGCGCTGCGCGCGCTCGCCGATCAGATCACTTCGGTAGCCGACGATGCGGGCCGGGCAACGGCCCGCTGAAAACCCCCCGCCCCCACACAAGGCTCAGCCGACGCTGCGGGTGCGCCTCTTGTCGAAGAAGTCCGCCCAGGAAACCACCTCGGGGTGCTGTTTGAGCAGGGCGCGACGTTGCCGCTCGGTCATGCCGCCCCACACCCCGAACTCGACCTTGTTGTCCAGCGCGTCTGCCCCGCATTCCTGCATCACCGGGCAGTGCCGGCAGATCACTGCCGCTTTACGCTGGGCCGCTCCTCGGACAAACAGTTCGTCGGGATCGGTGGTCCGGCATAGCGCCTTGGAAACCCAAGCGATCCGTTCCTCGGCATCGACACTGCGAAGTACCCCTTGTGCGGCTGCAATGTTTGTCCTACGCGCCGCCGGCCGTATTGGTGACACGAACTGTTCCCTTCCCTATCGGCCGCCCGACACGGCCGCCCTCCTCGGGTGCAGATCCCGACCAAGCGATCTACGCCACACCATGTACATCGGTGTTACCTGAATCTCACCGTGTGTCTAAGTTAGGTGGTCAGGTGCCAATTGCGCAACAGTCCGATAACGGTTTTTTTGGGACGGGCGTGCCGTCTCGTGCCAAACGGCGAGCGCGGAAGTGATCTTGGGCGGTAAGGTGCGCGCCGCGTGACGCAAGTGCAAATTTCGCGCCCGCCGGCGCCGGGCGCTCAGCTGGACACATTTTGTGGGTGAACGCGCAGCGTGGCGGCGTGACTCAGGGCCGCTAATGTAGTAGCCATGTCAGACCGCCCCCCGGCCGCGCTCACGATCCTCAAGCTCGCCGGGCTGTGCTTGTTGGCCAGTGTCGTTGCCACGGCGCTGCTGTTCCCATTCGCCGGCGGCATCGGACTTGTGTCCAATCGGGCCTCGGAAGTGGTGGCCAACGGCTCGGCTCAGCTTCTCGAGGGCGAGGTGCCGGCCGTGTCGACGATGGTCGACGCCAAAGGCAACACCATCGCTTGGCTGTACTCGCAGCGCCGGTTCGAGGTACCCACCGACAAAATCGCCAACACGATGAAGCTGGCGATCGTGTCCATCGAGGACAAGCGGTTCGCCGAGCACAACGGGGTGGACTGGAAAGGCACCCTGACCGGGCTGGCGGGCTACGCGCGCGGCGACGTAGACACGCGCGGCGGCTCGACCATCGAGCAGCAGTACATCAAGAACTACCAACTCCTGGTGACCGCCAAAACCGACGCCGAGAAGCGCGCGGCCATCGAAACCACCCCGGCCCGCAAGCTGCGCGAGATCCGCATGGCGCTCACGCTGGACAAGACGTTCACCAAGCCGGAGATCCTGACCCGGTATCTGAACCTCGTCTCGTTCGGCAACGGCTCGTTCGGCGTGCAGGACGCGGCGCAGACCTACTTCGGCATCAACGCCTCCGACCTGAACTGGCAGCAGGCGGCGCTGCTGGCGGGCATGGTGCAGTCGACCAGCGCGCTGAACCCCTACATCAATCCCGATGGTGCGTTGGCACGACGAAACCTGGTGCTGGACACCATGATCGAGAACATCCCGCAGGAGGAGGAGGCGCTGCGCGCCGCCAAGGCAGCGCCGCTGGGAATCCTTCCGCAGCCCAACGAGTTACCCCGCGGCTGCATCGCGGCGGGTGATCGCGCGTTCTTTTGCGACTACGTCCAGGAGTACCTGTCCCGGGCCGGGATCAGCAAGGAACAGGTGGCCCGGGGCGGTTACACCATCAAGACCACGCTGGACCCGGACGTGCAGATCCCGGTCAAGGCGGCCATCGACAAGTTCGCCAGCCCGACGCTTCCGGGGATCTCGAGTGTGATGAGCGTGCTGCAGCCGGGCAAGACGTCGCACAAGGTGATGGCGATGGCCAGCAACCGGACCTACGGGCTGGACGTCGACGCCGGCCAAACCATGCGCCCGCAACCCTTCTCGCTGGTCGGCGACGGCGCGGGATCCGTCTTCAAGATCTTCACCACGGCCGCGGCCCTGGACATGGGGATGGGCATCAACGCCACCCTCGAGGTGCCGGGCCGGTTCCAGGCGAAGGGCATGGGTAGCGGTGGGGCCAAGGGCTGCCCGAAGGACAACTGGTGCGTGGTCAACGCCGGCAACTACCGCGGGTCGATGAACGTCACCGACGCGCTGGCCACCTCCCCAAACACCGCGTTCGCCAAGCTGATCCAGCAGGTCGGCGTGACCCGCACGGTGGACATGGCGATCAAACTCGGGCTGCGTTCCTACGCCGACCCGGGCACGGCCCGCGACTACAACCCCGACAGCAACGAGAGCCTGGCCGACTTCGTCAAACGGCAGAACATCGGCTCGTTCACGCTGGGACCGATCGAGGTGAACGCGCTGGAGCTGTCCAACGTCGCGGCCACCCTCGCCTCGGGCGGCACCTGGTGCCCACCCAATCCGATCGACAAGCTGGTCGACCGCAAGGGCAACGAGGTCGCGGTGACCACCGAGACCTGCGATCAGGTGGTGCCCGAGGGCCTGGCGAACACACTGGCCAACGCGATGAGCAAGGACGCGCTGGGCGGCGGCACGGCGGCCGGATCGGCCAGCGCGGCGGGCTGGGACCTGCCGGTATCCGGTAAGACGGGCACCACCGAGGCGCACCGCTCGTCGGGCTTCGTGGGGTTCACCAACCACTACGCGGCGGCCAACTACATCTACGACGACTCCCCCAACCCCACCGACCTGTGCTCGGCCCCGCTGCGCCATTGCGGTGAGGGCGACCTGTACGGCGGTAATGAGCCGGCCCGCACGTGGTTTACCGCGATGAAGCCGATCGCCAACAACTTCGGGCCGGTGCAGTTGCCGCCCACCGACCCCCGCTACGTCGACGGGTCACCCGGCTCGCGCGTGCCCAGCGTCGCCGGTCTGGACATCGACGCGGCCCGCCAGCGCATCAAGGAGGCGGGCTTCCAGGTCGCCGACCAGAACAACTTCGTCAACAGCAGCGCAAAACAGGGCGAGGTGGTCGGAACGACACCGAGCGGGGCAACCATTCCGGGCTCGATCATCACCATCCAGGTCAGTAACGGCATCCCGCCTGCCCCGCCGCCACCGCCGGAAGGTGCACCGCCGCCGGTCGGCTCGCAGGTTGTCGAGATTCCGGGTCTGCCGCCGATCACCATTCCGCTGCTGGCACCACCGCCGCCTCCGCCGCCCGGGCAGCCGCCCCCATAGTCGTCGCGAGACGCCGAGAGATACGTTGCCAGTCCGCGCGCGGCAGTAGGCTGCCAGCATGGCTGATGCTCAAGTCCCGATTGCCCGGCTCCTGCCCGGGCCGCCTCGCGGCCCGCATCGTCGCCGAGCGGTGCCCGTCCTGATACGTGCTGGCGCCGCCGCGCTCGGTTCGAGCGTCGCAGGCCTTGGTTATGCCGCGGTCATCGAGCGCAACGCGTTCGTGCTGCGCGAGATCACCATGCCCGTGCTGACTCCGGGCTCGACTCCGCTGCGGGTACTGCATGTCAGCGACCTTCACATGACGCCCGGCCAGCGTCGTAAACAGGCATGGCTGCGTGAGCTGGCGGGCTGGGAACCGGATCTGGTGGTCAACACCGGCGACAACCTGGCCCACCCGAAGGCGGTGCCCTCGGTCATCCAGGCGCTGGGCGACCTGCTGTCGCGACCGGGCGTCTTCGTGTTCGGCAGCAACGACTACTTCGGCCCGCGGCTGAAGAATCCGCTGAACTACTTCACCAACCCGTCGCACCGGGTTCGCGGTGAACCCCTTCCCTGGCAGGACCTGCGGGCGGCGTTCACCGAGCGTGGCTGGCTCGACCTCACCCACACCCGGCGCGAGTTCGAAGTGGCGGGTCTGCACATCGCCGCCGCGGGTGTTGATGACCCACACATCGACCGCGACCGCTACGAAACCATCGCCGGCCCGGCCAGTCCGGCCGCGAATCTCCGGCTGGGACTGACGCATTCGCCCGAGCCGCGGGTACTGGACCGCTTCGCCGCCGACGGCTATCAGCTGGTGATGGCCGGACACACCCACGGCGGCCAGGTGTGCCTGCCGTTCTACGGCGCACTGGTGACCAATTGCGGGCTGGACCGCTCACGCGCGAAGGGGCCGTCCCGCTGGGGCGCGAACATGCGGTTGCATGTCTCCGCCGGGATGGGCACCTCGCCGTTCGCGCCGGTGCGTTTCTGCTGCCGGCCGGAGGCCACCCTGCTGACGTTGATCGCCACCCCGATGGGCGACCGCGACGCGGCCAGCGATCTGAGCCGTTCGCAGCCAACAGCATCGGTGCGTTGACCGACCAGACCCGGATCGCGGCCCGCAGCCGCTCACGCCGCTGGGCTGACGATGCGATCCGGCTGATCCAGGCCGATGCCCGCCGCAGCGCCGACACTCATCTGCTGCGCTACCCGCTGCCCTGCGCGTGGAGCACGGGCGGTCCCGGCGCTCAGGTAGCGCTGTACCTGAAAGACGAGACGACGCACATCACCGGCAGTCTCAAGCACCGGTTGGCGCGCTCGTTGTTCCTCTACGCGCTGTGCAACGGCTGGATCGACGAGGGCACTACCGTGGTCGAGGCGTCGTCGGGGTCGACGGCGGTGTCGGAGGCCTATTTCGCGGCCCTGCTGGGTCTGCCGTTCGTCGCCGTGATGCCCGCGGCGACGAGCACGTCGAAGGTGACGCTGATCGAAGCCCACGGCGGCCGTTGCCATTTCGTGCAGAGCTCCGGCGAGGTTTACGCCGAGGCCGAGCGGGTCGCGCGCGAAACGGGCGGGCACTACCTGGACCAGTTCACCAACGCCGAGCGCGCCACCGACTGGCGGGGAAACAACAACATCGCCGAGTCCATCTTCGAGCAGATGCGCGAGGAGAAGTATCCCGTCCCGGATTGGATCGTGGTCGGGGCGGGCACCGGCGGAACCAGCGCCACGATCGGCCGTTACATCCGCTACCGACGGCACGCCACCCGGCTGTGCGTTGTCGATCCGGAGAACTCCGCGTTCTTTCCCGCCTATGCCGAGGACCGCGACGACATCGTGATGACCACCTCGTCGCGCATCGAGGGCATCGGCCGGCCGCGGGTGGAGCCATCTTTTCTGCCGAGCGTGGTCGATCGCATGGTGGCCGTCCCGGACGCGGCGTCGATCGCGGCCGCGCGGCACGTGAGCGCCGTCCTGGGGCGCCGGGTGGGGCCGTCGACGGGCACCAACATGTGGGGGGCGTTCGGTCTGGTCGCCGAGATGGTTGCCCAGGGCCGCAGCGGTTCGGTGGTGACGCTGCTCGCGGACAGCGGCGACCGCTACCGCGACACCTATTTCAGCGACGACTGGGTGGCGGCGCAGGGCCTGGATCCGGCGGACGCGGCCGCGGCGCTGGTCGAGTTCGAGCGATCGTGCTCCTGGAAGTGACGTACCGCACCGCGGTTTGGCCAGCAGATGGCCCGGTGCGATAGGCTGTCGAAGCTTCAAGCGGGGTGTGGCGCAGCTTGGTAGCGCGCTTCGTTCGGGACGAAGAGGCCGTGGGTTCGAATCCCGCCACCCCGACTCGTGATCAAAGCCCTGACCGGCAGCAACGCGGTCAGTTCTTGACTGGTTCAAGAGACCGCGTCGGACGATTTATCAGTGCGCCCTGATCGGCAAAGCCTTTGTGAAAGCGTCTAGCTCGACTTCTTGCCGCCTGTGCGCCCGGCGGCCGCCAAACTCCTCCGGGTCCATTTGCGGCCATGTAAGCGGCGCACTATTCGGTGTAGCGTCATCGTTGTTCGGCGGGACGTTGGCGTCCGGGACAGACTCAGATGGTTCGGCGGGACGTTGGCGTCCGGGACCTAGCGAATTTCCTGCTTCGGTTGCCGGAGCGGGCGCCCGTTGCAAAGGAGGGCTCCCTCCATGACCACCAACGACACGTCGCAACCGGTGAGTCCGGCACGGCCTGACGATCTGCGCATCACCCTGGCCTCAAGACGGGACAAGCTCGTTCGCCAGCGCGTGGACGTGCTGGCGCAGATTCGCACGCTGTCCAGCCAGCTGGAATCGATCGACCGCCACCTCGAACACATCGCGCACATCGAGGCCGCGCACGGCGAGCGCTGATCGAAGCTCAACTCCCTCGGCGCAGCCGCCCACCCGAGCCATCAGCCACACGTTCGCGGGACCGGTGGCGGGCGCAATCACCCGAAACCGGGCCGATATAGTGGATTTCACCGTAATGCTGAGCAAACAGCATTGACATTCGTCGCCGTCAAATTCGAAGTGATCGCCTCGCGAGACCGCAGGCTGCTGGAACGGCACGGGGTAATGCCTGCCATCGGTCTCGAAGCAAGAGGGCGACACTCAGTGACCAATTTTGACGATCTCACGCTGCTCACCGACGTTCTGCGCGCCATTTATTCGGCGGACGCCGGGGCCTTCCCCCGGGTGCTGGACGACCTGACCAGGGCGGCCGCGCGCTGGGTACCGGGCGCCCAGGAAGCGGGAATCACCGTCACCAGCCGGCAGAACGAGGTCAGCACGCCGTCTGTCACGCATGAGTGCGCCCGGTTGCTCGACGAGTTCCAGCAGCGCCATCTCGAAGGACCCTGTGTTCACGCCGCGTGGACCCGGAAGGTCGTCGTCATCGACGACCTCGAAGCCGACGCGCGCTGGCCGAAGTATCAGGCCGACGCGCTCGCGCAGACACCGATTCGCAGCGTGCTCTCGCTGCCCATGTTCGCCGACGAGCTGAGCATGGGTGCGCTGAACTTCTACGCCGAGCGCCCGCGGTCCTTCTGCGAAGATTCCCGCCGGGTCGGCGCCACGTTCGCGACGCTTGGGGCGCTGGCATGGAGCAACGTCGTGCGCACCCAACAGTTTCGGGAAGCCCTGAGCACCCGCGACACGATCGGGCAGGCCAAGGGCATCCTCATCGAGCGCTACGACCTCGACGACCAGACGGCCTTTAATACCCTGATCAAACTCTCGCAGAGCATGAACACCCCGCTGCGGGACGTCGCGCGCCGGGTGATCGAGGACGCTACCGGGCGGTGAGGTCGCGGCGTGGCCGCTTTGCCCGGCCAAACATGCTGTGAGCCAACCGATCTCGCTAAGCTTCCCACTCAGATTCTAGCCGCTGAGTCCTGACGTGGGGCGAGACCCCATATGTGCGCCGGCCGCCCCGCAAGACAATGGGCTGAATCCGCGTCCAGCTCTGCAATTGGGTGCGCCCCACCAGGCGGCACCGGTGGGTGCCGGCCAATTGGCGGGCCGCTTTGGTGAAGGTCTGGTTGGTCACGACGACCGTCCGGTTGCAGCCATGGTGCAGCGCCCCGGCCACGACCTGTTGGACGGCCGCGACACCGACGGCCTTCGCGAGCCTCTTGCATTGAACCGCCATGCGGACGCCGTCTTTCTTGGCGATCAGATCCACGCCGTAATCTCCGGTACTGGCCGTGGGTGCGACGCTGTAGCCCGCGATGCGAAGCTGTGCCGCAACGAAATCCTCGAAGTCGGTGCCGGACATCCGGTCGATCGCCCGCAGCCCCGACTTCGCGAATTTGAGATCGCGTCGTCGGTGCGCGTCGGCCTCGTAGCGATCCCGTTGACGCGACAGCCACCACAGGACGGCCACCGCGACGGCGAGCCCACCGAGCCCGGCCAAGCATCCCGCCGGCAGACTGCCCGTGGCCTCCTGCGTGAAATACCAAGGGACCGCTAACCCCAGCACGAGGAGCGACCCGAGTATCTTCTCCATGACTCCTCAACGTGCCGTTCGCGCCGACGCCTACTTGTCCGCTGAACCTAGTGGATGCCACCGACATTTCAGGGCAATCCGGGACGTTTCAGGGTCGCGCCACGGCAGGCGGGACGGGTCGTCCCGCCCGAGGAGTCGGCGTCAGGCGCAGTCTGCGCACACCGGGAGGCCGGAGCTGGAGGCACGCATCCGGCTACGGTGTTGCACCAAAAAGCAGCTCGAACAGGTGAACTCGTCGGCGCGCTGGGGAATGACCGTCACCGACAGCTCTTCCCCGGACAGGTCGGCGCCCGGTAGTTCGAAGAAATGCACATCGTTGGGGTCCTCGTCGACCACGGTGGTGACGGACCCTTGCAGGGTCGGAGCCAGTTCGCGAAGCGAAGGCTTGTCCTGCGTGTCGGCGTCGGATACACGGCGTGCGTCGTAGTCAGTGGTGGTCGCCATCGGGGTTCCTTCCTGCTTTGGAACGGGTTGACGCACTTTCCTGTACTCACCCGTGGCGCAGGCTGTACCCAGTTCGAGGGTTGGCTACACCGCTGCGGCCCGAAAAGTTGCGGCGACCGAGAAATCGACCGGTCACGACGTCCCGCCCGGCGCTGGGTCGGGCATGCGGCGCGGCCGGCTGCACCCGGATGCTCAGCTGCTAGGCGGCGGCGCAGGCTGATCGGAATACGCGGCGTGCCAGCGCAGTTCGACGTCGCGGACCTTGCGGTGGGCACGGAGCAGCCACGCCGCGCTCAGCGCGCCAAGTACGACGGCCACGACCAGGGCGATGGCGCCGGCCGCCAGATTTCCGGCCGCCACGGCGAACAAGCCCACGGTCAGTGCTATCACCGCGACCGCCGAACCGGCCAGGCCGGGGACGTTGGCGCCGTTCCTCAGGGATTCGCCGGCGTGCTGACGAGTGGTACGGGCATAGTCGACCGGCGCGTTCTTTTGGTGATCCAACGTCATTCCTCGTCGAAGATTATTGTGCACGAACATTATTCGCACGGCTACGCTGCAGTTCTTCTCCCCTGACAGGCGCAGCGAAACGGCCACGATGCCGCGGACCGTCACGCAGGTGTACCCCTTGCCCCGATAGCCAAACGAAACCGTGTCAGCGACGGCAGGCATGGGTATGCCGGACCTATGACTTCACGACCGCACGCCGGCACGCGTCCCGACACCGACGCGGGGAGCACGCACTGATGGCTGCCGGGGGAACACCCGCCGTCCTGTTCGACGTCGACGGCACCCTGGTGGATTCCAACTATCTGCATGTTCATGCCTGGCAGCGCGCGTTCGACGCCGAAGGCATGGTGGTGGCGTCCTGGCAGATCCATCGCTGCATCGGCATGGACGGATCCAGGCTGGTCAGGACTCTGTCCGATGACGCCCCTGACGACGTGCAGGAGCGTCTCAGCGACAAGCACAGCGAGTACTACCGGGAGATCACGCCGCTGCTGCAACCTCTGCCCGGTGCCCGTAGCCTGCTGCACCGCGTCGCCGATCTGGGCTTACAGGTCGTGCTGGCCAGCTCGGCGCCCGAAGACGAACTCGAGATTCTGCGCAAGGTGCTCGACTGTGACGACATCATCGCCGAGACGACGTCGTCACGTGATGTCGATACCGCGAAGCCCGAACCCGGCATCGTGCAGGTAGCCCTGGACCGCGCCGGGGTCAATGCCGAGCATGCCGTGTTCGTCGGCGACGCCGTGTGGGACGCACACGCCGCGGCCGGCGCGCGATTACCGTGCATCGGCCTGCTGAGCGGCGGCATCTCCCGTGCGGAGCTGCTGGAGGCGGGCGCCGAACCCGTCTTCGCCGATCCCCGCGACCTGCTCGAACACCTGGAAGCCACCCGAATCACCGCGCTTGCGCCGGGCGGCTGACCGACGAGCTCGCTCTCACTCGCCGTGCGTGCGCAGCATCACCGGCAGCACCCACCAGAAAAAGATGAACAGCGGCAGCGCGCACGCTCCTGCTATGAGGCCGACATTTCGCCCTGCCACCGCGGCGAAGATGATCGTGGTCAGGCCGATCACCGCCAAACCGAGCAAGCCCAGCCCGGCGAACGCACACCGGTGCGCGGCCGACACGAGGACCTGGAGCCGGTGCCGCCGAAAGAGTATTCGGTGCATGGCGACCGGCGCGATCAGCAAGAGGGTCGCGCACACCGCACACACCACGGTCGCCAGATAGATGATGCGCATCGGCGGTCCCAGCACGTCGAAGCGTTGCTGGAAAGGCAGTGTCAGCAGGAATCCGGTGAGCAGCTGCACCCCGGTTTGGACGACTCGCAGCTCCTGCAGCAGGCTGTTCCAATTGCGGTCCAGCCGTTGAACTTCGGTTTCGCCTCGCTCACGGCGATCCCACCGCTGATCTTCTTGCGGATGGTCGACGTCCATACCCCGATCATCGCATCTGAGCTGGGCGTGGACACCGCATCGAAAGGCCGCATTCGGAGATGGTTTTTCGCCATCAAAGTATGCGAGCTGATCGCGACGGCCCGCTACGTCCTGGAAAAAGCGCGATCAGTCCCGAATGGTATGCGGAACGGAATTCGGCGCATGTGCGCGAAATATGTTGTCGGGCAAGCGATGCGTACGGCCGAACGGCATGCGGAACGCTCCGGGCCCGCCGTGCTGAATCACTAGCCGTTAAGGTTGCCGTCCCGAACCCCGGTCAACGCGTCGTCGAGCGTCGGGTACAGCGGGAAGGTCTTGTCCAGACCGGTCAGGTGTATCGGCCTGCGGGTGGCCGGGCCGCGTGCGACCACGCCGAACCCGGTCTGCTTGCCCAGCTTCTCGTAGGTCGCCGCTAGGATTTTCAGGCCGACCGAACCCAGAAACTCGACCGCGGACAGGTCAATGATCAGCGCAGTCGGACTATCTGCGACGACCGCGCTGATGGCCTGTTCCAGGGCGGGAGCCGTGACCAAATCGATTTCGCCGCTGACACTGACCACGGAAACCCCGTCGTGGTCCTCGATCAACGTGGTAATCGAATCAGGAGCTGACAATGGCAATCCTTCGTCCTGGGCTGTGGCGTGGTTCAACCCTAGCGTGCGTTATGAACTGCGAGAAGAATATGCCCTCTATACGTGCCCCGCGACAACCCAGGCTAGTCTCGCAACAGGAACTGCAGACCACAGGGCGCGACGTGGCACTCGGGAGGCCAGATGTCAGATTCGCCGTCGGATTTCAACAGTACCGGCACTGCGGCACAGACCGTGGGCATCTCGAGCGAGGGTCTGCTGCCGCAGCTGGTGCAGCATCTGCGGCAGAATCGAACGATTCTGCGCGAGGAGTGGGCCCGCAGGATCACCGAGGCCGAACTGCTGACCGCGATGTCGCCGGAGGAGATCTTCTCCGAGGCGACGACGGTGTACGACAGCTACGTCGAGGTGCTGGAGACCGGTAGCGTCGAGGCTCTGCAGGCCTACGCCCGCGACCTCTCGGAACGCATCATCCCCCGAGGCGTGGAAACCGACGAGGTCGTCGGCATCGTGCTACTGCTGCGTGACGTCCTGGCTCGTTCGCTGTTCGAGAAGTACCAGACCGAGTTCGAGATGCTCAACCGCGTCCTCGACGCCTATGAGCCCGCCGCCAATCGCATCGCGAATACCGTAGCCGTCAGCTTCGTGCAGGAACGCGAGCGCATCATCCGCCAGCAGCAGGAGGCCATCCGGGAGCTGTCCACACCGGTGCTGCAGGTGCGTGAGCAGCTGCTGATCCTGCCGATCATCGGTGTGCTGGACAGTCAGCGCGCCCGCCAGGTCACCGAGCAGTTGCTGCGCGCCATCCGCGCGAACCGCGCCAAAGTGGTGGTCATCGACATCACCGGTGTTCCCACCATCGACTCCACGGTGGCCAACCACCTGGTGCAGACGGTCGACGCGTCGGGGTTGATGGGTGCCAGCGTGATCATCACCGGCCTGTCCTCCGAGATCGCTCTGACACTGGTGACCATCGGGCTGGACCTGTCGAAGATGAACGCCGTCGGTGACCTGCAGGGCGGTATCGAGGAAGCCGAACGCCTGCTGGGATACGAGGTCACCCGTACGGGCGAGCAGACCGGATAACCACCATCGACGCGAGCACCCCATGCCAGTACCGATCCTGAAACAGGGCTCGATTCTCATCGCGTCGGTGCAGGCCGCCCTCACCGATTCCGACGCCGAACGCCTGCGGTACGACTTGATGGAAAGGGTCAGCCAGTTCCGCGCCCAGGGCATCATCGTCGACGTCACCGCCATCGATGTCATGGATTCCTTCGCCGCCCGGTCGCTGCGGACGATTGCGCACATGACCCGACTGCGCGGCGCGGACACGGTGATAGTCGGTTTGCAGCCGGAGGTGGCCTTCGCGATGGTCCAGCTTGGTCTGGCGTTCGACGACATGAACACCGCGCTGGATCTTGAAGAGGGTCTCGCGCTGCTGAATCGCCAAGCGCTGAATCGCCAAGGCGGAGTGCAGAAGTCAACGATCGGGCTCGACGGTGGTGGCTGATATCGTCGTCGCCATCGACCATCCCGACGACATCGTCGAAGCCCGCAAAGCCGGCCACCAACTCGCACTTGATCTGGGATTCTCCCTCACCGACGTCACGATGATCGCCACGGCGATCTCGGAGATCGCCCGCAACATCACCAGCTACGCCGGCCGTGGCGCCGTCTCCGTCGCGGTCACCGACCGGGAAGGGCGTAGGGCTTTGGTGGTGCGCGCCGAGGACCAGGGCCCCGGCATCGCCGACATCGAGCGGGCGTTGGAGGACGGTTACACCACCGGGCGCGGGCTGGGATTGGGTCTGCCGGGAGCACGCCGCCTGATGGACCGGCTGGTCGTCGAGTCCACCCCCGGTCGGGGAACCGTCATCGAAATGTGGAAATGGGTGCCTCCCCGTGCATAAAAATGGTCGCTTCGGACCGATCGAGTGGGCCAGGGCGGGCCGGCCCCTGCCCAGCGAGTACACGTCCGGCGACCGCGGTATCGCGGTCGATATCGACGGCGCGGCGGCGTTGTTCGGTGTGGTGGACGGGCTCGGCCACGGGCCCGCCGCGGCGGAGGCGGCGTTGCGCGCCGTCGATGTGGTCACAAACGCCAGTTCCGAGCCGCCCGAGGCCTTGATCCAGCTCTGCCACCGCGCCTTGGTCGGCACCCGAGGAGTCGCAATGACGTTGGCGCGCATGGATTTCGCCGCCAACACCCTCACCTGGGCGGGCGTCGGTAACGTCAGTGCCGACCTGGTGACCAAGGCGCCGACCGGTACCCTAGTTCGGTCCAGCGCACGGCTCAGCGGCGGTATCGTCGGCTACCGGATACCGGAACCCGCACCGGCGCAAGTGGTTTCGATCCGCCCCGGAGATCTGCTCCTGATGAGCACCGACGGCATTGCCGATGATTACCTGGACCACATCGACTTCTCGGCCACCGCTGTCACCATCGCTGAAGGGCTCCTCGGGAAGGACGCGAAGGAGACCGACGACGCGATGGTGCTGGCGGCACGTCACAGGGGAGTAACAAGTTGAGCGGCGACAACAACTTCCACGATCAGTACGAGGCCGCCCTACGGGCCTACCTCATCGCACGCGACGAAGCCACCCTGTCGATCGGCAACGAGCTCGGGCGCAGGGCGCTGCAGGAACAAATAAGTCTGCTCGACCTCGTCGAACAGCATGTCCGGCTGGTCTTCGAACTCTCGCAGGACGTCCGCATGGATGCGCCGATCGCGCTGGAGTTCCTCCTGCAGCTGCTGGTTCCACTCGACGTCGCAACGCGCGGGTTCATCGACGGCAACAGGCGCTATGCCGAACAACGGGCCCGCGCCGAAGGACTGGCCGACCGCGACAAATTCCGCACCGCCCTGGTCAATTCGCTACAGGAAGGCTTCTTCGTCGCCGATCACGAGGGCTCCGTGATCGAGATGAACAGTGCCTTCATCGAGATCCTCGGGTATCCCAACGAGGGCTTACCGTACCGGTGGCCGCACCCCTGGCTGGTCGACACGACGACGGCGGCCGAACAGACAACACGAGTCATGGCCGAGGGTAGGGCCGACTACGAGACGCCCATTCGCCATGCGGACGGCCACCTGGCGTGGGTCAAGGTGAGCATCAACGCGGTCAAGGAAGCCGGCAGCGATCGCGACGTTTATGTCGGAACGATCCGCGACGTCACCGCCGAGCGTGCCTTCGCGGCCCGGGAAACCGCGGTGCTCCGGTTGGCCACCGCCGTCGCGGTGGCCAAGAGTGTGGACGAGCTGCTGTCGATCACACTCGACGAGTGCAGCACGGCCATCGATGTGCAACGGGTCATCGCCGTCTCGTGGCCCAACGGCGACGCTGACCCCACGGTCCAGGTGGCCGGCGAGCCCTCGGTTTCGTCGTGGCGCGCGCTGGATCCGTGGTTGCGTCACACCTTTCAAGACGCGCGCCATCAGCTGCCGCTGACAGCGAAAACCGTTGAGGCACCTGGTAATCCCGGCAAAGTCCAGGGGCTGGTGGCGGTGCTCTCCGGTACCGGGGACCTCGCGTTGTGGCTGGAGCTGCGCACGCCTCGCTGGGTCAGCGGGGAGGATCGGCTGCTGGTCACCGTGCTGATCGGGCATCTGAGTCTGGCCATGCAGCATGTGCGTCAGTTCGAGAGCGCGCGTGAGACGTCGCTGACGTTGCAGCGTGCCATGCTGCCGCCGGTTCAGCCGCCGCCCGGGTTCACCGTTCGCTACGAACCCGCCGTGCCGCCCTTGGAGATTGGCGGTGACTGGTACGACGTGCTACCGATTGGTGAGCATCACATCGGCATCGTCGTCGGAGACTGCGTGGGCCGCGGCCTGCCGGCGGCCGCGATCATGGGTCAGCTGCGGAGCTCCGCGCGGGCACTGCTGATCAACGGCGCCGAGCCCGCGGTGCTGCTTGATCAGCTCGACTCGGCGGCATCGCTCATCCCGAACGCGTACTGCACGACGGTCTTCCTGGCGATTCTGGACACCGAAACGGGTGTGCTGCAGTACAGCAACGCCGGCCACATGCCGGCCATCCTGGCCGGCCCGGAGTCCGGCACGACGACGCTATTGACCGACGCCGCATCGGTGCCACTCGCAGTCCGCCGAAACGAACCGCGCCCGCAGGCCACTCAGGTGCTGCCGCCCGGCTCGACACTGATGCTGTTCACCGACGGGCTCGTCGAACGCAAGCATGAGTCGATTGACGACGGAATCGCCCGTGCGGCAGACGTTCTGGCGCACACCATGGCATCGCCGCTGGACACGGTCGCCGATGTGGTGCTGCGTGAACTGGCGCCGCCTGCGGGGTATGACGACGACGTCGCGATGGTGATCTACCGGCATCAACAGACACCGCTGCGCATCGAAAGTGACGCCACCGCCGAGCAATTGGTCCTCATCCGGCATCGGCTGGCGGACTGGCTGCACGCCGGTGGCGTCACGGATGACCAGGCCGCCGACATCGTGCTGGTCGTCAATGAGGCGTGCACCAACTGTGTCGAACACGCTTACCGTGGATTCGCCGCCGGAAGCATGTCGCTCGAGGTCAGCCTTGCCGACGGCGAAGTGCGCACCCGGATCACCGATTACGGATCGTGGAAGACGCCATCCGCCATTCCGGGCAACGGCGGACGCGGCTTGCCGCTGATGCGGGTGCTCAGCGACTCGATGGAGCTCAAAACCACCGCCACCGGCACCACCGCCGAAATCACCTTCCGCCTGCCGGCAGCGGCCGTCTGAGGCGGATTTCAGAGGTGGGAGCTGCCGCGAGCCCGTTTGCCCGCCCCGTGCAGCGGGTAGACATCGGCGTGACCCACGCACCGACCACGACCGAACCCGTCCTGCCTGCGGCGCACGGGGCGCTGTCAACGGCCGTACGTTGCGCGCTGGCGGGTCCGCCATCGGCCGACCACTTGGCGCGAATCGGCACCTCTGTACGAGATTCCGACCCTTATGGCCTGGACCTGCAACTGGCGCTGTCCATGTGCTACGAGCTGCACTACCGCGGGCTTGCCGGCGTCGACCCGGCATGGGAGTGGAATCCAACGCTGCTGGGCCTGCGCGCCGAACTGGAACGGGTGTTCCTGGCCGGCGTCCGCCGCGACGTCGGACACATCGATCCAGATCAGACGGCGGCGGCCGAGATGGAAGCGCTCACGGTAGAAGCCGTCGACGGCACCGGCCCGTCGTATCATCTACGCGACACCGGAACCTGGCAGCAGATATGCGAGTACTTCGTGCACCGCTCCCTGTATCACCTCAAAGAGGGCGATCCGCACGCCTTTGCCATTCCACGCCTGACTGGTGTGGCGAAAGCGGCTTTTGTGGCAATCGAATTCGACGAATACGGGGCCGGAAGGGGTTCGCGGCTGCACCAGCGGCTGTTCGCCGACCTGCTCGCGGCTGCCGGCCTGGATGCGACCTATTGGGGCTACGTCGACGCGGTGCCGGCCGAAGCCCTGGCGGCGGTCAACCTCATGTCGCTGTTCGGGTTGCATCGCTCGTTGCGCGGCGCCGCGATCGGGCACTTCGCCTCGACGGAGATCACCTCGCCGCCGGGATCGCAACGCATGGTGAAGGCCTTGCGGCGCCTGGAGGCTCCGGCGGCGTGCATCGAGTTCTACAGCGAGCATGTCGAGGCCGACGCGGTGCACGAGCATGTCGTGCGCAACGATGTCGTGGGCGATCTCGTGGCCCAGGACCCGCGGCTCGAGCACGATGTCATCTTCGGCATCCGTGCCCACGCGGCGGTCGAAGACCGTCTGGCGGAACGGATTATGACGTCGTGGGGGCGGAATCAGACGTCGCTGCGGAGGCCGCTGGAGCAGACGAGCGTGCCGACGTCTTGAGGCGCCGGCACCGGCGATGACTGGTGTCGCAGAGCGGGTAGCGGTCGCTGCGCCGGCAGGTACAGATCGCGACCATGAACCGATCGGACTCGACCACCTCGCCATTGGGCATCTCGATCCGCACCGGGCCCGACACCAGCACGGGCCCGTTGGGCACCACCTGCACCCGGGTTGCGGTCATCGCTTCTCCGCGCGGATGACGATCAGCTCCTCTTCCCGGCGTCCGCGCGGTATCAGGCCGACCTCCTCGAGCCACGCAGCCCGAGACGACATCACCGGACCGAACGGTATCCATTTGGACGCAATCACCTTCGCGTCCATGCCGGCCCACTTGAGCGCATCCAGCGACTGCTGAACACCGGCGAGCGCCGAATGCACCAGAAGCAGGGATCCACCGTCGCGCAGGAGTTTTGGCGCCGACTCACACAGCGGGTCGAGGATCATCCGGCCGTCCACCCCGGCGTTCCACGCCCACGACGGTCCGGCCGCCGGGCAGATCTCTTCGATCTCGGCACCGGGCGGCGTGGGGACATAGGGCGGGTTTGACACAACGACATCGAACGGCGCGCAATCCACTGCCGCGACCCACGATCCTTCGCGAACGTCCACCTCGACACCGGCAGCCACCGCGTTTTCCCGAGCGCAGCGCACCGCCTGCGGGCAAATGTCGAAGGCCGTCGCCCCGGCGCACCCCATCGCGGCAGCCGCGATGGCGACGAAACCGCTGCCCGTACACAGATCGAGGATCCGCCGCCCCGGGATCAGGCCGGTGTCATGCATCACGTCCACCAGCAATCGAGAATCTTCCTGCGGCTGATACACGTAGGGAACGGACGAAACAGCGGGCTCGGGATACGTGGTTGTCACTGTTGGCCTTTCGAGAACCCAATAGATTTGCCGCTGATCACGGCTTGGCGGGATAATGCCCGCAAACCGGTGCATTCAAACGAACGAGCCGAAAAGTGGTCGCTTAACCCGCCGTCGCGTGGGCGAACTGTTTGAGAATGGTCGCGCAGAACGCCGGCAGGTCCGACGGGGAGCGGCTGGTGATCAGATTGCCGTCGACGACGACCTCCTCGTCGACGACGTGGGCGCCAGCGTTGCGCAGATCGGTGCGAATGCTGGGGTACGACGTCAGCGTCCGACCCACTGCCACACCGGCTTCGGCCAGCGTCCACGGACCGTGACAGATGGCCGCCACCGGCTTGCCCGACCCGACGAAGTCACGGACAAAGGAGACGGCGGAGCTGTCCATGCGCAGCTTGTCTGGGTTCACGGTGCCGCCGGGCAGCACCAGGCCGTCGTAATCTTCGACCGAGGCCTCGGATACCTTTCGCTCGACGGCGAAGGTTCCGGCCGGTTCGAGATCGTGGTTGCGCGCTTGAATTTCGCCGTCCTTCAGCGACAGCAGCTGCACTTGTGCACCGGCTTCCCGCAGCGCCGCACGCGGCTGTTCGAGCTCCACCTTCTCCACGCCGTCAGCCGCAAGGATCGCTATTGTTTTGCCCTGCAATTTGTTTGACATCGTCGCATCCCTTTCTCGCGATCGCCGATTTTCGTCGGCTCAAAGCTCTCGTTACTGCGAAGCGCCCCGATGCGCCCCGTTGCCGGTGGTTCGCAACGCCGTATACAGGTCCAGGCCGGCGATTCCGGAAAGTAGAACCGCGGAGATGGTGCCCTGGCGCCGTCGGCCGGGCCCGCGGGCAACGACGCCGGCGATCAACAGCGTCATGTCCAGGACGTCGCCGGCCACCCGGGTCCACACCAGCTTGGGCGGACCGCCCAGCAGCGCCGCACCGTGGCCGCATTCGCGCAGCCCGAGCGCTCGAATGATCCGCCGCGTCCTCCTCGTGTCGTCCACGCCCGCAATGGCGGCGACCTTCGCCGGGGCCACCAGTTCGCTCATACCCAGGCCGAAACTGGCGCCGCTGAGCGCCCTTACCAGTGTGGTTGTGGTGTCACCGTTGCCATCGCTCATCGTTCACTCCCCCTGCTTAGCCGGAATGCGCGTATTGCGAGCCGGCTGTGCGGCAGCGGTCATAGAGACCAACGCACGCCGGAACGCCCGTTCACGTCCCAGCTCTACCGAACGTCCGACGCGCGTTGGTTGCTGCGCACGACTGCGACCCTGGATACCCGGGCGCAAAGCGGTCAAACCTGCGATCAGTTTGCTGCATCGCGCAGGGCCGCGAGCAACGGCTCGGCGGCTTCGGCGAGGAATCGTTCCTGGGTGTCTCCGCCGATCTGCACGAGCGCGATGTCGGTGAAGCCCGCTTCCCAGTACGGCCGGACGCTCTCGACGATGGCGTCGAGGTCAGGACCGCACGGGATCGTCTCGGCGACGTCTGCGGGTCGCACGAACTGGGTCGCGCCCGCGAAGCCGGCCGGCGTCGGCAGGTCGGCGTTGACCTTCCAGCCGCCGGCGAACCAGCGGAACTGGTCGTGCGCACGCTTGACGGCGGTGTCACGGTCGGGATCCCAGGACACCGGGATCTGGCCGACCACCCGGCCACCGCCGGCGAGGTTGGCCGCTTGGCGGGCGGAGTGCCATTCGCGGACAAGTTCTGCGTCGGGCTCCACGGCGATCAGGTGTTCGGCCAGCTTGGCGAACTTGTCGACGCCCTTCGTCCCGGACATCGCCACCCCGATACCCACCGGAACGTCGGGGACGTCCCACAAGCGCGCCGAATCGACCTGAAAGAAGTCGCCCGCGAAGTCGACCAATTGGCCGCCGAACAGCTCCCGGATGATTTTGATGGCCTCGCGCAGCATGTCTTGCCGGCGCGTGACCGCCGGCCAGCCCTTACCGACGACGTGTTCGTTCAGGTTTTCACCGCTGCCCAGTCCAAGGGTGAATCGGCCATCGGACAGAATCTGCACGGTGGCCGCCTGCTGGGCGACGATCGCGGGGTGATACCGCATGGTCGGGCACGTGACGTAGGTGTAGAGGTCGACCCGCTCGGTGGCCTGCGCCACCGCACCCAGCACCGCCCAGGCGTTCGGAGCGTGTCCTTGCGAGGTGAGCCACGGCGTGAAGTGGTCGCTGCACACGTGAAAGTCGAAGCCGCGCTCTTCGGCCGAAACCGCATCGCGGACAAGGTCTTTGGGTCCACTCTGCTCGGTCATCAAAGTGTAGCCAAAATTCGTCATGCGTGACGGAGTACCCGGCTGCTCCGAGCGCAAACGGCGCCCCGATTTTTTCGTCCGCGATGGTGATGAGTGCTCGGTGATGCCAGCCGCCGCGTGGGCGGCGCGCCTGCGGCAGAATGCCATTCGCTGACCGTCAGCGGCCGGTGCGGGGCGCGACTGCGATCACGACGGCCACTTAATGTTGCGGTGCAACGTCTTTCGCACGATGCGGGCCATTCCGGGCGCCGAGCCGTTGCCGGTGGCTGACCCGCGTGGCTACAGCCGCTCTTTGACGGCGGCCGAGAGCCGGGCGCCGTCGGCCTTGCCGGCGGCGATCGCGGTGGCGGCCTTCATCACCATGCCCATGTGCTTCATTCCCGGTCGCTCGCCGATTTCCTCGGCAACCTGCGCGATCGCCGTATCGGCCACGTCGGCCACCTCGGCCTCGGTGAGCGGGGTGGGCAGGTACTCGTCGATGATCCGGCCCTCGGCGTGCTCGTTGGCGGCGAGTTCCCCGCGCCCGTTCTGGGTGTAGATCTCCGCGGCTTCGCTCCGTTTGCGTGATTCCCTGGCCAGCACCTTGATGACCTCCTCGTCAGTGAGATCTTTCGCCTCTTTACCGGAGACTTCCTCGGTTTGGATCGCGGCCAACAGCATGCGCAGGGTGGCCGTTCGCAACTTGTCCTGGGCCTTCATCGCCGCGGTCAGGTCCGTCCGGATCCGGGATTTGAGTTCCGCCATGTGTGAGACGCTACGCGCCGGGTGGGGGGTCAACATTGTGAAATGCCCCGGCCGCCGACAGGATGGAGCCCATGACGTACGACGCGCCCGGCTGCAAAGGCCGCGGGGTTCGGTGAGCGGGCCGCCACCTGGTTATCCGGCTGGCCCGCCGCCGGCATACGGTCCACAACCTGGATACGGTCCACCCGCAGCGTATGGCCCGCAACCGGCTTACGGCCCACCATCGGAGTATGGCCCGCCGCCGGCGTATGCCCCGCCGCCTGGCTACCAGTCCCCGCCCGCCTATCAGCCCCCACCCAGCTACCCGCCGCCCGGCTACGGACCACCTCCGGGCTACGGGCCGCCGGCCGGATACGGGCCTGCGTCGGGCTACGGATCGATGCCCCACTTCGGCCGTTACGGAGCCGTCAAGCCGGGGATCATCCCCCTGCGGCCGCTGACCCTGGGCGACATCTTCAACGGCGCGGTCGGCTACGTCCGGGCGAACCCGAAGGCGACGCTCGGTGTGACCGCCATCGTGGTGGTGATCATGCAGATCGTCACCAAGGCCGCATTCTTCGGACCGCTGGCCGCGGCCGACAGATTCCCCAGCGATCGATCCGGCGAACTGAGCTCGGGGTTCGTGGGTGCCTGGTCCGCGTCATTGATCGGCGGCCTCCTGGTCAGCTGGCTGGGCGGCATGCTGCTGTCCGGCATGCTCACCGTCATCATCGGGCGGGCGGTGTTCGGCTCACCCATCACCATCGGCGAAACCTGGCTCAAGATCCGCGGGCGCCTGCTGGCCCTGCTCGGCCTGGCCCTGCTGGAAGCCGTCGCGGTGGCGGCCCTTGCCGGGTTGGTCGCGGTGATCATCGGCGTGCTGGCGGCGATCGGCAACGCCGCTGCGGCCGTGGTGTTGGGCATTCCGCTGGCGCTGGCCGTCCTCGCGCTGCTGGTCTACCTGTACACGGTGGTGTTGTTCGCCCCGGTGCTCATCGTGCTGGAGCGACTGCCGGTCATGGAAGCGATCGCCCGCTCCTTCAAGCTGGTACGCAACGGCTTCTGGCGGGTGCTAGGAATCCGGGTGCTCGCGTTGCTGGTGACATCCGTCGTCGCCAACGCCGTCGCCGTGCCGTTCAGCATCGTCGGCCAGTTCGTCCAAGTCAGCTCGTCGGCCACTGCGTTCGTGGTCAGCACGGCGATTCTCTCGGTGGGGGCGGCGATCGGCGAGATCATCACCGCGCCGTTCAACGCGGGCGTGATCGTCCTGCTGTACACCGACCGCCGGATGCGCGCCGAGGCATTCGACCTGGTGCTGCAAAGCGGGGCCGCCCAGGGGCCGTACGCGGCCGCGTCCACCGACAACCTCTGGCTGACCCGGCCCCTGTAAGGGCCGAGCGAGGATAGCTGAGGATGCCATCGATCGACATCGACCGCGATGCCGCACACAGCGCGGCGCAGGACGAGCTCAACAAACCGATCTATTCGAAGGGCTCCCCCGGGGAACATTTCATCAACTGGGTGTTCGACCAGATTTACCGGCTGCTGCAGAAGATCTCGTCGGTTCCGGGCGGATGGTTCACCGCGACAGTGCTTTTCACCCTGGTCGCCATCGCGGTGATCGTCGGCATCCATATTCTGCGACGCACCATGCGCACCCGCCGCGGCGGTGACCACTCGCTGTTCGAAGCCGGCCAACTGACCGCCGCCCAGCATCGCGTGACCGCCGAAAACTTCGCGGCCGAGGGCAATTGGGCTGCGGCGATTCGTCACCGCCTGCGCGCCGTCGCCCGCCAGCTCGAAGAAACGGGAGTGCTGACATCCGCCCCCGGCCGGACGGCCAACGAGCTCGCCCGCGATGCCGGTGCCCTGCTGCCGCACCTGGTCAGCGAATTAGGGCGAGCGGCAATGGCTTTCAACGACGTCACCTACGGCGAACAACCCGGAACCCAAGCGGCCTATCAGATGATCGCCGGCCTGGACGACCAGCTGCTGACCCGCTGGCAGGGCGGTCCGCTCGAGCCCAGCCAACCCGCCGCAGCCGAGTCGTGGGCGCAGGTGCGGTGATGACGGCGATCACCGGCACCGATCCGGAAGTCACGCAGCGGCGCTGGCGCTCCTGGCGCTGGGTGCTCGTCACGGTGCTGGTGCTCGCCGTCATCGCCGGCGTCGACGCGTATCTGAACGCGCCACGACCGGGCCCCCGCATGGACCCGGCGTCCACCAGCTCCGACGGTGCGCACGCGCTGGTGGAGTTGCTGCGCCGTGCCGGAGTCGACGTCGTCGTGGCCCACAACATCGCCGACGTCGAGAATGCGGCACGCCCGGACGCGCTGATACTGGTGGCCGAGAGCCAACATCTCACCGACACGCTCCTGGACCGGCTGGACAACGTTCATTCGGACCTGCTGCTGGTGGAACCGACGGCGCGGGCCCGCGAGGCGCTGCTGCCCGGCGTGCGGGTCTCGCACGTGAAAGGTTTTGACCTCGACCCGAATTGCACACTGCGCGAGGCTGTTCGATCCGGGCCGGTCCGCTTCGGGGCGAGTAACAAATACGAGTCCGAAGACGGCCGCGCGATGACCCGCTGCTACGACGGCGCGTTGATCCGCTTCCGTGACGACGGTCGCACCATCACAGCCGTCGGTAGCACCGACTTCATGACCAATGGCAACCTGCTGCAAGCGGGCAACGCCGCCCTGGCGATGAACCTGGCCGGCGATCGACCCCGGCTCGTCTGGTACGCACCCCAACACGTCGAGGGTGAATCCTCGCCCAAATCAACGCTTTTGCAGCTGCTTCCGTCCAAAGTGTTCTGGCTCGTAGGCCAACTGGCGCTGGTGGTGCTGCTGGTCGCCGTGTGGAAGGCCCGCCGGCCCGGACCGCTGGTGGCCGAGGCCATACCGGTGGTGGTGCGCGCGTCGGAGACCGTGGAGGGCCGCGGCCGGCTGTATCGGTCCCGACGGGCACGCGATCGCGCGGCCGCCGCTTTGCGCGCGGCCACTTTGGCGCGGCTGCTGCCGCGGCTCGGCCTGGGTGCGGGTGCTTCGCCGTCGGCGGTGGTGACCACCGCGGCCGGGCGCATTGGATCCGATCCGGCGTTCATCTCCTACCATCTGTTCGGTCCGCCTCCGACGACCGACAACGACCTGTTACAACTCGCCCGTGCGCTCGACGAAATCGAAAGGCAGGTCGCACACCCGTGACACAATCCACTACCGCCCAATCTCCCACCG
This sequence comes from Mycobacterium sp. NGS58, assembly GCF_059812385.1. NCBI lineage: Bacteria > Bacillati > Actinomycetota > Actinomycetes > Mycobacteriales > Mycobacteriaceae > Mycobacterium > Mycobacterium sp. NGS58. The sequence continues at coordinate 146,602 of NZ_JCALCO010000001.1, read as the reverse complement.
CTGAATCGGCGCGCGAGGCGCTGCTGGCCCTGCGCGGCGAGCTGGCCAAGGCCGTCGTCGGACAGGAGGGCGTGGTCAGCGGCCTGGTGATCGCGCTGCTGTGCCGCGGCCACGTGCTGTTGGAAGGCGTTCCGGGAGTGGCCAAGACGCTGTTGGTCCGGGCGCTGTCCGCGGCGCTGCAGTTGGAGTTCAAGCGCGTGCAGTTCACCCCCGACCTCATGCCCGGCGACGTGACGGGCTCGCTGGTGTACGACGCGCGCACCGCCGCGTTCGTCTTCCGGCCCGGTCCGGTGTTCACCAATCTCCTGCTCGCCGACGAGATCAACCGGACCCCGCCCAAGACCCAGGCCGCGCTGCTCGAGGCGATGGAAGAGCGTCAGGTCAGCGTCGATGGCGAACCGCAGCCGCTGCCCGACCCCTTCATCGTGGCCGCGACCCAGAACCCGGTCGAATACGAGGGCACCTATCAATTGCCCGAGGCTCAGCTGGACCGCTTTTTGCTCAAACTGAATGTGACCCTCCCGCCCCGGGACGCCGAGATCGCCATCCTGCATCGGCACGCGCACGGCTTCGACCCGCGCGATCTGTCGGCGATCAAGCCGGTGGCCGGGCCCGGCGACCTGGCGGCCGGTCGCGACGCCGTGCGCAACGTGCTGGTTGCCGACGAGGTGCTGGGCTACATCGTCGACATCGTCGGGGCCACCCGCTCCTCCCCCGCGCTGCAACTCGGCGTGTCACCCCGTGGGGCGACCGCCCTGCTCGCCACGGCGCGCTCGTGGTCCTGGCTGTCCGGGCGCAACTACGTCACTCCCGACGACGTGAAGGCGATGGCCCGCCCGACGCTGCGGCATCGGGTGATGTTGCGGCCCGAGGCGGAACTGGAAGGGGCCACACCCGACGGGGTGCTCGACGGGATACTGGCGTCGGTTCCGGTGCCCCGCTAGTGGTCCTGACCGGACGCACCGGGCTGGTCGCACTGATCTGCGTCCTGCCGATTGCGCTGTCTCCTTGGCCGGCAACGGCTTTCGTGGTCCTACTGATAGCGCTGGCGACCGCGGTGGCCGTCGACGTCGTACTGGCGGCCGGCACCGCCAAGTTGCGCTACGTGCGTTCCCCGGACCGCTCGGCCCGGCTCGGGCAGCAGGTGGAGTGCGGCCTGCTGATCCACAACGGCGGTCCGCGCCGGTTCCGCGGCCAGGTCCGCGACGCCTGGCCGCCCAGCGCCCAGGCACGACCGCGCATCCATCCCATCGACATCCCCGCCGGGCAAGAACAGCACGTCCAGACCCAGTTCCAACCGGTGCGCCGCGGCGACCAAAGAGCGACGGTGGTGACCGCCCGATCGATCGGCCCGCTGGGGTTGGCGGGGCGGCAGAGTTCGCGACCGGTGCCGGGGCAGCTGCGGGTGCTGCCCCCGTTCCTGGCCCGCAAGCACCTGCCGTCGCGGCTCGCCAAGCTACGGGAGATCGACGGTCTGCTGCCCACGCTGGTACGCGGTCAGGGAACCGAATTCGACTCGCTGCGAGAATATGTCGTCGGCGACGACGTGCGCTCGATCGACTGGCGCGCCACCGCGCGTCGCGCCGATGTGGTGGTGCGCACCTGGCGGCCCGAGCGCGACCGGCGGGTGGTGATCGTGCTCGACACGGGCCGCACGGCCGCGGGGCGGGTCGGCGTCGATCCGACGGCGGCGGATCCCGCGGGCTGGCCGCGGCTGGATTGGTCGATGGACGCCGCACTGCTGCTGGCGGCGCTGGCATCGCGCGCCGGCGACCATGTCGACTTCCTCGCCCACGACCAGGTGAGCCGGGCCGGTGTGTTCGGCGCCTCACGCACCGAATTGCTCGCCCAGCTCGTCGACGCGATGGCGCCCCTGCAACCGACGCTTGTCGAATCCGACTGGCGAGCGATGGTTTCCACGATCGCGCTGCGGGCCCGCCGGCGGTCGCTGGTGGTGCTGCTGACCGACCTCAACGCGGCCGCCCTCGAGGAGGGACTGTTGCCCATATTGCCGCAGCTATCTGCCAAACACCACCTGCTCCTGGCCGCGGTCTCCGACCCGCGCGTCGACCAAATGGCCGGGGGGCGTTCGGATGCCGCGGCGGTGTACGACGCGGCGGCCGCCGAACGCTCCCGCAATGACCGCGGCGCGATCGCCACGCGGCTCCGCCGCAGCGGGGTCGAGGTCGTCGACGCAGCGCCCGATGAACTGGCGCCCGCCCTCGCCGATCACTATCTGGCGATGAAGGCGACCGGGCGTCTGTGACCGCGCGCCGCGAGACCGCAACCAACGACGCGTTTCCCGGGTAACCCGTCCGTACTTGCGGTCTCGCGGAACTCAGCCGGTGGGCACCACATCGGGCGACTCTTCCATATCACCGATTTCGCCGGCCTGCACAGCGCGGCGGCCGAAGTAGACGATGTAGGACAAGAACGCCGCCTCAGCGATGACGCCGATGCCGACCCGCACGAACGTCGGCAGTCCGGACGGGGTCACCAGCGCTTCGATCAACCCCGAGACCAAGAGCACCGCAACCAGACCCACGGCGACCGAGACGACGGCACGGCCCTGTTCGGCGAGCACCTGGCCGCGTGGCCGATCGCCAGGCGAGATCACCGACCATCCGAGCCGCATTCCCGTTGCGCCCGAGAGGAATACCGCCGTGAGTTCCAGCAGCCCATGCGGGGCAAGCAGACCCAGCAGCAGGGCGCCTTTGCCGGCAGGAAACATCAGGCCGGCAGTGACGCCCAGGTTGGCGGCATTCTCCAGCAGAACCAGGGGGATCGGCAGTCCCAGCACCACCGACATGGCGATGCATTGAGCGGACACCCACGAGTTGTTGATCCAGATCTGCAGTGCGAACGCCGCGGCGGGATGTTCGCTGTAGTACGACTCGACGTCGTGGTTGATCAATTGGTCGATGTCAGTAGGTGTTCCGATCAACGACTGCACGTCCGGGCTGCCGGCCACCCACAGAGCGACGATCACGACCACGGCAAAGAACGCCGCCGCGGTGCCCAGCCACCACCGCCAGGTGCGGTAGGCAACCACCGGGAACGACACCGTCCAGAACCTGGTGAATGCCCTGCTCAGTGGAGCATGGGCGCCGGTCACCGCGGACCGGGCCCGCGCGACCAGGCTCGAGAGCCGACCGATCAACACGGAGTCCGACGAAGCCGAGCGCAGCATCGACAGGTGGGTGGAGACCCGCTGATAGAGGTCGACGAGTTCGTCGACCTCCGCACCGGACAGCGATCGGCGCCGCCCGATCAATCGGTCGAGGCGGTCCCAGGTAGGGCGATGGGCCAGCACGAATGCATCGACGTCCACCCTCGGCAGCCTAATCGCATCGCCGGCACAGCAAAGTGCGGCGGGCCACACCCAGCCAACCTGTACCGTTCGAAGTTATGTCGGAGGTGGTGACCGGGGACGCTGTGGTGCTCGATGTGCAGATCGCCCAGCTGCCGGTGCGGACGTTGAGCGCGCTGATCGATATCGCGGTCATGGCCATCGGTTACCTGCTCGGCCTGATGTTGTGGGCGGCCACGCTGACCCAATTCGATACCGCTCTGTCTCAAGCGATCCTGCTGATCTTCACGGTGCTGGTGGTCGTGGGCTATCCATTGATTCTCGAAACAGCAACGCGGGGACGCTCGGTGGGAAAGATCGCGATGGGCCTGCGAGTCGTCTCCGACGACGGCGGGCCAGAACGGTTCCGTCAGGCGTTGTTTCGCGCCCTGGCGTCGTTGGTGGAGATCTGGATGCTGTTCGGGAGCCCCGCCGTCATCTGCAGCATCTTGTCCCCCAAGGCCAAGCGGATCGGCGACATTTTCGCCGGCACGGTGGTGGTCAACGAACGCGGGCCTCGACTCGGGCCGCCGCCGATGATGCCGCCCTCCTTGGCGTGGTGGGCATCGTCGCTGCAGTTGTCCGGGCTGTCGGCCGGCCAGGCCGAGGTTGCGCGCCAATTCCTTTCCAGGGCAACACAGCTCGACCGCCAGTTGCGCATACAAATGGGATACCGGATCGCCGGCGATGTGGTGGCCCACATCGCGCCGCCCCCACCGCCCGGCGCTCCGCCGGAACTCGTGCTCGCCGCGGTCCTCGCCGAGCGGCACCGCCGCGAACTGGCTCGGTTGCGGCCGGTCATGCCCGCGCCGGGGCAACAACCGAGGGGGCCGGTGGCGTGGCCGCCGCCCGGCGCCGCATATCAGGGCCCCCCGGCATGGCCCAGCCCGCCGCCGGGTGCGATAGCGCAACCGCCCCCTCAGGCATGGCCACATCCGCAACCCGGTCGATCGGGCCCGGAAAACACCGATACGCCCGGCGGTTTCTCACCGCCGGGCTAGCCGGCCACACTCGCCGCCATGAGTAGGACGTCGGCAACCAGCAGCGCCCATCCGCACAGCGGAACCGCGATACCGCCGCGGCGTTTGGCGGTGAAAAACGAGATGATGATGATGACGACGGCGACCGCGGGCGCGCCGTAGAACGCGACGCCGAAGTTGATCCCGCCTTGGCCCAGGCTGGGACAGCTGGCTTCGCTGCAGCCGTCGGTACTCATTACGGCACCGAGCGCGAAGAGCATCACGAGCGCGGCGGCGGGCACCGTCGCCAGCGCCAGTCCCCAATTGATCCAGGGCCGGGTGTTGCGGCGCCGCGCACCATCGGGTCGCCCAACCGCGGCCGCGCCGACGCCACCGCCATCGACCTTCAGGTGATTGTCGGGATCCATCCCGGTAGGACCTACCCGTCGTCTAGCCCATGCAAACCGCTCTGGCGGACGGATCGTTGACCGATGAACATCTAATTCTCCCAGGTCAGCCGCCACCCGCCGGTCTCAACCGACACTCAGCGTTGCATCACGTTAGTTTCCGATATATCGTGATGTTTCGTAGCGCACGCCCGGTGCGCGACCCACAAACGCAAGGACAGACACATGAGCAACCCATTCACTCCCCCCGACGGCCCCTTCGCCGGCCGACCCGGTTTCGGATTCGGCTTCGGATCCGGCCCGGCTGACCGGCGCGCCCTGCACGAGGCACGGCGCCAGGCCCGACGGGACTTCCGCGAGCATCTGCGCGATCATGCCGGCGGCCACGACGGCCCGCTCGGCTTCGGGCCCGGTTTCGGACCGGGCTTTGGTCCCGGCTTTGGTCCCGGCTTCGGCTTCGGCCCCGGTGGACGGCGCAGCGGATGGCGCCGCGGCGGTCCGGGTCGGGGCAAGCGTGGCGACGTGCGAGCGGCCATCCTGAAGCTGCTCGTCGAGCGGCCGATGCACGGCTACGAAATGATCCAGCAGATCGCCGAACGCAGCAACGGACTCTGGAAGCCGAGCCCCGGCTCGGTGTACCCGACGCTTCAGCTGCTCGACGACGAAGGCCTGATCACCGCGAGCGAAACCGAAGGCAGCAAGAAGCTTTTCGAGCTGACCGAACCGGGCCGCGCCGCGGCCGAGAAGATCGAGACGCCGCCGTGGGACGAGATCACCGAAGGGGCCGACCCCGGTCACATGAATCTGCGGGCCGCCGTTGGTCAGTTATTCGGTGCGGTCGGGCAGTCCGCCCACACCGCTTCCGCCGAGCAGCAGCAGCGCATCGTCGACATCCTCAATAACGCGCGACGCGAAATCTACGGGATTCTCGGCGAAGACTGAGGGCCTTCGGCGGATCCTGGATGGGTGGCGTCACGTGACCCCTCAAGTTACGGAGACCCAATCCAGGGTCCGCTGCACGGCTTTTCGCCAGCCCTCGTAACCCGCGGCGCGCTGCTTGTCGTTCCACGCGGGCGCCCAGCGCTTGCCCTCTTGCCAGTTGGCACGCAGGTCGGCCGGATCGGCCCAGAACCCTACCGCCAGACCGGCCGCGTAGGCGGCGCCCAGCGCGGTCGTCTCGGCGACGACGGGCCGGACCACGTCCACCCCCAACACGTCAGCCTGGATCTGCATGCACAGTTCGTTCTCAGTGATACCGCCGTCGACTTTCAAAACATCAAGGCGCACACCGGAATCCGCCGCCATCGCGTCCACCACATCACGGCTCTGATAGCAGATCGCTTCCAGTGTCGCGCGCGCCAGGTGGGCGTTGGTGTTGAACCGGGACAGGCCAACGATCGCGCCGCGCGCATCGGATCGCCAGTAGGGCGCGAACAGCCCGGAAAACGCCGGAACGAAATAGACTCCGCCGTTGTCGTCCACCTGGCGCGCCAGTGCTTCGCTTTGCGCGGCACCGCTGATGATGCCCAGCTGATCGCGCAGCCACTGCACGGCCGCGCCCGTCACCGCGATCGAACCCTCCAGCGCGTACACGGGTTTGGCGCCCCCGAACTGATAGCAGACGGTGGTCAGCAGCCCGTTGTCTGACCGCACGATCGTCTCGCCGGTATTGAGCAACAGGAAATTTCCCGTGCCGTAGGTGTTTTTGGCTTCCCCCTCGGACAGACACACCTGGCCCACCATCGCCGCGTGCTGATCGCCGAGCATCCCGGTGATCGGCACCTCGCCGCCGGCCGGCCCGGTCTCCGAGGTCACGCCGTAGGGCTGCGGCGACGACGACGGCGCGATTCTCGGCAACATCGCACGAGGAATGGCGAAGATCGACAACAGCTCGTCGTCCCAGTCCAGGGTCTCCAGGTTCATCAGCATGGTACGGCTGGCGTTGGTCACGTCCGTGGCGTGCACGCCGCCCCGCGGCCCGCCGGTCAGGTTCCACAACACCCAGGTGTCGGCGGTGCCGAACAGGGCCTCACCGTTTTCGGCGGCCTGACGCACGCCGTCGACGTTGTCCAGGATCCATTGCAGCTTGGCCCCGGAGAAGTAGGTGGCCGGGGGCAGCCCGGCCTTGCGCCGGATCACGCCGCCGCGACCGTCGCGTTCCAGCGCCGACGCGATCCGGTCGGTGCGGGTATCCTGCCAGACGATCGCGTTGTAGTAGGGGCGCCCGGTCTTGCGGTTCCACACCAGCGTGGTCTCGCGCTGATTCGTAATGCCGAGCGCGGCAATGTCTTTCGGACTAAGATTGGCGCGGTTCAGCACCGACGTCAGCACCGAGGAGGTGCGCTCCCAGATCTCGACCGGGTCGTGTTCCACCCACCCGGCCCGGGGCAGGATCTGCTCGTGCTCGAGTTGATGGCGCGCCACTTCGGCACCCTCGTGATCGAAGATCATGCAGCGGGTGCTGGTGGTCCCCTGGTCGATTGCGGCGACGAATTCGGCGAACTCGGCCAACTGCTCTCCTCCACCCGTGACACGTTTGCGGCAAAAGTCCATCATGGTCTACCCCGCCGCACGGCCGAGGCGGCAACCGCGACTCGCGGGAGCTTGCGTTACGGGCGGTAACCCTGTTGCATCTGCGGTGTGGGCGAAGAGGTCAAGCGCACCACGTACGACAGCGCGCATCGGCGAGAATACCGCCGCAAGGTACAGCTGTGCCTGGAGGCCTTCGAAACGATGCTGGCACGGTCATGCTTCGATTCCGAGCAGCCGTTGACCGGCATGGAGATCGAGTGCAACCTCGTCGACTCCGGCTATCAGCCGGCCATGTCCAATCGCCACGTGCTCGACGCTATCGGCGATCCGGCGTACCAGACCGAATTAGGCGCCTACAACATTGAATTCAACGTTCCGCCGCACGCGCTGCCCGGACATACCACGCTCGATCTCGAGGCCGAGGTGCGGGCCAGCCTGAACGAGGCCGAGAACAAGGCCAGCGCCGCCGGCGGCGCCCACATCGTCATGATCGGCATCCTGCCCACGCTGATGTCCGAACACCTCGACCATGGCTGGATGAGCGAGTCGACGCGATACGCCGCACTCAACGACTCGATCTTCACCGCCCGCGGCGAAGACATTCCCATCGACATCTCCGGCCCGGAGCCGCTCAGTTGGCACACCGCCACGATCGCACCCGAATCCGCTTGCACCAGCATGCAATTGCATTTGCAGTTGGCGCCCGAGGCGTTCGGCGCCAACTGGAATGCGGCGCAGATCGTGGCAGGCCCGCAGCTGGCGCTGGGCGCCAACTCGCCCTTCTTCTTCGGGCACCAGCTATGGGCGGAAACCCGCATCGAGCTGTTCACCCAATCCACCGACACCCGGCCGGAGGAGCTGAAAACTCAAGGCGTGCGCCCCCGGGTGTGGTTCGGTGAGCGGTGGATCGGCTCGGTGCTCGACCTCTACCACGAGAACGTCCGTTACTTCCCGTCCCTGCTGCCCGAGGTCTCCGACGAGGACCCGGTCGCGGAGCTCGCCGCCGGGCGCATCCCGCAGCTTCCCGAACTGCGCCTGCACAACGGCACCGTCTACCGGTGGAATCGGCCGGTGTACGACGTGGTCGACGGCCGCCCCCATCTGCGACTCGAGAACCGGGTGTTGCCGGCCGGACCGACCGTCATCGACATGCTGGCGAATTCGGCCTTCTTCTACGGCGTGCTGCGCAGCCTGTCCGAAGCCGACGACCCGTTATGGGGCAGGATGGATTTCGCTGTGGCGGAAGCCAATTTCCTGGGGGCGGCGCGCTACGGCATCGACGCCCGCCAGCGCTGGCCGGGGGTGGGTGAGGTGAGCGCACGCGAACTTGTGCTCGACACGCTGCTACCGATCGCCGACGAAGGGCTGCGACGCTGGGGCGTGGACGCCGAGGTACGCGACCGGTTCCTCGGGGTCATCGAGGGCCGGGCCCGAGCGGGGCGCAACGGTGCCAGCTGGCAGGTGTCGACCGTGCGGGCACTGCAGGACGGCGGCATGAGCAGGCCCGCGGCGCTGGCAGAGATGCTGCGCCGGTATTGCGGCCACATGCACGCCAACGAACCGGTGCACACCTGGGAGTAGCTTGAGGTCCATGCCGTCTGACGAAGTGATGGACTGGGACAGCGCGTATCGAGAGCAGGCCCACTTCGAGGGCCCGCCGCCGTGGAACATCGGCGAGCCGCAGCCCGAACTGGCCGCCCTGATCGCGGCGGGCAAGTTCCGCAGCGACGTGCTGGACGCTGGCTGCGGAGTCGCAGAGCTGTCCTTGACCCTGGCCGCCCAGGGCTACACCGTGGTCGGCATAGACCTGACACCGACGGCGGTCGCGGCGGCCACCAAGGCGGCGGCGGACCGCGGCCTGACCACGGCCACCTTCGTGCAGGCGGACATCACCTCGTTCACCGGCTACGACGGACGGTTCTCCACCGTGGCCGACAGCACGCTGTTCCACTCGTTGCCGGTCGAGGGCCGCGACGGATACCTGAGGGCGGTACACCGGGCGGCGGCGCCGGGTGCCAGCTACTTCGTGCTGGTCTTCGCCAAGGGCGCCTTCCCCGCCGAGTGGGAAGCCAAGCCCAACGAGGTCGACGAAGACGAGCTGCGCGACGCGGTGAGCAAGTACTGGGAGATCGACGAGATCCGGCCGGCCTTCATCCACGCCAACATTCCGCCGGTCCCCGACGGCCCGCAGCACGAGCGCGACGAGAAGGGCCGGATGAAGATGCCCGCCTACCTGTTGACCGCACACAAAGCCGGCTAGCCAGTCGCGGTCGCCGCGGTGGCGGCGATGAGCGCCTCGGCGAAGGTCTCCAGGTCTTCGGCCGTGGTGTCCACGTGCGGAGAGATCCGCAACACGGGTTCCGCCAGCTCCAGCGGCGCCCGCTGCACGCCGGCGAAGGTAGTCAGGATCCGCCGCTCGGCGAGCAGCCAGCCGCGCACCTCTTGCGGGTCGGCGCCGTCGTTCGCCGCCAAAGTGGTGATGGCACTGGGCTCTTCGACCTCTTCGACCACCGTCCAGCCGGTCACATCGGCCAGCACCACGCGGCTCAGGCTGCCCACCTCGGCGAGCCGCGCACACACCGCGGATGGCCCGTACGCCAGATATTCGCCCAGTGCCAGCGAAAACCCCACGCGCGCGGCGATATTCGCTTCGCCGAATTCCAGCTCTTCGGCCACGGTCGGCGAGCCGTCCTTGCGGGCCCAGTCCGGCGCGGCCAGCCGTGGACGCAGGGTCTCCATCAACTCGCGGCGGACACCTAACATCCCGACACCGCGCGGCCCGGCGATCCACTTGCGCGACGACGAGTAGGTCACGTCGGCGTTTGCCGCGCAGTCCACCTGACCCAGCGCCTGCGCCGCATCGACGACGAGCGGCAGCCCCAACTCCCGGCAGAGTCGGGCGACCATCGAAACGGGTTGCACCACACCGCAATGGCTGGCCACCGCCGTCAGGTGCACCAGGTCCGGCGGATCGGCGTCCAACGCCAGCGCCGCGTCGTCGAGCGCGACCCGCCCATCCCCCATGGTCGGCAGCAGCTGCCGGCCGTATCCGTGCGCTGCCATCAGGGCCAGGTTGGGCCCGTACTCGCCGGGCAGGCATGCCACCGTTCGTCGCTCCGCCGGCCAGCTGCCCAGCAGCAGGTCCAAAGCGTTCAGCGAGCCCGTGGTGAAAACCATTTCGGCATCGGGCATTCCGGTCAGCGCGGCGAAGGCGACACGTCCGGCGTCGAGCACCGGCGCTGCCGCATCCGCCGCGATATAGCCACCGACCTCGGACTCATTGCGGGCGTGCTGCGCGGCCGCCTCGATCACCGCCAGGCTCTGGCGGGAACACGCCGCATTGTCCAGGTGCAGCCCGGCCATCGGCGGGCGGGCTGACCGCCATCGCTCGGCGAGCGCGTCGGCGTCGGTCACTTCACGGCCAGCGACAACCCGAAGTCGCCCGCCTCGTCGGTCCACCACCGGGTGCGGCGCAATCCCGCGGCGGCCAGTTCGCCAGTCACCTTGTCGGAGTGGAACTTACACGACACCTCGGTGAGCATTTCCTCGCCGGCGTCGAAGTCTACGGTCAGCTCGAGCGCACCGACCCGGACGCGCTGGCGGCGGCCGGACCGCAGCCACATCTCGATGCGTTCTTCTGCCGCGTTCCACCGGGCCACGTGCCGGTAGGCGTCGACGTCGAAGTCGGCATCGAGTTCGCGGTTCACCACCGCGAGCACATTGCGGTTGAACGCCGCCGTCACCCCGGCGGCGTCATCATAGGCGCGCACCAGCCGCTCGGTGTCCTTGACCAGGTCCGTGCCCAGCAGCAGGCTGTCGCCGGGCAGCATCTGCGCGGACAGCCCGGCAAGGAATTCCGCCCGCGGTCCGGGCGTGAGATTTCCGATCGTGGATCCCAAGAAAACGAATAGCCGCCGCCCGCCTTCGGGGATCTCGGTCAGGTGCTCTTCGAAATCGCCGCAGACGGCGTTGATCTCGACCCCCTTGTATTCCCGCTGGATGGCCGCGGCGGCGGTCGACAGGATGCTCGCGTCGACGTCGAAAGGAACGAACCTGCGCAGCGAACCGCGTGCCTGCAGCGCGTCGAGCAACACACGCGTCTTCTCCGAGGTGCCGCTGCCCAATTCCACCAGGGTGTCGGCCTCGCTGGCCGATGCGACTTCGGCCGCGCGGGCGCGCAGGATCTCAGCTTCGGCGCGCGTCGGATAGTACTCCGGCAGCCGGGTGATCTGGTCGAACAGATCGCTACCCACCGAATCGTAGAACCATTTGGGCGGCAATGTCTTTGGCGATTTCTGGAGGCCGTCCAGCACGTCGCGGCGCAACGCGCGGTAGGCCGAGTCGGCGGCCAGGTGGTTCGACAGCGACAGCGTCATCAAGATCCTCTCGGCTGGTCCAGCGGCGTCATCGTGACGCCATTCGCAGTGACATCGACGAGGTGCCGGTCCGGCACGTCCTCCCAGTCGGAGTCGTTGTCGTAGGGTTCGCTGGCCAGGACCACGCCGTCTGGGCGCCGCAGAATGGACAGCGTGTCGCCCCAGGCCGTCGCCAGCATGCGAGATCCGTTGGCGGCCAATACGTTTAGCCTGGAACTCGGATCGGCCGCGGCGACCTCTTCGATGGTCTCCCCAAGCGCGTCGAGGCCGCGCTCGAAGATCAGGGCCGCCAGTATCGCGCTGTCACAGACGGATTCGGCCCGTGATGTCGTCGGTAGCACGGCCCGGTCGACGATTCCGTTGTGCGACAACAACCACTGGCCGTCGGTGAACGGCGCGCACGCGCTGGCCTCGATCGGCATGCCCACGGTGGCCGAGCGGACCGCCGCGACCACGCAGTGGCTGCGCAGCGCCGGTGCGATGGAATCGAACGACACGTCACCCCACAGCGGTGCCTGGCTGCGCCAGCGGCGCGGCACCCCACCCTCCGGGGAGCCCGGCGAGGACGTGTCGAAAAACCCGACGCCCCAACCGTCGGCGTTGAGCAGGCAGTGCTTTTGGCGGCGCGGCGCATAGGACTGAACGCGCAACCCGAACGGCCGGTCGAGCACTAACGAGGAAACCGTGACGGCGGATCCCAGCCAGCCCAGGTGCCGGCACATCAGGCAAGATCCCCAGCGTCGGAGACGTCCCACGCCAGCCGGACGCCGGAGAAGATCTGGCGTCGGTAGGGGTGATCCCAGTTCCGGAAACTCGGCCGGATAATGCCCGGCTCCACGGCCCACGAGCCGCCGCGCAGCACCCGGTAATCACCGTCGAAGAATGGCTGGGAATACCGCTCGTAGAGCATCGGGACGAACCCCGGCCAGGGCCGCAGCGGGGAGGTGGTCCACTCCCAGACCTCGCCGAGCATCTGCTCGGCCCCGTACGCCGAAGCGCCTGCGGGGTAGGCGCCCACGGGCGCCGGCCGCAACGCGCTGCCGCCCAGGTTGGCCAGCGTTTCGTCCGGTGTGCGCTCCCCCCACGGATACCGGCGCCGGCTATTGGTGGACGGGTCCCAGGTGCAGGCCTTCTCCCATTCCATTTCGGTGGGCAGCCGCGCGCCGGCCCAGGCCGCGTAGGCCTCGGCCTCGAAATAGCTGACGTGCTGGACCGGTTCATCGGCCGGGATCTCCTCGACGTTTCCGAACCGGGTACGGATTGCGCCGTCGGAACTCCAGAACTGCGGCGCGGTCAGGCCCGCGGCCTGGCGGTGCTGCCAGCCGCGCTCCGACCACCAGCGCGGCTGGTCGTACCCGCCGTCGTCGACGAACTGGCGCCATTCGCCGTTGGTGACCGGAACGCGCCCGATGCGGAACGCGGGCAGGTCGACGACATGGGCCGGTCGCTCGTTGTCCAGCGAATGCGGTTCACTGGCGGCGTCGACACCGAGCACAAACTCGCCGCCGGGAACCGGCACCGAAGTGCCCGCCACCCCCGCCCGACCGGCCGGTAGCCCAGAGCCGTCCCGCAACAGCGGTGCGCCGCTGCGCAAATTCAATGCCTGCAGCATGGTTTCGTCGTGCTGGTTTTCGTGGCTGACCACCATGGCGTACACGAACGCCGTCTCGTCACTGGCGGGATCGTCGGGCAGGACGTCGAGCGCGTCGAGCACGGCGGACCGCACGGTTTGGCAATAGGACCGCGCCTTGGCCGGCGTGAGCAGCGGCAGTTCGACACGGCTGGCGCGGGAGTGCACGAAGGCGTCGTAGAGCCCCTCGACCGCCTGTGGCAACATCCCGGGCCGCGCGGGATCACCACCCCTCAGCAGCCACAGCTCTTCCTGCTGACCGATGTGCGCCAGGTCCCACACCAGGGGGCTCATCAACGGGTCGTACTGCCGCCAGAGTTCCGCGTCGTCGAACTCGACCAGACGCAGCGTCCGCGCCCGCGCGCGCGCCAAGTCATCGGCGATGGCTTCCCGGCGTGACGACCGCAAGCACGGCGTAGCCGGGCGCAGCGGGTCGGAATCATCAGGAGACGTCACAGCTCCCCTTGCGCCAGTCGCGCCACCGTAGGCGCGAGGCCGTGCTCGATCACCTGGTCGGAGAACTCGTCGCCGGGGCAGCGGCCGCGGTCGACGAGGCTGACCAACCGCTCCATCGAATCACCCAGTTCGGCCGGAGCCTTCGCGGCGGCGACGGCCAGGCACGCGTTGGCCGCCGCGTACAGCCGCCGATCCCGCAGCCCCACCCGTGCGGCGATGTCCCAGGCGGTGGCAACCGGTTCGACCGCCGCGGCCGCGATATCGGCTGCCGCCGGGTCGTCGAGCAGGACCGCCAGGGTGAACGCCACCGCGGGCCACAATCCGTCCGGAACGCTGTCGAGATAACGGATCTCCAGCCACTGCCTGGGCCGCACCGGCGGGAACAGCGTGGTCAGGTGGTACTCCAGGTCAGCGACGCTGGGCCGGCGATCACCGAGCAATACGCGGCCGTCGACCCAGTCGGCAAACGGCACCCAATGCGTGACGGCTTCGGCGTCGGGGTTGTGCACCAGCATCACCGGGGCCTTGAGCGCATACCGGGCCCAGTCGGTGCCCGGGTCGTCGCCGCTGGCCCCCAGGATGGGTCCGCAGCGTGCCGAGTCCATCCGACCCCACACTCGCTGCCGGCTCGACACCCAGCCGGTGAATTCACCGCTCAGCATCGGCGAGTTCGCCGTTATCGCGATCATGGTGGGCCCCAACGCATGTGCCAGGCGCACTCGCGCCGCCCAGCCGTCCCGCGGCCCCGCGTCCACGTTGATTTGAATCGATGCGGTGGACGTCATCATCGCCGCTCCCGCTTCCCCCGACTGGCTGGTCGCGAAGAAGCGCTCCATGGCGCGATACCGGGCGCCGGGATTGATGCGCCTGGGCGGGCGCAGTGGGTCGGCGCCGAGAAAAACCAGCCCCAGCCCGGCCTCGGCAAACGCGGGCTGCAGCACGGCCTGATCGCGGCGCATGGCGTCGATGGCGGGCACAACACCGTCGGCCGGGGGCCCGGACAGTTCGACGGCGCCGCCCGGCTCGACGGTGATTCTGCTGCCCCCGGGCAACGCCGGGAGGCCGTCGAGCACGTCGGCGATCTCGTTCCAGCCCGGTCTGCGGTACGGGTCCGCCGGGTCGTGGCAGTGGGCCTCTAATTCCAGACCGATGCGGCCCAGCGGGCCATCCACCAGACACCCCTCGGCGATGTACTGTGCGACGGCCGCGGAGTCGGCCAGTTCGGCAATGTCCAGCTGCGTGGCGGGGTCGGCACCGGCCACCCGGGACTGCGACTGCGACGCCGCGGAGGTGATCGGCGCGAACGTCATATCACGATCCCTTCGGGTCCGGGCAAGCCTGAACATGGACTTGCGGACCGCGTCCCTGCGGCAGCTAATCGAACGATAATCGGCACTACTTCGTCTAGTGCTTCATCTATCAGATGCCCCCGACATATTCCTGGCCGCACTCCCGCGCGCACGGGAAAGACGGATACCCAATCGCCCGATTATTGACCCAGGGCGTTCTGCATCGCCCCGGCCAGCACGTTCACCGCGGGCCCGGCGTTGCCGGACTGACACACTTTCGCCTGCAGCAACACGTTTTCGCGCAGCCTGGTTTGATTGAAGCACCGACGATCGGTGCCTGCCTCCTGCTTTGTCCAGTTCTCGTCGGCGGGGCCGGCCGGCCCGCCGTCGAAGGACCAGACCTGGGTGCTGCCGTTGTCGAGATGAAGCGCGGTCGTCTGTCCCGAACAGCCCACCGTTCGATCCACCACCCGATGAAAAGCCCGACCCGCCGCGTCGTTGGTGGCGAACACCCCAACGGCCTGTTTGACCAGATGGGTCTGGTCGGTCGCCGACGTCTGGGTGAGGGCGCCGTTGAACGACGCCAGGTCGGGATCGTTGTAAACCTCGGGCAAACCGATGTCGGCCCAGTTGTTGCACTCCGGGAGGTCCACCCAGTCGCCTTGGCCGGGCTGGGTGAACACCGACTCCCACCCCATGGGTCCGCCGACGATGTTGCCGACCGAGCCTCTGCCTAGTACCGCGTAGTTCACCACGCCCGGCTCCGACGGGTGTGCGCCGGCGATGGGCGCCGTGAGGACCCCCGCCAGGGCCAAGCCGACGGCCATCACGGCCCCTTGCAACTGGGCAACCCGCGCAACCCGCATGGTCATGCAGCGATCATGCCAGGCGCGCAGACGTGCGGTCAGCCCCCGTTGCCCCGGACGCCGTCCTCGACCTTTTTCCCGAGGTCGGGATCGACGTTGCGCCAGTATTCGAACACCCTGGACAACACCGGCTCCTTCACGCCTTGCGACACGTGGCCAATGATGTTGTCCGCCAAGCGTTCCCGGGCCGCGTCGTCGAGGACTTCCCGGACCATGGTGCCGGCCTGCCCCCAGTCGTCGTCCTCGGGGTGCAGCGTGTACGCCGACCGGACCATGTCGCCGTCGGCGTGCCAGCGGATCTCGGCGGCGCGTGCCGGGTCGGCGTGCGGCCCACCGTAGGAGTTGGGCGCATACACCGGGTCGGAGACGTTGTTGATTCGCATCGCCCCGTCTTTGGAGTAGCTGTTCACCTCGACTCTGGGGGTGTTGACCGGGATCTGCCGGTAGTTGGTCCCCAACCGGGCGCGATGCGCGTCGGAGTACGAGAAGCCCCGCGCCTGCAGCATTTTGTCCGGGCTGAGGCCGGTGCCGGGCACGGTGTTGTTCGGCTCGAACGCCGCCTGCTCGATCTCGGCGTGATAGTCGGTGACGTTGCGGTTCAGCGTCATCCGGCCGACGTCGATCAACGGGTAGTCGCCGTGCGGCCAGACCTTGGTGAGATCGAACGGGTTGAACCGGTAGTTCTTGGCTTCCTCGTACGGCATGATCTGCATCTTCAGCGTCCAGCTCGGGTGATCCCCGCGCTCGATCGACTCGAACAGGTCGCGCTGGTGGTAGTCGCCGTCCTCGCCGGCCAACCGGTCCGCGTCCTCCTGGGTGAGGAACTCGATGCCCTGATCGGTGATGAAGTGGTACTTCACCCAGAAGATCTCGCCGGCCGCGTTGATCCAGCTATAGGTGTGGCTGCTGTAGCCGTTCATGTTGCGCCAGGTCTTCGGGATTCCCCGGTCGCCCATCAACCAGGTCACCTGATGCGCCGACTCCGGCGAGAGACTCCAGAAGTCCCACTGCATGTTGTGGTCACGCACATTGCTTGCCTGCAAGCGCTTCTGGGACCGGATGAAGTGCTGGAACTTCAGCGGGTCGCGCATGAAGAAGACCGGGGTGTTGTTGCCGACGAGGTCGAAATTGCCTTCGCTCGTGTAGAACTTCAGCGCGAAGCCACGCGGGTCGCGCCAGGTGTCTGGGCTGCCCCGCTCGCCGGCGACGGTGGAAAACCTGGCCAACATGTCGGTTTTGGTGCCGGGCTGGAAGACCGCCGCCCTGGTGTACTGGCTGACGTCATTGGTCACCTCGAATTGACCGAACGCGCCGCCGCCTTTGGCATGCGGCTGACGCTCCGGGATTCGTTCCCGGTTGAATTGGGCCATCTGTTCGATCAGGTAGTGGTCCTGCAACAGAATCGGGCCGTCTGGGCCGATCGTCAGCGACTGATCGTCGCTCGGCGCGGCGATACCGGCATCTGTGGTGGTGAAACGCTCCGTCATTGGCTCTCTCTCCTCATCACCGGGCTGAAGGCCGCAGCATCCGATCCCGCACACCGCGATACCGAATCCACTTGTGCATCAAGCATTTTCGGTACTGCAGTAAACGCCCCGGATCGTCCGGCCTGTCACCGAGTATTCCCCTTATCTTGATCTAGTCAAGAAATACGGACGGCCGCGACCGGCTGCCCACTCTGGGTTAGTACCCGTTCCGCGCGTGGCTTAAGGATTCGACTCAGGGGATCGCTGTTACGGGCGTGGCGGGGGCGCGCCGGGGGCCGGGCCGACGCCCGGGGGCTGCCCGGGGCCGCTGACGCCCGGGCCGGCAACCGGTCCGCCGGGACCGCCCGGACCGCCGGGGGGCATCGGCACGATCAACCCGGGTCCGCCCGGCCCATATCCCCACGGTCCGTTGTCGGGTCCCGGACCGCCGGGCCCGCCGTAATACGGTCCGTAGCCGCCGCCGGGGCCGCCGAATTGCCCAGGCCCGTTACCCGGCCCGGGGCCGCCGGGTCCCCACGGTCCATTGCCGGGTCCGGGGCCGCCTGGGCGGAACATGCCGTGGTGGTGGTGCTGGCAGTAGTAGTTGTGCTTCCAGATGTAGGCGCCGACGAAGAACAGCGACGTGAGGATGAAGACGACGCCCGCGACGATCACCACCCAGGCCGCAGCCGTGTAGAGCCGCGGCGGTTTCACCCGATGCGGGGGTGGTGACGGTGGTGGCCCAGCGACGGGGGTGGTGGGCGTGTGCTCAGCGCTCGCCGTTGGCTCGGTGGTCGGCTCGACTCGTGGTTCGGGTGTCTCGCTCATGCCTTGCCATATTGCCCCGCATATGCGGTCCCTAACAGGCCCTGACGATAAAATGTTGCGAATCGAGATGCGGCGGTTAGGCACCGGCGACCGCGCGAAACAGGGGGCCCGGCGCTCGCGTGGAGCGCCGGGCCGCTGGTTGATGAGGGCTTTTCAGTTGGTCAGGACGATGACGCTCGGGACCTGTCCCGGAGCGCCGTGCGCCGTGGCCGCGGAGTGGAAGAGCGACGGCGGGAGCTGACCCGGGGCCATGCCACCGGGGCGCACGCCCGAGGTAGCCGGAGGAGCGGTGGTGGCTCCCGGACCGTTCTGTCCACCCTGTCCACCCTGGCCACCCGGTGCGCCCGGGCCGCCGAAGTTTCCGGGTCCGCCGGGGCCGCGGTGGTGCATCATCGCGTGGTGGTGCTTGTGGTGGTGGCCGTGATGGCCGCCGCGGTGGCCGAGGATGAAGCCGGTGAAGAAGATGACCGCCAGGATGAACACAATCCCGGCGACGATGGCGACCCACGCGGCGATTTGGAAGACCCGCGGGGCCCGATAGGCCGCTACCGCTTCCGCGGCGGCCGGTGCAGTTGCGGTGGAGTGCCGCACAGTGGGGGTTTCAGATGTTTCACTCATGAGACAAATGATGAAGCCGTTAACAGTAGTGCCTGCTATGCGCTACTTATGTAGGAGCTGTGAACTAAAAGCCCCCGGTCAGCGGGTGAAACGGGCGGTTTCGCGACCCGGCGCCTCGCGGCCTCCGACGCACAAAGCGCGATCGCGGGGTTGACTGCGATTGTTAACTCCGCATGGGGGTTGCGGAGCTGCGATGGTCGTTCGGAAAAAGCGTCTGGTCACCGCCTTTAGCCGCCTTGTCAGTGGCGACTCACAAGAGCGCCGAACGTCGCTCGCAGTTTGCTGAGTGGCGGTGGGTTCGGTGTGACATTCTGAGCGAGTGTCCGAAGGAGGACCGCCTTCTGGAGTCGTGACGTTCCTGTTCACCGATGTCGAGGGTTCGACCCGTCGGTGGGAGGCCGACGCCGACGGAATGCGCGCCGCGCTGGTTGCCCACGACAAGGTGCTGCGTGACGCTGTCGCGGCGCACGGCGGGTTCCTCTTCAAACACACCGGTGACGGTGTGTGCGCGGCCTTCAGCTCGCCCAAGGCAGCGGTGGATGCGGCGGTGGCCGCGCAGCCGGCGCTGGGCTTGCCGGTGCGGATGGGTGTCGCGACCGGCGAAGCCGAGCTGCGCGACGGGGACTACTTCGGCGCGGTGCTCAATCGAGCAGCGCGGGTGATGGCCGCCGGGCACGGCGGACAAATTTTGGTGGCCCAGTCGACGGCGAGTCTGCTCAGCGGCGTGGATCTGTTGGATCTGGGACCGCGGCGGTTGCGGGATGTACCAGCGCCGGTCGGGGTGTTTCAAGTCCGGGCGCCGGGCCTGCAGACAGAGTTTCCACCACTACGGGCGTCGGATGCGAGTCCGGGGAACCTGCGATTGGCGACCAGTAGCTTCATCGGACGCGAGTCGGAGGTCGCCGAGGTGCGCGCCGCGATAAAAGCTCACCGGCTCGTGACGTTGACCGGGGTTGGCGGGGTCGGCAAGACCCGGTTGGCGCTGGAGGTCGCGAGGCGTGTTAGCGATGAATTTCCGGATGGTGTCTGGGTTTTCGAGTTGGCGGCGGTCACCGATCCAGCGGCGGTACCCGACGCGGTAGCCGCGGTGCTGGGCATCACTCAGCAGCCGGGAAAGAGTACCGGCGAGTCGGTGGCCGCCGCGATGGCAGGCACGATCCGGTTGTTGGTGATCGACAACTGTGAGCACGTGCGCGAGGCTGCGGCCGATCTCGTCGAGGAGATCTTGGCGCGGTCTATTTCGGTGAAGGTCTTGGCAACCAGCCGCGAGGGACTCAGGGTCGCCGACGAGCAAGCTTGGCTGGTGCCCTCCCTGGACGTCGGGGCAGGGACCGAATCTGCCGCCGTGGCTCTGTTCGTCGAACGCGCACGAGGCGAGGCCTCGCAGTTTTCGATGGCCACACCCACCGAGGGGGCGGCGGTGATCGAGATCTGCCGCCGTCTGGACGGGATCCCGCTGGCCATCGAATTAGCGGCCTCCCGCATGGCGTCCATGACCGCCAGCGAGGTACGGGATCGTCTCGACCAGCGGTTCCGGCTGCTGGTGGGCTCGCGACGCGCTCTGGAACGTCACCACACGCTGCGCCACGCCGTCGCCTGGTCTTTCGAGTTACTCGACGACACGGAACAAGTGCTGCTGGAACGTTGTTCGGTGTTCACCGGTGGATTCGACCTGCAAAGCGCCTGCGCGGTAGGGAGATTCGACGGCGCGGACGATCTCGGCGTCCTGGATCTCCTCGATGCATTGGTGCGTAAGTCGCTGCTGGTCACCGACCGGTCGGCGGGACGAACGCGGTATTCGATGCTGGAAACCATCCGCCAGTTCGCCGAGGAACAACTCGTCACGCGCGGCGAAGCCTCCGATATTCGGGCCGCCCACTCGCGTTACTTCGCCGGACGCGAAGCCGACATCATGGCCCTGTGGGACAGCCCCCGACAACGCGATGCCTACGACTGGTTCACCACCGAATTGGCCAACCTGCGCACCGCATTCCGCTGGGCTGCCGACCAACGCGATCTCGACAGCGCTACCGCGCTCGCGTTCTACGCGGCGTTTCTCGGCTTATTGACCGAACAATACGAGCCCGCCGGCTGGGCCGAAGAGATTATTGAGCCTGCACGAAGGGCGAACCATCAGCGGCTGGCGCAGCTCTACGTCGTCGCCGCGCAGTGCCACACGGTGGGACGATCTGATGACGCCGCCGATTATCTCGATGCCAGTTGTGAGTTGATGAAGAGCGGCGATTTCGAAGACGTTCCCTACGAGTTGCAAATCTCGACCGGAATTGTGTACAGCCACGCTGGTCAGAGCGAGCGGTGGGTTGAGTTGTGCCGCACTGTGCTCGGCCAGCAGCCGGGCCCTCAAACGATCGCACGGGCAAGTCTGGTCATGGCGTTCTACTTCTTGGGTCGAGGCGATGACGCGAGAGCGGCATCGCAGGGGCTCCCCGCCGCCGCAGACAGCACTGCAAATCCGTTCACGGCTAGCTTTGCGCTGTTGGCGAACGGCCTTGCCTATCACGATGCCGACCCCACGGCGGCTCATGACGCCCTACGGCGATCCCTGACGATCGCTCAGGAGAGCGGCAATCGACAGATGGAGTCGGCATCGGCGTCAACGCTGTTGCTTGTGGCGGCTAACCACCGCGATCTCATCGAGTGTTTCGAGACTCTGCTGGTTTTGATCGGCCGCTATTACGACACCGGAAACACGGCCCTCATAAAGAACCCGCTGGCAATACTCGCATCCCTGTTGGACCGGCTCGGGCACCACGAACAGGCCGCGATAGTCAGCGGGTTCGCCGCAACTACCTTTACGCGTGCGAGTTATCCCCAGCTGAACAGCGCTATCGTCCACCTCCGCG
Source organism: Mycobacterium sp. NGS58 (assembly GCF_059812385.1). Taxonomy (NCBI): domain Bacteria; kingdom Bacillati; phylum Actinomycetota; class Actinomycetes; order Mycobacteriales; family Mycobacteriaceae; genus Mycobacterium; species Mycobacterium sp. NGS58. The sequence continues at coordinate 124,962 of NZ_JCALCO010000001.1, read as the reverse complement.
AGGTCCTCGGCGACCAGATCTATGACTCCCTCGCCCGGGCGGGTGAGACCATGACCACCGCCGACATGGTGGCGTACGCCCACGACCAAATCGCCCAGGGCCGGGCAGAACTGGCGACGAGTTGATCGCGGAGTCGCCCGGAATTGTTGAGGAGAGCCGCTACTCGGGCCGCAGCGGATTGACCGCGAATTGAATCACCCGGTACGGCGCGGCAACCCGCGCCCGAGTGTCCCACTGGCTCACGAAAATTCGCAGCTCGTCGAGCGTCGAACCGGGCGAGATGTAACCGCCGTACGGTTGCGCGAGCCGGTTGTCGTAGGGCGGCGGCAGGCTCTCCGCCGGCTCCGGCCACTCGTCGTGCTGCACCACCGTGGTGACCGGCGCGTCGCCCAGCGACGTCGGGTCGTTGGCCACCCGGACCTCCATGTTGCCGGTGACCGCATTGAAATAGGACAGCACCGCCTTGCCGTCGATCTGCCGGATGCACATCTCGCCCACCGCGTCCGGCCACAACGGCGTCGGCGGCTTGCCCCAGCCGCCGCCCGGGCCCGCCGCCCAACCCTGCCACCGCGACCGGTCGGTGAACGTCTGCGGCGTGGCCCGATACAGCAGCACCGGGTCCCTGCGGGTGAAACTGTCGGCGACGATGTACACCCACCCGCTGGCAGACTCCGGGGTGGGGATCGGGTCGTAGTAGCCGCTGATCTGCGTCTGTGAGCCGCCCTGGTACGACGCGGGTCGCTTGGATCCCGGGATCGTCTGCCAGCCGGCGCGCGCCGGTTCGGCGGTCACCAATCGGGAGGTCTGCGGCTCGAGGTTCTTGGTGGTTGTCACCATCAGGTAGTTGCGCCGGTTGATCTGCACGACCCCGGCCGGCAGCTGCGAAGCTCCCGGCGGGGTGGGTTCGGCCAGCAGCGGATTGCTGATGCCGGTAACCCCGGTGTAGCGCACTCCACCGGGGTCGTCGACGGACGAGGTGTCGACGCGCAACGCGACCGGTGCGTACCAACCGCCGAATCCAACTCCCTCACCCGCGAAGCTGTCGCCGCACACTTGGAGCAATTCGGCGGGAAACTCGACGAACTCACACAGGTCTGTCGCGCCAATGCCGTAATCCACGGTCGGCGTGCCGGTTCCGGCGCTGGGCCCGATGCGCAACACCTGACCGGGCGCCAGCGGCTGCAGCACGGGTTCGGGGGCCGGTGCCGCCGGGTCGGCATGCGCGACGCTCATCCATTGCGGCAGAACCAAACACACTGCCGACGCGGCGAACAGCGAACACCGCGTGGCGAAGCGAGTGTGGGTGGTGCTCACCCGCTTGTCACAGCTGGTTGGCCAGCAGCTCGGCGATCTGGATGGTGTTCAGCGCCGCCCCCTTGCGCAGGTTGTCGCCGGAGATGAACAGTGCCAGGCCGCGGCCGTCGGGCACCCCGGGGTCGCACCGGATCCGGCCGACCAGGGATTCGTCGACGCCAGCCGCAGCCAACGGGGTCGGCACGTCGACCACCTTGACGCCGGGCGCGGCGTCGAGCAGCTCCCGGGCCCGCTCGGGTGACAGCGGCCGGGCGAACTCGGCGTTGATCGACAGCGAGTGGCCGGTGAACACCGGTACCCGCACACAAGTGCCGCTGACGGCCAGGTCTGGAATGCCGAGGATCTTGCGGCTCTCGTGGCGCAGCTTCTGGTCCTCGTCCGTTTCACCCGAGCCGTCGTCGACCAGGGATCCGGCGAGCGGCACCACGTTGAAGGCGATCGGCGCCACGTAGGTCTTGGGCCCTGGGAACCGCACCGCACTGCCGTCGTGCACCAGCTGCTCGGCGCCGTCGATGACCGCGCGCGCCTGCGTGGCCAGTTCTTCGACCCCGGCGATCCCGCTGCCGGACACCGCCTGATAGCTGGACACCACCAAGCGCTGCAGCCCCGCTTCCTCGTGCAGGACCTTGAGCACCGGCATCGCCGCCATCGTGGTGCAGTTCGGGTTGGCGATGATGCCCTTGGCCAGCGAGCGCGCGTCCCGGACGTCCCGCTCGAAGTTCACCTCGGATACCACCAACGGCACTTCCGGGTCCTTGCGCCAGGCCGATGAGTTGTCGATCACCGTCACCCCGGCCGCCGCGAACCGCGGCGCCTGCACCAGCGACATCGTCTTGCCTGCGGAGAACAACGCGATGTCCAGGCCGCTGGGGTCCGCCGTCGCGGCGTCTTCGACCTCGATCTCCTGACCGCGGAAGGCCAGCTTGCGGCCTTGCGAGCGCGATGACGCGAAGAACCGCACCGACCCACCGCTGTCCCGAGCGGGGAAGTCCCGCTCGTCGAGCAACCGGCGCATCACCTGACCGACCTGGCCGGTGGCGCCCACAACTCCAATGGCAACCATCTATCTACCTGTCCCCGCGTACACGGTCGCCGACTCCTCGCCGCCGAGCCCGAACGCCTCGTGCAACGCCACGACGGCCTTATCTAGTTCGGTGTCGCGGCACAGCACCGAGATGCGGATCTCGGACGTGGAGATCAGCTCGATGTTGACGCCCACCTCGGCCAGGGACTCGCAGAAGGTGGCGGTGACCCCGGGGTGGCTGCGCATGCCCGCCCCGATCAGCGACACCTTGCCGACGTGGTCGTCGTAGAGCAGCTGGCTGAACCCGATCTCGTCCTGCAGTGCGTCCAACCGTGCCACCGCGGTGGGTCCGCTGTCGCGCGAGCAGGTGAAGGTGATGTCGGTCTTGCCGTCCTCGACCTTGGAGACGTTCTGCAACACCATGTCGATGTTCACGTCGGCATCGGCGAGTGCCCGGAAGACCCGGGCGGCGTATCCGGGGATGTCGGGGATGCCGACGACGGTCACCTTGGCCTCGCTGCGATCGTGTGCGACTCCGGTCAGGATGGGGTCTTCCATGTCTATGTCCTTGATCGATCCGACGACTATGGTGCCTGGGTTCTCCGAGTAGGAGGATCGGACGTGCACCGGCATGTTGTAGCGGCGTGCGTATTCCACGCAGCGCAGCATCAAAACTTTGGCGCCGCACGCCGCCATCTCGAGCATTTCCTCGAAGGTGACCGTGTCCAGTTTGCGGGCGTTGTGCACGATCCGCGGGTCGGCGCTGAAGATGCCGTCGACGTCGGTGTAGATCTCGCAGACATCGGCGTGCAGCGCCGCGGCGAGGGCCACCGCCGTGGTGTCCGAACCCCCGCGGCCCAGCGTGGTCACGTCCCGGGTGTCCTGGCTGACACCCTGGAAGCCGGCCACCAGCACGATGCGGCCCTCGTCGAGCGCGGTCTGCAGCCGGCCCGGAGTGACGTCGATGATCTTGGCGTTGCCGTGCGTGCCGGTGGTGATCACGCCGGCCTGCGAACCGGTGAACGAGCGCGCCTGCGCACCCAGCGATTCGATCGCCATCGCGACCAACGCATTGGAGATTCGCTCGCCGGCGGTCAGCAGCATGTCGAGTTCGCGCGGTGGCGGCGCCGGACACACCTGGTGGGCCAGATCCATCAGGTCGTCGGTGGTGTCGCCCATCGCGGAGACGACGACTACCACGTCGTTGCCCTGCTTCTTGGTAGCGACGATGCGCTCGGCCACCCGCCGGATCCGGTCGGCGTTCGCCACTGAGGATCCGCCGTACTTCTGCACGACGAGCGCCACGTTATTTCCTGCCTCTCCGGCCTGGACATGTGGATTTCGGGTTTAAGTCCACAACAGAATACGTGCCACCGCACGGTGATTTACGTCGCGATACCGCCCCACCCCACCATGCGCATTCGCTGCGGGCGCGGCGCAATTTTTACCAATGCATTAAAAGCGGTAAAGTTGCCGACGTGCAGCGGGTGCTCCTCCTCGGACGCCGCGACGGGGTCTGATCCAGACCGGCAACCCGTCGCGGGTGTCGGCGATGCGCCGGTCTGAAGTTCCCCTCTTCAATCCCCCGGAGCAATCACCGTGACTTCCAATCCCGACGCATTCAGCTCGAAACGAACCATCGTTCGGCCCGCCGGCCCGTCAGCGCCCGGCCAACCCGCATGGAACCCGCAGCGCGGCTCGTCGATGCCGGTCAACCGGTACCGCCCCTTCGCCGATGAGGTCGAGCCCATCCAATTGGCGGACCGCACGTGGCCCGACCGCGTCATCACTCATGCCCCGCTGTGGTGTGCGGTGGATCTGCGCGACGGCAACCAGGCGCTGATCGACCCCATGAGCCCGGCGCGTAAGCGCCGCATGTTCGATTTGCTCGTTGGCATGGGCTACAAGGAGATCGAAGTCGGGTTCCCGTCTGCCAGCCAGACCGACTTCGACTTCGTGCGCGAGATCATCACCGACGGCGCAATCCCCGACGACGTCACGATCCAGGTACTGACCCAGTGCCGGCCGGAACTAATCGAGCGCACCTTCGAGGCGTGCGACGGTGCACCGCAGGCCATCGTGCACTTCTACAACTCGACGTCAATCCTGCAGCGCCGCGTCGTGTTCCGCGCCGATCGGGCCGCCGTGCAAGCCATCGCGACCGAAGGCGCGCGCAAGTGCGTCGAAGAGGCCGCCAAGCACCCGGGCACGCGCTGGCGCTTCGAGTATTCGCCGGAGTCCTACACCGGCACCGAACTGGAGTACGCCAGGCAGGTGTGCGACGCGGTCGGCGAAATCATCGCGCCGACGCCGGACAACCCGATCATCTTCAACCTGCCCGCCACGGTCGAGATGGCCACACCCAACGTCTACGCCGACTCGATCGAGTGGATGAGCCGCAACCTGGCCAACCGGGAATCGGTCATTCTGAGCCTGCATCCGCACAATGACCGCGGAACCGCCGTTGCCGCAGCGGAATTGGGCTACCAGGCCGGTGCCGACCGCATCGAGGGCTGCCTGTTCGGCAACGGCGAGCGCACCGGCAACGTCTGCCTGGTGACGCTGGGGCTGAACCTGTTCTCCCGCGGCGTGGACCCGCAGATCGACTTCTCCAACATCGACGAGATCCGCCGCACGGTCGAGTACTGCAACCAGTTGCCGGTGCACGAACGTCATCCGTACGGCGGCGACCTGGTCTACACCGCGTTCTCGGGCAGCCATCAGGACGCCATCAACAAGGGCCTGGACCAGATGAAGATCGACGCGGACGCCGCGGACTCCGACGTCGACGACATGCTCTGGCAGGTGCCGTATCTGCCGATCGACCCGAAGGACGTCGGTCGCACCTATGAGGCGGTGATCCGGGTCAACTCGCAGTCCGGCAAGGGCGGGGTCGCCTACATCATGAAGGCGGATCACGGCTTGGCGCTGCCGCGACGGCTGCAGATCGAGTTCTCCCAGGTGGTGCAGAAGATCAGTGAAGGGGAAGGCGGCGAGGTGAGTCCCAAGGAGATGTGGGACGCCTTCTCCGAGGAGTACCTGGCGCCGGTGGTGCCGCTGGAGCGGATAAAGCAGCGCGTCGACGCCTCCGAGGACGACAGCGGTGTCACCCGCCTCACCGCGACCGTCAAGATCAACGGCGCGGAGACCGAGATCAGCGGGGAGGGTAACGGCCCACTTGCCGCGTTCGTCCACGCGCTGGGCGGTGTCGGTTTCGACGTGGCCGTCCTGGACTACTCCGAGCACGCCATGAGCGCCGGCGACGACGCCCAGGCGGCCGCCTATGTGGAGGCGTCGGTGGACGGTCGCACGGTGTGGGGGGTCGGCATCGCGCCGTCGATCACCTCCGCGTCACTGCGGGCGGTCGTGTCAGCAGTCAACCGCGCCGCGCGCGGCTGATCAGAACAGCGCCAGCTGCTGGTCCAGGGCGCGGGCGTCGGTGAATTCGTCCATGCTGGTGCCCCCGATGACGGCGCCGACGTAGTCCATGAACTGCGCGTCGCAGATCACCGGCACCCCGAGTTGCCGGGCGAGGTAGCCCTTGCCCTGCTCGGGGGCGGGATCGTTGCAGACCACCAGCGAGGTCTCCCGGTCGACGGCCTCGGTGTAGGCCAGCCCGGCGTGCAGGATGCGTTCCACCAGCTCCTCGTGGGTGCGACCGACCTCGGCCGCCAGTGCCACCCGCATGCCCTGCACCAGCGGTCGGCCGCCCACGTACGGCCCCGGGTTGAGATAAGGGCAGGGCATCCGGGACGCCAGAACCTTGAGTGGTCGCAGCTCGTCATGCGTGACCCGGCCGTTCGGCCAGCGGCGCCGGGTCACCGGATGTACCGGCAGCCAGACGTCGCCTTCCCGGGCCAGTTTGAGCGCCGAGGCCAGCACCCCGGTCAGCACCATCGCGTCGTCGAACGCGTCGTGCGGCCGCTCCTGGGTGACGCCCCAGTGCGCCGCGAGCGTCTCCAACCGCAGGTTGTCGAGGCCCAGGTCGAGCCGTCGGGCCAGCTCGACGGTGCACATGACGCTCTCGACGGGCAGCTCGGTCTCGGCCAGTTCGGCTTCGGCGGCGAGAAACGCATAGTCGAACGCCACGTTGTGGGCGACCAATGTGCGGCCGCGCAGCACCTCGGCCACGTCGCCGACGATGTCGGCGAACTGCGGCTGGTCTTCCAACATGGCGGCGGTCAGGCCGTGCACGTGGGTGGGACCAGGGTCAACGCCGGGGTTGAGGAGGCTTACCACCGAGTGTTCGACGTTGCCGTCGGCGTCCAGGCCGAGGGCCGCAACGCTGATGATCCGCGCCTGACCCGGCCGAAAGCCCGAGGTCTCGACATCGACGACGGCCCAGCCCGCGTCCGGCTCATTCGCCGGCCGACCCCAGGACACCCCGCTCATGCACTGAGGATGGCACGGCCGACCGACATCGCCCGTCCGCTGCGCGCCGTGTCGGGCCGGAATTCGACGCGGGCGACCCGCCGTTCCCGACGCCGAGCGCGGCCTTGCGATCGCCCGGAATTCGAAGACGGCGGCGGTACGCATTTAAACTTCCCGCGTGGTCACCACCCGTGCTCGTCTGGCCCTCGCCGCGGGAGCGAGCGCGCGCTGGGCGTCCCGGGTGACCGGACGCGGGGCAGGGGCGATGATCGGCGGCCTCATCGCCATGACGCTGGACCGCTCGGTTCTCCGCCAACTCGCGCTCGGACGGCGCACCGTCGTCGTCACCGGCACCAACGGCAAATCCACCACCACGAGGATGACGTCGGCCGCGCTGGCGACGCTGGGCGTGGTGGCCACCAACGCCGAGGGCGCCAACATGGACGCCGGCCTGGTCGCGGCGCTGGCCGGCAACCGCGATGCACCCCTGGCGGCCCTCGAAGTCGACGAGATGCACGTCCCACACGTTTCCGACGCCGTCGAACCCAGCGTCGTCGTGCTGCTCAACCTCTCACGCGACCAGCTGGACCGGGTGGGTGAGATCAACGTCATCGAGCGGACCCTGCGGGCGGGCCTCGCCCGGCATCCCGCGGCGGTGGTCGTGGCCAACTGCGACGACGTGCTGATGACGTCCGCGGCGTACGACAGCCCCAACGTGGTGTGGGTCGCCGCGGGTGGTTCGTGGGCGAACGACTCGGTCAGCTGCCCGCGCAGCGGCGAGGTCATCGTCCGCGACAGGGGTCACTGGTATTCCACGGGTGCGGACTTCAAACGGCCGAGCCCGCAATGGTGGTTCGACGATGAGACCCTCTACGGGCCCGACGGCCTGGCCCTGCCGATGCGATTGGCGCTGCCCGGCGCGGTCAACCGCGGCAACGCCGCCCAGGCCGTCGCGGCCGCTGTCGCGTTGGGCGCCGATCCCGCGTCGGCGGTGGCAGCCGTCTCGACGGTCGACGAGGTCGCCGGGCGTTATCGGACCGTCCGGGTCGGTGCGCACGAGGTGCGCATCTTGCTGGCCAAGAACCCGGCCGGCTGGCAGGAGGCGCTGTCGATGGTGGACAAGCATGCCGCCGGGGTGGTCATCGCTGTCAACGGCCAGGTGCCCGATGGGGAAGACCTGTCGTGGCTGTGGGATGTGCGATTCGAGCACTTCGAAGAGACGGAAGTGGTAGCCGCCGGCGAGCGCGGCACCGACCTGGCGGTGCGTCTGGGATACGCGGGCGTCGAGCACACCCTGGTGCACGACACCGTCGCCGCGATCGCCTCGTGCCCGCCGGGGCGCGTGGAGGTCGTCGCCAACTACACGGCGTTTCTCCAGCTACAACGAGCGTTGGCGCGCCATGGCTGACTCGGTGGTGCGGATCGGGTTGGTGCTGCCCGACGTCATGGGCACCTACGGCGACGGCGGCAACGCCCTCGTGTTGCGCCAACGGCTCCGGCTGCGCGGCATCGCGGCCGAGATCGTCGAAATCACGCTGGCCGACCCGGTGCCCGAATCGTTGGACCTCTACACGCTGGGCGGGGCCGAGGACTACGCGCAGCGCTTGGCCACCCGGCACCTGATCAAGCACCCCGGCCTGCAGCGCGCCGCGGAGCGGGGTGCGCCGGTGCTGGCCATCTGCGCGGCCGTTCAGGTGCTCGGTCACTGGTATGAAACGTCGGCCGGGGAGCGCGTCGAGGGAGTGAGCATGCTCGACGCGACGACGTCGCCGCAACAGGCGCGCACCATCGGCGAGTTGGCGACCAAGCCGCTGCTGGCGGGCTTGACCGAGCGCCTGACCGGTTTCGAGAACCACCGCGGCGGCACCCTGCTCGGGACGGCGGCGTCGCCGCTGGGCGCGGTGGTCAAGGGCGCCGGCAACCGGGCCGGCGACGGCTCCGACGGCGCGGTGCAGGGCAGCGTGATCGCGACCTACATGCACGGGCCGTGCCTGGCGCGCAACCCGCAACTGGCCGACCTGCTGCTGAGCATGGTGGTCGGCGAGCTGCCGCCGCTGCCGATGCCGGAGGTGGAGTTGCTGCGCCGCGAACGACTGGCCGCTCGCTAGGGCGTGCTCAGGGCGAAACGCATGGTCGCAGGCACAACCGGTTCCGGGCAGCAAAGTTTTGGGTACGTGACGTGTCAATGAGCAACGGACGCGGCGGCACAGGCACTGATTCCCGGGACACCGATTCGTCAATGCGCCGGGACACCCTGGCGACTGCCATCGGCAATTTCATGGAGTGGTACGACTTCGGCGTCTACGGCTACATCGCGACCACCATTGCGCAGGTGTTCTATCCGGGCAATAGCGTCAGCGCGGTCCACCTGATCGCCACCTTCAGCACGCTGGCGGCGGCGTACGTGGTGCGTCCGCTCGGCGGGTTCGTCCTCGGCCCTCTCGGGGACCGTGTCGGGCGCAAGCGGGTTTTGGTGATCACGATCCTGCTGATGGCGGTCGGGACCACCATGACCGGCCTGCTGCCCGGCTACAGCACGATCGGCGTCTGGGCGCCGATCCTGCTGCTGGTCGCCCGGGTCTTCCAAGGCTTGTCTACCGGCGGCGAGTTTGTCGGCGCGATGACGTATCTCGTTGAGCGTGCCCCAGACCGCAAACGCGGCACGATGGTCGGGTTCCTGCCGCTGGGCAACCTGGTCGGGTTCGTGCTCGCCGGGATGCTGGTGACCGCTTTGCAGGCCTGGCTGCCAAGCCATTCCATGCTGGCGTGGGGGTGGCGGATTCCGCTGTTGTTGGGAGCGCCCTTCGGCGTCCTCGCTCTCTATTTGCGCCTGCGGATCGAGGAGTCACCGGCCTATAAACAGGTGAGCGGCAACGGGGATGTGCCGGTCGACCGCGGCTGGCAGCAGTTTCGGCGCACCGTGGTGGAGCAGTGGAAGCCGATGGTGATCTGCGCGGCCGTGGTGGTGGCCTCCCAGATCCCCGACTTCATGCTCACCGGATACTTACCGACATACCTGAAAGTGGTTGTGCACCTGGGTAACACGGCAAGCCTAGTGATTATCGTGGCGACCTTGGCGATCCTGATGGCCTCGGTGGTGTTCGTCGCCATGTTGTCCGACCGTATCGGCGTCAAACCGATCATGTGGACGGGCTGCGGATTGCTCCTTCTGGCGTCGGTCCCAGCGTTCTTGCTGATGCGCTTCGGCGGTGTCTTTGCGCTGGTCTTCATCGGTGTGTTGCTGGTCGGGCTGATGGAACTGTGTTTCGACAGCACCACCCCCCAAGCCCTGCCGGCGCTGTTCCCGACCAGGGTGCGCAGCGGGGCGCTGGCCATTTCGTACAACATCGCGCTATCGACCGTCGGCGGAACCACTCCGGTGATCGCTCAAGCGCTGATATCAGGCACCGGCAGCCCCATGGTGCCGGCCTACATGCTGATCTTCGCGGGCGTGGTCGGGACGGTCGCCCTTCGCTTCATGCCGGAAGTCGCCGGCAAGCCGCTGCCGGGATCGGGGCCCACTGTCGAACGGGAGGCCGGCGAGCTGGCCGGGGCGTGAGAGGGCCGCGAACCCGACGCCTCAGACCATGGCCCGGCGGCCGGCGAGCGCGCGACCGAGCGTCAGTTCGTCGGCGAACTCCAGGTCACCGCCCATCGGCAGCCCGGACGCGATCCGCGTCACGGTCAGGCCGGGGATGTCGCGCAGCATCCGCACCAGGTAGGTGGCCGTGGCCTCGCCCTCGGTGTTCGGGTCGGTCGCGATGATCACCTCGGTGATGTCGACGTCGTCGACCCGCTCCCCGATCCGGCTCAGCAGCTCGCGGATCCTCAGCTGGTCGGGGCCCACGCCGGACAACGGATCGAGCGCACCTCCCAGCACGTGGTAGCGGCCGCGGAATTCGCGGGTGCGCTCGACGGCCTGGACGTCTTTGGGCTCCTCGACGACGCACACCTGCGAGCCGTCCCGGCGGGGATCGGCGCAGATCCGGCAGCGCTCGTTGTCGGAGACGTTGCCGCACACCGCACAGAACCGCACGCCGTCGCGGACCTTCGCCAGCACCGCGGTCAGCCGGTCGATATCCGGCGGTTCGACCGACAGCAGGTGGAAGGCGATGCGCTGGGCGCTCTTGGGCCCGATGCCCGGCAGCTTGCCGAGCTCGTCGATCAAATCCTGGACGGGTCCTTCGAACATGTCGGTCGCGGAGTCTAAAGCCCCTGCGCCGGCGCGGGGGGTTGCCCAGGCGGCGGGCCGAAACCGCCGGCCAGCGACCCCAGCCGTTCCTGGGCCATCCGGGTGACCTGCTTGGAAGCGTCACCCATGGCGCCGACGATCAGGTCCTGCAGGGTCTCGACGTCAGACGGGTCGACGACGGAGGGATCGATCTTCACCGCGACCACCTCGCCGCTGCCTTTGACGACGACCTCGACCAAACCCCCACCGGCCTGACCGCGTACCTCAGCGTTCGCCAGTTGTTGCTGCGCCTCCATGAGCTTCTGCTGCATCTCCTGCGCCTGGGCCAGCAGCGCCGACATATCGCCTCCGGGTTGCATGACAATCCCCTCGCATCTTGGTCTCGAGTTGGTTTCGCTCGTGAGTCTCCGGCGATTCGAAACACCCAGCGTAGACCGCCCGGCGCTAGCTTTGCGCCGTGGACCTACGAGTGAGCAGGCGTGTCGGCCTCAGGACGATCATCTGCATGATCGTCGCTGCGTCGGCCATCGTCATCCCGAACGCAATGGCGGCCCCATCCAGCATCGCCGGCATGGTGGTTTTCATCGATCCGGGCCACAACGGGTCCAATGATGGCTCCATCAACCGCCAGGTGCCCACCGGTCGCGGCGGTACGAAGGACTGCCAGACCAGCGGCACGGCCACCAACTCCGGCTATATGGAACACACCTTCACCTGGGACACCGCGCTGCGGGTGCGCGCCGAGCTGAACGCCCTCGGAGTGCGGACCGCGCTGTCGCGGGCCAACGACAACGGCCTGGGACCGTGCGTCGACGAACGCGCGAACGCGGCCAACGCGCTGCACCCCAACGCGGTCCTGTCCATCCACGCCGACGGCGGCCCGCCCTCCGGCCGGGGATTCCACGTCAACTACTCGGCCCCGCCGCTCAACCAGGTGCAGGCCGGCCCGTCGGTGCAGTACGCGCGGATCATGCGCGACCAGATGCAGGCGTCGGGGATCCCGCCGGCCAACTACATCGGCCAGAACGGTCTCTACGGCCGTTCGGACCTGACCGGCCTGAACCTGGCGCAGTACCCGTCGATCCTGGTCGAGTGCGGCAACATGAAGAACCCCGCGGACTCGGCGCTGATGGAGTCGGCCGAGGGCCGGCAGAAGTACGCCGACGCACTGGTCCGCGGCGTCGCGGGCTTCCTCGCCTCGCAGGGCCAGGCGCGCTGAGTTCGATTGCGCGACGCTAGCTCAGCTCTCCAGCTCTTTCTTCAGGTTGGCCAGCACCTCGCCCTGAATCCTCTTGAGCCCCAACGGCGCAAAGGTCTTCTCGAGGAAGCCCTTGACGCCGCCGGCGCCGGCCCAGGTGGTCTTCACGGTGACGCTGGAGCCGGGTCCGGCTGGAGCGACCGTCCAGTTGATCACCATCGACGAGTTCGCGTCCTTCTCGATGACGGTGTGCCCGGCCACATCGACGTTGGCCTGCACGTCGCGCACCCGCGATTTGGTGGCCTGCAGCTTCCACTTGGCGACCGTGCCGGCCCCCTGCCCACCCTGGAGCACCTGGTAGTCGCGGTACTGCGGCGAAAGAATTTTCGGACGGACAGTCTCGTAGTCCGCGACGGCGGCAAGGGTTGCCGCAGGCTCCGCATTGATCAAGATGGTGCTCTCTGCGCTCACCTGTGCCAAAGCGACCCCTCCTCATGATGATTTCCCGACGCTGCCGTGCGACGGGTGCACGGGCTGTTGTCGAAGACTAGGGTATATGTGGTGCCTGTCCTTGGATCTGCACTCTCGGCCCACAAGTCTGGCGTTGACCGGATGCTGGCAAGTTATCGATCCATCCCCCCGACGTCCGCCGTCCGGTTGGCCAAGCCGACGTCAAACCTGTTCCGCGCCCGCACCAAACGTGATGCACCCGGCCTGGACACGTCCGGGCTGACCGGCGTTCTGAACGTGGATCCCGAAACCCGCACCGCAGATGTGGCGGGCATGTGCACGTACGCGGACCTGGTGGCCGCGACGCTGCCGTATGGCCTTTCGCCGCTGGTAGTCCCGCAGCTGAAGACCATCACCCTCGGCGGCGCGGTCAGCGGGCTGGGCATCGAGTCGTCGTCGTTCCGCAACGGTCTGCCGCATGAATCGGTGCTCGAGATGGACATCCTCACCGGCGCTGGCGATTTGCTCACCACATCGCGCACCCAGCACCCCGACCTCTTCCGCGCCTTCCCGAATTCGTATGGAACGCTTGGGTATTCAACCCGGCTCCGGATCGAGCTGGAGCCCGTCGCGCCGTTCGTGGCGCTGCGCCACGTCCGATTCCGCTCGCTGCCCGATCTGGTTGCGGCCATGGAACGCATCATCGACACCGGTGGACAGGGTGGGACGCCCGTCGACTACCTCGACGGCGTGGTCTTCAGCGCCGACGAAAGCTACCTGTGCGTGGGCCGGCGGACCACCACTCCCGGCCCGGTCAGCGACTACACCGGCCGCAACATCTACTACCAGTCCATCCGGCACGACGCCCCCGGCGTGGAAGCGACCAAGGACGACCGGCTGACCATCAACGACTACTTCTGGCGCTGGGACACCGATTGGTTCTGGTGCTCACGCGCTTTCGGCGTGCAGAACCCGCGACTGCGGCGCTGGTGGCCGCGCCGCTATCGGCGCAGTAGCGTCTATTCGAAGCTGATTTCGATGGATCGCCGCTTCGGGCTGTCCGACCGCATCGAGGCCCGGAACGGCCGGCCACCCCGGGAACGGGTCGTGCAGGACGTCGAGGTGCCGGTCGAACGCACCTGCGACTTCCTGGAGTGGTTCCTGGACAGCGTGCCCATCACTCCAATCTGGTTGTGCCCGTTGCGTCTGCGCGACCACCACGGCTGGCCGCTGTACCCGATGCGGCCGGATCACACCTACGTCAACGTCGGCTTTTGGTCGTCGGTACCGGCCGGCGCCACCGAGGGCGCCACCAACCGGATGATCGAAGCCAAGGTAGGCGAGCTGGGCGGCCACAAGTCGCTGTATTCCGAGTCCTTCTACTCCCGCGAGGACTTCGACGAGTTGTACGGCGGCGAGGCCTACAACACCGTCAAGAAGACCTACGACCCCGATTCTCGTTTACTCGACCTCTACGCGAAGGCGGTGCAACGGCGATGACAACGACAAAGGAACCTCACCGCTCGCCGACCGGCAAATTGAGCATGGCCGAGATCCTGGAGGTGTTCGCCGCGACCGGGCGACATCCGCTGAAGTTCACCGCCTACGACGGCAGCACGGCCGGAAGCAAAGACGCCGAATTGGGTTTGGATCTTCGGACGCCTCGCGGAGCCACCTACCTGGCCACCGCGCCCGGCGAACTCGGCCTGGCCCGCGCCTACGTGTCGGGCGACCTGCAGGCGTACGGCGTGCATCCGGGCGATCCGTACCGGCTGCTCAAGACGCTGACCGATCGCGTCGAATTCAAGCGGCCGCCGGCGCGGGTGCTGGCCAACGTTGTCCGTTCCATCGGTTTCGAGCGGTTGTTGCCGGTGCCACCCCCACCTCAGGAAAGCCGGCCCCGGTGGCGCCGGGTCGCCGACGGGCTGATGCACAGCAAGACCCGGGACGCCGAGGCCATCCATCACCACTACGACGTCTCCAACACCTTCTACGAACTCGTGTTGGGTCCCTCGATGACCTATACCTGCGCGGTGTATCCCGACACCGAAGCGACGCTGGAGGATGCGCAGCAAAACAAGTACCGGCTGATTTTCGAGAAGCTGCGGCTGCAACCGGGCGACCGGCTGCTCGATGTCGGCTGCGGTTGGGGTGGCATGGTGCGTTACGCGGCGCGGCGCGGCGTCCGGGCGATCGGCGCCACCCTGTCGGCAGAGCAGGCGAAGTGGGCGCAGCAGGCGATCGCCGACGAGGGGCTGGCAGAGCTGGCCGAGGTGCGGCACTCCGACTACCGCGACGTCGGCGAGACGCAGTTCGACGCGGTCTCCTCGATCGGGCTGACCGAGCACATCGGCGTCAAGAACTACCCGACCTACTTCGGGTTCCTCAAGTCGAAGCTGCGCACCGGCGGCCTGCTGCTCAACCACTGCATCACCCGGCACGACAACACCTCCACCTCGTTCGCCGGCGGATTCACCGACCGCTACGTCTTTCCGGACGGCGAGCTGACCGGCTCGGGCCGCATCACCAGGGCCGTCCAGGATGTGGGCTTCGAGGTGCTGCACGCGGAGAACTTCCGCCATCACTACGCGATGACGCTGCGCGACTGGTGCCACAACCTGGTCGAGCACTGGGACGTGGCGGTCGCCGAGGTCGGCTTGCCGACCGCCAAGGTGTGGGGCCTGTACATGGCGGCATCACGGGTCGCGTTCGAGCAGAACAACCTTCAGCTCCATCACGTGCTGGCAGCCAATACCGACGCGCGGGGCGACGACGACCTGCCGCTGCGGCCGTGGTGGACGGCCTGACGCGCTAGCCGTTGGTGGCGACCCGCTGCGCCCGGCCACCGCCGCGCTTGCGATCGCCCTAGCCGTTGTCGATGCGGCGGGCGCCCAGCTCGTTCTGCAGCAGTTCGAGGGCGACCTCTTCGGGGTCGCGGCGGGGCGCCGACGGCTCGTCGCGGACCGCCTCGGCGAGCATGTGTTCCTCTTCGTCGCGCCGCGCGGAATCGTCGTCGGGTGCGGACTCGGCCACGGTGGAAACCGCCGGCCCGACTTCCCCGCCTGCGGAAGGTGGCGGCGCGGCCGAGGCCGGTGCGCCGGCCTCACACCGCACGCGCCAATTGACACCCAGCGCGTCCTTGAGCGCTTCGGCGATGACGTCGGCGTTGCGTTGCTCGCAGAGCCTCTTGGCCAGCGGCGCAGATTCATGGCTCAGCACCAACGTGTTGCCCTCGATGGCCCGGACGGTCGCCCCGGCCAGCATCACCTCGGTGGTCCGGCTGCGCTGACGCACCTTTTCGCGCACCGTGGGCCACATGCTGCGCACCGCCGCGGTGTTGAGTTCGCCCGGCGCAGGAGCTGATTCGGCCGGCAGCGCCGGAGCCGGTTCGGAGAGCGCGGCCGCGGCCGGGGGTGGAGCCGGTTCGGCGACCGCAGCCGCCTTGGGCTTCGCGCTCGGTTCGGGTATCGCTTCGGGTTTCGGTTTGGGCTTGGCGGCGGCCGTCGCGGACGGCCGGGTGAATCGGACGGGTTGCTCGTCGGCCGGTGCCGGGGCGCTGCGCGGCGCTTCCGAGCCCGGAATGGACATGTCCAGCCGAGTTTCGATGCGCTCGACGCGTTGCAGCAGCGCCGACTCGGTGTCGCTGGCCGAGGGCAGCAGCAGCCGCGCACACACGACCTCGAGCAGCAGGCGCGGCGCCGTCGCACCGCGCATCTCGCCCAGGCCCGCCTGCACCACCTCGGCGTAGCGGGTCAGGGTTGCCGGTCCGATCCGGGTCGCTTGCTCACGCATCCGCTCCAGCACGTCCTCCGGTGCGTCGACCACGCCGCGGCTGGCCGCATCCGGGACGGCCTGCAACAGGATCAGGTCGCGAAACCGCTCGAGCAGATCGGTGGCGAAACGCCGCGGGTCGTGGCCGGCATCGATCACCGACTCCACCGCACCGAACAACGCCGCGGCATCGGCGGCCGCGAGCGAGTCCACGGCGTCGTCGATCAGCGCCATGTCGGTGGCGCCCAGCAGACCCAGCGCCCGTTGATAGGTCACGTGCGCGCCCTCGGCGCCGGCCACCAGCTGGTCCAGCACCGACAGGGTGTCGCGCGGCGAGCCGCCGCCGGCGCGGATCACCAGCGGGTAGACGGCGTCGTCGACGGCGACGCCCTCCTGCTCGCAGATCCGCGCGATCAACGCCCGCATGGTCTTCGGCGGCAGCAGCCGGAACGGATAGTGATGGGTGCGCGATCGAATCGTCGGCAGCACCTTCTCCGGCTCGGTGGTGGCGAAGATGAAGATGAGGTGCTCGGGGGGCTCCTCCACGATCTTGAGTAGCGCGTTGAACCCCGCCGTGGTGACCATATGCGCCTCGTCGACGATGAACACCCGGTAGCGCGATTGGGCTGGCGCGTAGAACGCACGGTCGCGCAGCTCGCGGGTGTCATCCACGCCACCGTGGCTGGCGGCGTCGAGTTCCACCACGTCGATGCTGCCGGGCGCGTTGGGCGCCAGCGCCTGGCACGAGTCACAGACCCCGCACGGGTTGGCCGTCGGGCCCTGAACGCAGTTCAGCGAGCGGGCCAGGATGCGCGCCGAGGAGGTCTTCCCGCAGCCGCGCGGACCCGAAAACAAATACGCGTGGTTGATCCGGCCGGCTTCCAGGGCGATCGACAGTGGTTCGGTGACGTGCTCCTGCCCCACCACTTCGGCGAAAGTTGCCGGTCGGTACTTGCGGTAGAGGGCCACGGTCAGCAGGCTACCGGCGCGCGGTGACTGCGGCCCGCGGGGCGTCGAGTGCGATCGTGGGGCGGATTTCGGCGATTTCCGCGCCGTCAGTTCATGCTCGACGACGCCAGCAGCGACTCCGACGCCGCCAGCAGCGCGCAGGTCGCCAGGCCGTCGACGGCGTCGCGCAGGTCCGGCAGCGACGGGAAGGTCGGCGCGATCCGGATGTTGGTGTCCTTCGGATCCTTGCGGTACGGGAACGACGCACCCGCCTCGGTGACCGCGATACCGGCGTCCTTGGCCAGCGCGACGGTCCGCTTCGCGGTGCCGGGTAGGACGTCTAGGCTGATGAAGTAACCGCCCTTGGGGTCGGTCCACGACGCGATCTTGGAGTCGCTGAGCCGCTGATCCAGGATCTCGGCGGCCAGCGCGAACTTCGGCGCCAGGATCTGCTGGTGTCGCAGCATGTGCAGCCGCACCCCGTCGGCGTCGCGGAAGAAGCGCAGGTGCCGCAGCTGGTTGACCTTGTCCGGTCCGATCGACTTCTTTCCCGCGTACTGCAGGTACCACGCGATGTTGCCCAGCGATCCGCCCAGGAAGCTCACGCCGGCGCCGGCGAAGGTGATCTTCGAGGTGGACGCGAACACGTAGGGCCGATGGGGGTTCCCCGCCGCAGCCGCCAGCCCGAGCACGTCGACCTGCCGGACGAAGTCATGCGTCAGGGTATGCACCGCGTATGCGTTGTCCCAGAACAGCCGGAAGTCGGGCGCCGCGGTCCGCATCTGGACTAGCCGCAGGACCGTGTCCCAGGAGTAGGTGACCCCCGTCGGGTTGCCGAACACCGGCACCGTCCACATGCCCTTGATGGCCGGATCGGCGGCGACCAACTCCTCGATCAGGTCGACATCCGGCCCGTCGGACAGCATCGGGACGGGGATCATCTCGATGCCCATCGTCTCGGTGATGGCGAAATGCCGGTCGTAGCCCGGGGTCGGGCAGAGGAACTTGATGCTCGGTTCGTCCTTCCAGGGCCGCTGCGAATCCACCCCGCCGTACAACATGGAGAAGGCGACGAGGTCGTGCATCAGCTCCAGGCTGGAGTTGTTTCCCGCGATCAGGTTCTGCACCGGGATGCCGAGCAGCTCCCCGAAGATGGCCCGTAGCTCGGGCAGGCCGTGCAGGCCACCGTAGTTGCGGGTGTCGGTCCCCTCGCTGTCGCGGAAGTCGTCCCCGGGCAGGCTCAGCAACTGGTTGGACAGGTCGAGCTGGGCGGGTGCCGGTTTGCCGCGGGTCAGGTCCAGGGCGAGCTTCTTGGCCTGCAGGTCCGCGTAGTCCTGCTGGTGACGAGTGTTCGCGGCCGCGAGCTCGGCCGGGGTGAGGGACTCCAGCGACACCATGAACCCTTTCGCTGTTCGAAGGCGGGAAACCGGTGGTGATCGCAAGCGCGGCGAAGCCGGGCGAAGCGGGTCGCCACTCATGGAGATAGGGGACCCCGCGCACCCGACAGAGCCCATTGACCCTTGCTGCCTTCCGGCCCTGGGGGAGTTCACAGGATAGACGCCGCGCGGGGTCCAGCGACGAGTCTAATACCCGCCCCGGAGTCGACGACGAGCAACTGTCGGGGGCCATCAGACCCTCGGTTACCATGGCCACGGAGGATTCGCCTAGTGGCCTATGGCGCTCGCCTGGAACGCGGGTTGGGTTAACAGCCCTCGCGGGTTCAAATCCCGCATCCTCCGCCATCGGTCCGCCAAGCGGACACGTACGAATTGATATGGATTCGGGTCGGCCGCCGTTAGGCTGGCGTGGATTCACCAGCACGAGGAGGGGTATGGGGCGCAAGGTCGCCATCCCGTGGCACGCGTTGTTTTCGATCGCTGCGGGCGTCCTCTACTTCTTTTTCGTGTTGCCGCGTTGGCTTGAGCTGATGGGTGACACCGCGCACTCGTTGGGGACTTCGCTGCGGATTGTGACGGGTGCGCTCATCGCGCTCGCGGCGCTGCCCGTGGTGTTCACGCTGCTGCGCACCCGCAAGCCCGAGTTGGGGACGCCGCAGCTGGCCCTGTCCATCAGGACCTGGTCGATAGTTGCCCACGTGCTGGCCGGGGTGTTGATCATCGGGACGGCGATCAGCGAGATCTGGCTCAGCCTGGATGCCGCCGGGCGGTGGTTGTTCGGCATCTACGGGGCGGCCGCCGCGATCGCGTTGCTCGGCATTTTCGCGTTCTACCTCTCGTTCGTCGCTGAGCTCCCCCCGCCCCCGCCCAAACCGATCAAGGCGAAGAAGCCCAAAAAGCGTCGCGTGCGGCGCAAGGAAGCCGACGAGGCCGACGCCGAAGAAGCCGAAGAACTCGATGCGGAAGAGGCGGAAGAGGCCGAAGCCGACGAGACCGCCGAGAGCGCTGCGGACGAGGCGGACGACGCGGAGCCGGCCCCCGCAGAAGCCGAAGAGACCAAGGAAGCCGAGGCGGGTGAGCCGGCGGCGGCCCCAAGCGAAGTCACTGCAAAAACCGCCGCCTCTGAGGCGGCATCGGACCTGGCGACCGAGGCTGCGCCCGTCAAGGACACCACCGATACCCAGACGACCATCGACGAGGCCGACGAGTCGAAGGCCAAGTTGCGCAACCGGCGCCCGACCGGCAAGGGGTCACACCGGATGCGGCGCAGGCGCACTCGGGCCGGCGTGGCCCTGGACGACAACGCCGACGAAGACTAGTCAGCGGCGTCGCAGCCGATCCACGTAGGCGGCGATGCGTCGCAGCGTCTCGTCCGTGCCCCACATCCGGCGAACCTCGTCATCGAGGCCGCGGGCTTCGTGGATGCGCGCCATCGTCGGGGCGTGCAACTGGGTCTTCGTCTGCCGGTAGGCGTCGACCGGGATGCTGCCCAGGTCCGACGCCTCCGCCACGGCCGCCTCGATGAGCTCATCGGCGACGACTCGGTGCGCCAGTCCGCGCGCCACGGCCTCCGCGCCCCGGTAGTTGCGGCCCCCGAGCAGCACCTCGTCGGCGTGGATCCCGCAGGCGTAGCGCATGACCTCCAAAGCGGCGACCGGGAACGGCACCCCGACGCGCACCTCGGCCGCGCCGATCTGTGCCTCCGGGCTGATCAAGCGGCGGTCGCAGGCGCACGCGAGCACGCAGCCGCCCGCGATCGCGGCGCCGTTGATCGCGGCGACGGTCGGCCCCGGATAGCCGAACATCGCATCGAACGCCGCGGACAGCGCGGGGACGAGCCGATCGGTGTAGCCGGTGCCGCCTTCCACCACCCGCTTGAGGTCGACGCCCGCGCTGAAGGCGCGGCCGGCGCCGGTGACAACCAGCGCGCCGGCGTCCGAACGTGCCAGCTCGCGCACCGCCGAAGCCAGCTCTTCGAGCAGCTCGACATCCTGCGCGTTGACCGCGCCCGACGACATCGTCAGCACCTGCACGGTTCCCACGGTGCTGACGTCGATCATCATCCATTCCTCCGATCAGCGGCTGACGGCCGCGAGGACCACCGGAATGGGCGTGTTCTCGTCGGTGTGATAGCTCGCGCAGACGCGGTGGTAGCCGTCGGCGATCTGCAAAGTAATCCCGGCCATGAAGTCGCCGCGCACCAGCAGGATGGGCGACAGCGGTAGGCCTTTTTCGATCTTGGTCAGGTCCGCGGCGACGTGGGGATTGTCCACCGGAAGCAGACTCAGCTGTGCCGCCCGAAGAATGTCTTTGGCCTTCCGATGTGTCACCGTCCCAGATTTCAGCTTTTTGATCACCTTCTTCACGGTCTGGTCGTCCGCAAGCATGGTGAGATAGTCCGCCGCCGCCGGAAAGTCATGAGACTCAGGCTTTTCCAGCCATTTCACGCTGAGCATCGCGTTACTCCCTTCGCCGGCTCCGCCATCGACGCAGCCTACCGGTTCGGCCCGGCGAAATTTGGGATCGGTAGCAACCGGAGCGTTCTGTACTTGCGCCAGGACGACGCCATTGGGGCGGCGCACGAAGGAAGGAACCACAAGTGAAACGTCTTCTCGCAGCTGCGATTGGGACCCTGGGCTGTGCCGCGGCTTCGGTGACCCTGGTGGGGTGCTCGGGCGGCGGCCACACCGCCGCACCCGCGTCGAGCACGACGCCCAGCGTCGCCACCGGCACCAACGCGCAAGTCAAGGTGGGCGGCACCGACCTTGCCGGCGTGAATCCCGCGTCGGTGACCTGTGTGCGGACCGGCGGCAAGATCAACATCGGCAGCGGCTCCACGGGCGGCGCCCAGCAGGCGCTGGCCGTCGTGATGACCGACGAGGCCACCCCGAAGGTCCAGTCGCTGGCCCTCGTTGTCGACGGCAACGCGCTGGCGGTCAGCGACAACATGGGCGCGAAGGTGGGTTCGGCCAATGTCGCGGTAGATGGCAAGACCTACACGATTACCGGTCAGGCGCAGGGTGCGGACATGAAGAACCCGATGGCGGGAATGATCACCAAGGACTTCAACATCAAGGTGTCCTGCGGCTGATCGGTTGCGGCCCTCGAGCGGCGGACGTGCCTCACTCACGCGTCCGCCGTTCGCGGTTTGGCCAACCAGACACCGCCCCCGGACTTATGATGCAGCCGTGTCGATCCCGGACGAATTGGGTAAGGCGCGCCGTCTGGCGCTCGCCGCCGACGAGACCGGTGCGCGCGATCTGCTGCTCTCACTGATTCCGCGAATCGAGCGGGACGACCGCGACGACCTGATGCTGGAAGCCCTTGCACAGCTTGGCGAGATCTACCTCGCACGCGGGGCCTACGACGGGGTCCGCGAATCCGTCCGCCGCATCCGGGATTGCGTGGCGATCTACGCCGGCATGGCTGCCGGCGATGAACGGGTGCGGCTTTCCGATACCACGCGGTTGATCTCCCGATACTCGCGGCGCGCCCAGCTCTTGCAGACCGGCCTGGCCGCGGCGCTGGGCGACCACGATGACGCGGCGGAGCAACTGGCGTCCTTGTGCGACAACGACTCCTGCTCCGCACCCGGTGACCTGGCCGACGAACACCGCCACCTGTGCGCCCAGGCCTACGTCCTGTGCGCCACCGCGTTGTGCGACGACGACCTGCATGTGCGATCAGCTCCATTGTGGGAAAGCGCCTTTGACAGCCTTGAGCACACCAGCGGTGGCGATGAGCGGGCCGACTACGTGTGGGTCACCGCCGCGACCGGGTACGGCAGGTTCTGTGTGGAAACCGGCCGGTTGCCAGAAGCCGAGCCGTGGCTGCGTCGCGCCGAAGCGCGGGCGCAGACCAATGGCTGGGAACTGGCAACGGCCAGAGCACGATTGGAACGCGCCGCCGCGCGCTGGGCGGCCAACGACCATGCCGGCACCGAAGAACTGGTGAACCAGGCCTATCCCGTCATCGCCCGCCATGACCGGGCCCATGAGGTCGCCCGGTGCTGGCTGTACATGGGACTCACCCGACTGGGAGCCGGCGCACTGGAGGCCGCCGACGAATGCTGGGAGCACGCCGAGCGGCACTGGCGCGAATTGGGAAAACCGCTGCATCTGCACCGTATCCTGTTGCAGCGCAGCTGGATTGCTATCTTCTGGAGCCACTTCTCCGACGCTGTCGAGCTCATCGCGCAGGCGCGGGAGCTGCTTGACTCCTCACCGCGCAGCAGCTGGCTGCAGTACGCGCAACTCGACAATCATCTCGGAACGGTCTGGCGCGCGGATGCTTTGGCCGATCTCGGTTTCGACAGCTCGGGTGATCCCGACGAGACGCTGGAGGAAACGGAGGCACGTCAGGCCGAGGGGCTCGGCATTCTGCGCGGCGAGGTCGGCACCCCAGAGTACTGGCGCGGGATGGCCAAGCTCGAGCAGGCGGCCGAGCTCAAGGTGCCGGCCGCCCTGGCGGTCGATTCGGTGCGGTATTCGATCGCCGACGCCGACGCCAGGGCCCGCTGGGCCACCGGCATTTCGGCGCCCATCCTGGCGGGTGCCTTCGCCGTGGCCTGGGAATGGGAGAACACCGCGCTGATCAGTGAGCTCGTCGAATACCACAGCGCGCGAGGGACTTTCGAGGGATTGCAACGACCGCGAATCGGCGAATGGGCCTCGACGGCCATCGCGTCGGTGCCCGTCGACGTCGACGCGGAGCCCGTCGCGCTGTCCGCCGCCGGCCCATCCGCGGGGGGCGGCGCGTCGTTGACCAGGCTGGGACCATTGCCGCCGTTGCAGATGCAACCCGGGGCCGCGCCGATCCTGAGCCACTATCGTGCCCTGGCATCGCAGCGCTATGGGCGTGACGTCACCGCGGCCGAGCCTGCCTGGTCCACGTGGCCATGAGTGAGCCCGATCGGCTGACGCTGATGCTGCGATACGCCGATCTCGGGATCGCGACCTACGCCAGCCTGCAGATCGTCGGCCAGCCGTCGCGAACCGTCACGTGGGTGCTGGAAGAGCCGCTGCTGCTGGCCGCGCTGCAGGAGCTCACCGCTGCCCTTCCGGAGCCACACGGAACCGAAACCCGGCATGAAGCCATCGAGCGCGCGCTGACCACCGGACCATTCGCCAAGCCCGACACCGAACTCGCCGTGGCGTACATCCTCGGCACGTTGCTGATCGGCACGCCCGGATGGCAGCTATTGGCCGAATGCATGAGCTCGCCCCGCGCGGTGCTGTTCGTCTCGCCCAGCGCACGGCTGGCCAGGGTGCCCTGGGGACTGTTGGCGATTCCTAAATCGGTCCCGAGCAAAGAGGAGCTGGTGCGTGCGCGCCAGGAGGCGATCACCGCGAGCGGCCGCGCCGCGGCCCAAATACCTTGGCAGCTGGACAATATCGACGAGTTGACCGACGGCCATCGGCTGATGGAGTTGGTCGACGTGCTGATGGCGGTGCCGCCCAATATCGTGCACTCGCCGCGAACGCCCGCTGGGTGGGACGCGCGGCTCGACCGGCCACCGCTGCTGGTACTCGACCCCCGGGTGCCCGGACAACGGCCGGACTCCGCGCTCGGCTCGGTGCTGGGCAGGCCCTCGCCACACACGCCCGTGGCGCAACACTTCGCCGAACTTCTCGAACGGCGACCCGTGCTGCCGCATGTCGACACCGTGGTCGACCTGTTCCGTCGCCAGGATGCCGATCGCGCGTGGCTGGCCGAGCTGCTGGCGCAAACCCCTTGCCGGCTGCTCTATGTCGGTCACGCAAGTTCGGCGGACAACCAACACGACGGCGGGTCACGGGCGGACCGGGCGGCCCTTCACCTGGCCGATACCGCGGATATCCCCGGGGATGCCAACGCAATCGGCGATCACCGCCCACTGACCGCCTCGGATCTGATGGTCCTTCAGTTGCCGATGCCGCCGCGCGTGGCGCTGCTGGCGTGCGGATCGGGGGGCGACTATCAATTCGACGAGGCGACCGGTTTAGTGGCGGCAATGATCCTCAACGGCGCGCAGTTGGTGACCGCCACCTTGTGGTCGCTGCCGACGACGGCAGCGTATCGGCAATTCAGCGAGTCGTTCGCCGCGCCAAACTCGGAGCCGGCCGATCCGATGGCCGATCTGGTGGCCGCGGTGGACACCTCGCACGATGCCGCGCAGGAGGCCGGCTCCGCGGTGAATCGTTGGCAGCGTGAACAGATGCGGCGCTGGCGCGACGGGGAGGTCAAAGCCAACCCGCTGTACTGGGCCGCCCTGGTCACGTTTGCGGTTGACGGGGCCCGTTAGCCCTCACAGCGAGGCCACCCAGGCCGCGTGGACGGCAAGCACATCGTCCGGCAGCGAAAGTTCCTTGCGTGCGGTCGGATCGAACGCCACCAGCACGAGCAGACCGGGCCGTAGCACGGAGAGGTCGAGACCACCGTCGCATCGCGCCAGCTTGCCGGTGAACGTCTCCCCCGAGACGGCCACCACCTCGATGAAGGCCTGACGATTGACCTTTCGCACGGTGCCGACCCCGACGGTACGGTTTCCGGCATTCCGGCGGCGGCGGGGCCTGAGCCATCCGGCCGGCAGCGACAGCTTGTTCATGCGATCAGGGTCGTGCCGAACACCGGCTACCGAACCCAACTTTATGGCTGCCGCAAACTTTGCGATGGCCCTATTCTGTGCTGATGAGCGCCGATCCGCAGGTAGCGACCGCCGTGGGAGGTGAGGAGGTGGGCCATCCCCGACGGTTGGTGATCGAGGCGGCGTGGCGCGCCATCGGTCCGGGCGTGGAGGTGTTCAGCGCCGACGACGGAGGCCCGCTGAGTCGGACCGTCAAACGCATCATCGACCCGCTGGTGTTGCGGCTGCGGTCCAACCCGGCGTATTCGGCCCCGGTGGTGACGCGCGAGACCGCTGCGGCCATGCACGACCTCATCGTCGGCAGCGGTGCCGAATTACGCTCGGCCGCAGCCTGGTTCGAGGCGCTCAAATTGGAGCGCCGCCGGCGGCGAATTCGCACCGGGAACGCTCAGGAACTGTACTTTCCGGTCTGCTTCGAGCTCGCCGTCACGAAAGGCCCACCGGCACCGCAGGATTACGAGACGGCGGCGGCGGTGCTCGGCGACATCCACCGGGATCGCGATCGCACCGCAATCGAGGTCCTGCATCGCTACGTGGCAGATGCCGAGGTCGTTGCCACGCTGGCAGAGCAGCTGGAGCGCAGTTGGCGCGACGTGCGGGCGGGCGATGTCGTCATCGACACGTTCCGGGCCGAACTCGACACGGTGCTGGGGCCGGCCCGCAGCCATGGCGTCGCGGTGGCGCGTCAGCGCGTCTGGTCGGCGATGATCGCCGACCTCACCCCGTACAACATGGGCGCCCTGGCCCGCACCGACATCACTAAGCTGCCGTGGTCGATCGTTGAGCTGGGTTTGAGTTCGATTGCGCCGCAGCATCCTCCAGCGATTACCCAGAACACGGATGGCGACCGCCCGCTGGACCGCAGCGTCGTGGACCGGGTGCGCGCGACCCTGCGCCGCGCCTTGGACCGTGACGCTTTGCCCGAAATCCCCTTGCTGTGCGAGGAAGAAGTCGACCGGTCCTGCGCGCCGTGGGGCCTGCTGGCCGAAGACAAACAAGCGACGTTGGTGGCCGGCATCGAGGTCGCGGTGCAGCTGGCCCCGCTGGACCCGTCCGCTTCCTGCCGCTATGACCTGGCGACCCAGATCCAGGCGCGGCTTCGCAAGGAGGCCTATGTGTTGCACGCCCGGCGCTATCTGGCCGAGAACGGACCGATTCATCCGCGCCAACGGCAAGTTGTCGACGACCTGGCCGCCTACCCGCAGCCGTACCTGAGCCGGCTGTGGGCGCGGCTGCACGGGCGTGACGTGTGGCAGGAACCATGTGCCGACGTCGATGACGTGCGGGCACTGCTCGACGGGGTGGCGCGCTCGGTGAGCCTCGACCACCGGCAACGAATCAAGGCGATGCTGGAATTGCAGGTGGCCGGATGAGATTGGTTGCCGAATCCGGGCTTTGGAGCACCGGTCCCGCCGGCGCCGCCGCGGCGACACCGCTGGTTGCACTGCTGGAAATCAGCGGCGCGGTGCTGTCGTGGACGGTGGACGGCCCCGATGATGCGGCGCCGCACATCACGTTCACCGATGTGTCACGCGCGGACTGGTTGTGGCGGATCTTCGGCGAGGCCGGACATGTCGCGCTGGTGTCGGCCGTGAGCGACGCGGACGGCCACCCGCACAGCATCGAGCTCTCCGGCGTCGACCTGGCGCCGGGCTCGGTCGCCCCGCTACACAGGCTGGCCACCGGGCATTGGCTGCGCCGGTGGTGGCCGGCCAGCAGGCAGGACGGCATCGTCGGCCTGGACCGCGCCCTGCTCGATACCGAGGTTGCGTTGCTGACCGCCGGGGCGCAGAGCTTCTTCGCCGACGACACGCTGGACTCCGACGTGGCGCAGCTGCTCCAGCCGCACGCAGCCGCGCTGATAAGCCATGTCCGCAGCGGTGATTCACGCATCGTCGACCTGGTACGCGCGGGCGTCGGGCTCGCCGAAGAATTCGGTGCGGACGGCGATCAGTGGTCCGAATTGATTGCGGCCGTTGATGATGCGGGTCTGGGCCTGGCACCGCCGAGCGATCGTCGCGACGATTACGCGCTGGCCGCCGGCGCCGGCGCGGGTCCGCGCGGTGCGGGCGTGATAACCCGGGGCGTCGCGTCCATCGCCTGGAGCGGGGTTCCCCCCGCGATCTTCGACGCCGGCGAGAACACCGTCCACTGGAGCATCGAGGCCAGCGGCGCTGCGGTCGTCGCAATCGTGCAGGCGGCGGTCATCGGCCCGGACCCGGCAAAGGGTATCGCCGTGCGGGTGCGCTCGGCGGCCATCGACGGCAGCGGCGCCATGGACGCGACCGGGCGCGCCGCCCTTCCACTGAAAGACTCCCAGTCGCGCGCCCTGACGGAGTCGGCGGCGTGGGACCACGATTGGTCGGTGACATCAGTGGTGGTCGGCGCCGGAGTAGCGGAATCCGCCGAGGTACGGGAAAGGGTCCGGCGGTGGGCGCGGGCGCGGCAAAACCTGCCGCCACGCGACGCCTTCCTGGCCGAAAGGTTGGCCGCGGAATCTGCCTATTAGGCCTACTAAGAACCCCGCTCATTCCCTATGCTGAGCGAGTGCCAAACACCTATCGCGTTGTTCAGTGGAACACCGGCAACGTCGGCAAGAGCTCGCTGAAATCGATCGTCACCAACCCCACCTTGGAATTGGTCGGCTGCTACGCCTGGTCGCCGGAGAAAGCCGGGCGCGACGCCGGCGAACTCGTCGGGCTCCCGCCGCTCGGCATCGCAGCCACCAACGACATCGACGAGCTGCTGGCGCTCAAGCCGGACTGTGTGGTTTACAACCCGATGTGGATCAACGTCGACGAACTGGTCCGCATCCTGTCCGCGGGGGTCAACGTGGTGACCACGGCCTCGTTCATCACGGGACACAACCTCGGCGACGGCCGCGACCGCATCTTGGAGGCCTGCGAGAAAGGCGGTTCCACCATCTTCGGGTCGGGTGTCAGCCCGGGCTTCGCCGAGCTGTTGGCCATCGTGTCGGGCATGGTTTGCAACCGGATCGACAAGGTCACCGTCAACGAGGCCGCCGACACCACCTTCTACGACTCGCCGGAGACGGAGAAGCCGGTCGGCTTCGGGCAGCCGATCGACCACCCCGACCTGCAGGCCATGGCCGCGAAGGGCACCGCGATCTTCGGCGAGGCCGTCCGGCTGGTGGGCGACGCGCTCGGCGTCGAACTCGACGAGGTGCGCTGCGTCGCCGAGTTCGCCCAGACCACCGAGGACCTCGTGATGGCTTCCTGGACCATCCCCGCGGGACACGTTGCGGGGACCTACATCAGCTGGCAGGGGATCGTCAACGGCAAGACGCTGATCGACCTCAACGTTCGGTGGAAAAAGGGGCAGACCCTGGAACCCGACTGGAAGATCGAGCAGGACGGCTGGGTCATTCAAATCGACGGGCAACCGACGGTCACCACCAAGGTCGGCTTTCTGCCGCCGCCGTACTTCGAGGCCACCACGCTTGAGGAATTCATGGACCTCGGGCACATCATGACCGCCGTACCCGCCATCAACGGAATCGCCGCCATCGTCGCCGCGGCGCCCGGAATCGCCACCTACGCCGATCTTCCGCTGACACTGCCGCGCGGCAACGCGTATGTCAGCATTGGGCGGTGAGCGCGCGCCGCAGTCAATTTCACCGGCGTCGTCTTTTCGCCGATCGGCCCGCCGTATGCCGCCAAGACCATTGACATGTGCGCCGAGGGCGATCCGGCATGCTCGTCCCCCGGCGGCAATCTGAGGGCGCACGGCTCGTATGTCCAGTCGGGATTGACGGGCGAGGCCGCTACCCTCGTCGCCGGACGGTTATAGAGCGGCCCGCCGCCGAGCGGGTTTGGCGTAGCGGGCGCCCAGCGACGGCACCGGGAGCGGGCCTTGGTCACGGACCGACTCGATGGCATTTCGCAGCGGACGGGCAAGGCCCGCAAAGGATCCCATGTCGAACAGCAGCGGCGTCAGCAGTCGGTTGTGGATGAACCCGAAGGAGCTGCCGGTGTCGGGGTCGGCCCAGCCGAGCGTTCCGCCCAGACCGACGTGACCGAAACCGCGGAGTAAACCGGGAACCGGCGATTCGTGGTAGCCCAAGTGAAAAGGCATGGGCACCACCATGTTCGCGTCGGGCCACTTGCGGCGCGTCTGCCCGGCCAGTCCGTGCGCCAGGTCCTCGGACAGGAACTTCTTTCCGTCGATGCGGCCGTCATTGGCCAGGGCGCCGAACATCTTGGCGAGCGCACGGGCGGTGACCACGCCGTTGGCCGCGGGAATCTCACCGTCCAGGAACGGGGTGTCGCCCTTGATCAGGGAGATGACGCCGGGGAAATACATCGCGCCCAGCGCGCCGGAGAATGGCAGACCGGCCACCCGCGGTGCGATGAAGTTGAACACCGGTGCGCGCAGCCTGCCCTGCGGTATCAAGATTTGGGCAGGCGTAGTCGGTGAGCCTTCCGGTGGGCGGCCCAGGTGCAGCCCGTCGGTGTTGAGCGGGCGGGCCACCTCCTGGCGGATCAGCTCACGCATGCCCTTGCCGGTCACCGCCCTGGCGAGGCCGGACAGCAGCCACCCATAGGTGAGCGCGTGATAAGCCTGCACACCGCGCAGGTGGTCGACCGGCGCCGCGGCCAGCCGCTCTTCCATGAGCAGGTGGTCCATCAGCTCCGTCTTGGTGACGCCGCGCAGGTGCGACAACCCGGAACGGTGCCGCAGAACGTCGCGAACCGTGATCTCGGCCTTCCCGTTTGCGGCGAACTCTGGCCAGTATTCGGCGACGGGCGCGTCATAGGACAGCAGGCCGCGGTCGGCGAGCCGGTGGATTACCGTCGAGGCGACGCCCTTGGTCGCCGAGAACACCATGGCGCCGGTGTTCGCGGTCCAGCGCTGGGTTCCGGCCCGGTCCGACCAGCCGGTCCAGACGTCCACGACGGGAATCCCGCCGACGTAGACGCTCAGCGCTCCCCCGCCGAAGCGGCGACCGGGAAACAGCTGGGAGAACACCCTGATGGCGCTGGCGAAACGCGGGTCGGCAGCACCGGACACGCCGCGTGGCAAGCCAGCGTCGGTGCCCAGCAGGGTCGACGGCGTCACCGCGTCGCGACGCCTCGAGCGTTCACGAGTGTGAAGCTATCAGCCTTCCGGCGGCTCGGGTTTCAAACCGGGTGCTTGCTCGGTGGGCGAGTCCCTCAGATACCGCCTCAGCCGCAGCAGCTGGTTGACCACCATGCCGATCCCGAGCAGCATCAACACCACCACTACCGCCACCACTATTGCGGTGCTCACACATCCATGATGACAGGGCGGGGTTTCAATAACTCCAGTTGACGGGTAGCCAGCACGCCATGAGCAACGAAGACAAAGTGAAGAACAAGATCGAGGACCTCGGGGGCCGAGCCAAGGAAGCCATCGGTAAGGCGACCGGAGACCACGACACCAGGGACGAGGGCAGGGCGGACCAGGCGAAGTCGAGCCTGAAGGATGCCGGCGAAAAGGTGAAGGACGCCTTCAAAAAGTAATGAAAATACGCAAGGTACTGGCCGCCGTGTCGGCGCGCCGGCTGGCCATATCCGCGCTGCCGGTGGCGGCGGCCATGACCGGTGCAATTTCGAGCGCGCGCATTCCGTCGGCGGCCGAGACGTGTCCCGACGTCGAAGTCGTATTCGCCCGGGGATCCGGCGAAGCGCCCGGCGTCGGCGGGATCGGGCAGCCGTTCGTCGACGCGTTACGCTCGCAGGTCGGCGGCAAATCACTGACCGTGTACCCCGTCAATTACCCTGCCAGCACCGACTTTTCGAGCCCTGATTTCCCGGTGACGGTCATCGACGGCATCCGGGACGCCAGCTCGCACATCGAGTCGATGGCGGCGAATTGCCCCAACACCAAAGAGGTGCTCGGCGGCTACTCGCAGGGCGCCGCGCTAGCGGGCTACACCACCTCGGCCGCGGTGCCCCCTGGCGTGCCCGCCTCCGCGGTGCCCCCGCCGATGCCGCCGGACGTCGCGAAGCACGTCGCCGCCGTGACTTTGTTCGGCACGCCATCGGGTCAGTTCCTGCAGAAGTACCACGCCCCGCCCCTGGCCATCGGGCCGCTGTATCAGCCCAAGACGCTCGAATTGTGCGCGCAGGGCGACCCGATCTGCGGCACCGCCGACACCAACGACTTCGCCGCGCACACGTCGTATCCGGTTAACGGCATGACCAACCAAGCCGCCAACTTCGCCTCCAGCCACCTATAGGTTTTGCGGTCTTGCAGAATGAGCCCATGCGGGTTCTGATCACGGGTGGTACCGGTTTTGTCGGCGGCTGGACCGCCAAGGCCCTTTCGGATGCGGGGCACTCCGTGCGATTCCTGGTCCGCAACCCCGACAAACTGCAGACCACCGTCGCCAAGCTGGGTGTCGACGTGTCGGATTTCGCCGTCGCCGACATCACCGACCGCGTCGCGGTGCGCGCGGCGTTGCAGGGATGCGACGCCGTCGTGCATAGTGCCGCGCTGGTCGCGACCGATCCGCGCCAGACCCCGGAGATGCTCGCCACCAACATGCAGGGCGCGCAGAATGTGCTGGGCCAGTCCGTCGAACTCGGCCTGGATCCCATCGTCCACGTGTCCAGCTTCACCGCGCTGTTCCATCCGGACCTGGACACGCTGACTGCGGACCTGCCGGTGGTGGGCGGGGCGGATGGATACGGAACATCCAAGGCGCAGGTCGAGATCTATGCCCGGGGCCTGCAGGATGCAGGTGCGCCGGTCAACATCACCTACCCCGGCATGGTGCTCGGCCCGCCGGTCGGCGACCAATTCGGTGAGGCCGGCGAGGGTGTGCGGGCGGCCGTGCAGATGCACGCGATTCCCGGCCGCAGCGCCGCGTGGCTGATCGTCGACGTGCGTGATCTGGCCGCGCTCCACGCGGCGTTGATCGAGCCCGGGCGCGGGCCGCGCCGCTACACCGCCGGTGGTCACCGGGTGCCCGCAGCCGACCTCGCAAGCCTGATCGGCGAGGTCGCCGGGACGCCGATGGTCGCTGTCCCGATCCCCGACACGGCGCTGCGAGTTGCCGGCGCGGTGCTGGATCGGGCGAACCGTTTCCTGCCCTTCGACACGCCGTTCACCTGGGCGGGAATGCAGTACTACACGCAGATGCCGGCGTCCGACGATTCCCCGAGTGAACGGGACCTCGGCGTCACCTATCGGGATCCCAAGGCAACGGTGGCGGACACCTTCGAGGCCATGCGCGCCGAAGGCGGCTAGCCTCGGTGCGCCTCAGCCGGCAGGCTTGATTTCCAGGCCGACGTGCACCTTGTCGATGCCGCCGCGGACGATCGAGTGCACGTAGAACCACGGCGCGTGATACCAGTACCGCTTGAGGACGGCGTTGTAGACGCGTTGCGTCTCGGACTTCGGTAGCACCCGGGCGACGGCTTCGACCTCGTCGCTCTTGGGCTTGCCCAGCGCCCCGCTCTTGGCGATCGTCACCCTGGGAGTGTTGTTGATCCGCTTGGTTTTCCACGAACCGTCGTCGGTGATCACCAACAGCGTGTCGTCACCGTCGGGGACGCCCCAGATCGGTGTCGGCTTGGGACGCCCATCCTTGGTGAATGTCGTCAACAGCAAGTACTTGGACTGGATAACGTCCATGAAGCTGGCGGCCACGCGCGTTCCCTATCTATGAATGGATTGCCACAACCCTATCCCCAATAGTTAAGAAACTTAAACGTGGGCCGTAACGGCGCAGTTTATGACGTCGGAGCTGAAATGGATTGCCTGACCGGGTAATTGTCGTCCACATCCAGTCGATTCTTCACGCCAGCGCGACCCCGGCCGTTCGGGGCGACCGCCCAAATAGGCTTCACACACCCACACCCGCCTCGCCTGCGGTCAAGTGCGAGGTGCCGGTGTGGCCTTGGTTCCGCTCGAGCGTGCAGTGGCGCCGAGAAACCAAGGGCGTCAACTACGTCGCGGCGCAGCAGTCGCAGATCGAATCCTTCGCGCCCGTGGCAGCCCGCCTGCACGGGCGGTGCGCATTGACCACCGCGACCGGAGGTGTCAGCATGACAGCTACCCTGCTTGGGCGATCGCTCAAATCGGTAGGTTAATCGTTTCTCGCGGAATGAGACGGCCAATGGCGAAGCGAACCAGATACAGCGAGTACCGCGATTCCACGATCCCGGTTTCGCACGCCGTCAACATGTTCACGCAGAAGCGCATCCCGGATTTCGGCGCCGGGTTCTCCGAGATGGTCGCCGAACCGGCCGTGTGATAGGACCACACTGTGACGGCATCCGAACGACCGAGGGCGCGTGACTCGACGACGCGCGACATGCTGGTGGCCGCGACGAGTCAGGTCATGCTCGAGGAGGGCTACGCCGCCGCCACGTCGCGCCGGGTTGCCACCAAGGCCGGCGTCAAACCGGCGCTGGTGCACTACTACTTCCCCACGATGGACGCCCTGTATCTGGCCGTCTTCCGCCGCGGCGCGGCAATGTACCTGGAGCGCCAGCAACAGGCGCTGGCGTCGGACCGGCCGTTGCACGCCTTCTGGGATACCCTCATCGAGCCCAAGGACACCCGGCTGCTGCTGGAGTTCATGGGACTTGCCAACCACCGCAAGGAGATTCGCACGGAGATTGCCGCGTGGTCGGACCGGTGGCGCGAGCAACAGATCACCGCGCTGAACTTCATCATCCGCGAGCACGACATCGACACCGACGAGTTCCCGCCCGCGGCCATCGCGGTCTTCATCGCCTCCATCGGCCGCACCTTGATCTTGGAAGAAGGGCTGGGATCCTCGGGGGGTCACGACGCCGCCATCGCCTTGGTCAACCGGCTCCTGGACCGGTTTGAAATGCCCGAGCCCAAAGCGCGCCGGGGCCGCGGCGCGAAGTAGTTCGAATCTCACGCGCCGCATCGTTGCGAGCTTTACGATGCGATCCTGCGCTCGGGAGCTGCGGGCGCTCAAGGAGGCCAGCCATGGCACTGCCCGCTTTGGTTCTTGTTCACGGCGGCGGGCTCGCGGCCGATTCCTGGGAGCTCACCGCCCATGAGATCCATCGGTTGGCACCGGACTTGACCGTGCTTGCCCTCGACATGCCTGGACGGCGGGGCAAACCGGGGAACTTGCGGACGATGTCGATCGCCGACTGCGTCGATTCGCTCGTCGGCGACATCGGGAGCGCAGGACTGACCGACATCATCATCGTTGGCCACTCGATCGGCGGCATGACGCTACCCGGAATGGCAAGCAAGCTGGGTACGGCCAGGGTTCGCGAGCTGATCTTCGCCGCTTCGTTCCTGCCGCCCGAAGGGGCGACGCTCGTGGACAGCTTACCGTGGCTACTGGCAAGAATCGCTCGACGCTTTGCGAAGAGAGGTGTGCCGCGTCAAACACCAAGCTTGTTAGCCAGATTCGCGTACCTGAACGGGGTTCCGCCGAACCGACGCCACTTCATGCGCGGCAAGCTCTATCCAGAATCACTCCGCATGCTCACGGAGAATGTGTCTTGGCGAGGAATGCCCGCTGACATTCCTCGCACCTGGATTCTGACACTGGACGATCGTGCGATCGCGCCGAAACTGCAACGAAGGAACATCGAAGCACTCGGCGGTGTACAGACACTCGTTGA
The DNA here is from genome assembly GCF_059812385.1 of Mycobacterium sp. NGS58. Classification (NCBI taxonomy): domain Bacteria; kingdom Bacillati; phylum Actinomycetota; class Actinomycetes; order Mycobacteriales; family Mycobacteriaceae; genus Mycobacterium; species Mycobacterium sp. NGS58. The sequence continues at coordinate 90,064 of NZ_JCALCO010000001.1, read as the reverse complement.
GATCGACACTTGCCACATGGTCATGGTCAGCGAGCCGCAACGGCTGGCAGATATCCTCGTCGGGCGCTGCCGTCTCTACGCGTAGCCCTCCTCAGGGCAACACGACCCGCAGCCGCTCCCAGCCGCGCACGGTCGACGTCGACGCCAATTGCGCAGTGTCGTAATCGATGTCCCATTCGGGCCACCGGTTGAGCATCTCGTCGAGCGCGACGCGGCCCTCGAGGCGAGCGAGGTTGGCGCCCAGGCAGTAGTGCACACCTTTCCCGAATGTGATGTGCGAGATGTTGTCACGACGGATGTTGTAGGTGTCCGGATCGGTGTAGCGACGGTGATCGCGATTGGCCGCGCCGAACAGCAGCAGCATCGCGCTGCCGGCCGGGACCCTCGTGCCGTAGCACTCGAAATCTTTTGCCATCCAACGTGCAACGTGTGGACCGGTGGGTTCGAATCGCAATGTCTCGTCGATGGTGCGGGTCAACAGTGACCTGTCCTGGTGAACTTCGCGACGCTGGTCGGGGTGCTCGGCGAGCACCTTGGCCAGCCAGCCGATCAGCCGGCCGGTGGTCTCGTTGCCCGCACCTGCGACCACCTGCGTGTAGTGCAGCACCTCTTTGCGAGTGAGCTTGCGATGCACCCCATTCTCGTCGTCGAATTCGACGTTGAGCAGCGTCGTCATCAGGTCATCGGAATGGTTTTTGGAGCGCCAGTCGACGTAGTCGGCATAGATCCGGCCGTCGGCGATGGAGTCGGCGTTAGCGACCTTCAAGGGCGCACCCGGCTTGGTGCGCAGGTTGGCGTCATTGGCATCGCGCACCGAGATCTGTTCGGATTCCGGGATTCCCAGCAGCATGCCGATCACGCGCATCGGCATCATCGAGGCCAGTTCGGCGATGATGTCGAATCCGCCGGAACCGACCAGCGGATCCAGGCAGCGTATGCAGTATTGCCGGATCTGGTCCTCGAGGGCGGCCATCCGGCGGGGGGTGAACACCCGCGACATCAGTCCGCGCAGCCTGGAGTGTTCCGGAGGGTCCTGAAACATCATGACGCCGCCGGGCATGTCGAATTTCGACTGGACGAGCTCGAGGATGTCACTTCGCCTGTTAGAGAACGTCTCCCAGTTAGCCAGTCCGTGTTCGACGTCGGCATGCCTTGACAGCGCCCAGAAGTCGTAGCGTTCGTTGTAGTAGATCGGCGCCTCTTCGCGCAGCCGCGCGTAGACCGGGTAGGGGTCGGCATTGATGCTGACGTCGTAGGGATCGTAGTAGACGTCGGTGTCGTTGGTGACGGTCATCGATGCTGTCCTTACTTCAGGCGGCTGCCGGCATCCACCGGCAGCGCGACGCCGACGGCGTCGGCGTCCTTGCCGTCCATCCGGTCCATGGAATCCTCCACCCCTCGACTTTGGGCGATCGCCCAAAAGTGCGACGCAGGCCATGTTTAGCAGCATCGCGACGAGTCCGTCAAGACCACGCCGCTCTCGAGGTGAACATGCCCAATTACGCCTCGTCCATCGTGACCGCCGACGAGGCGATTGCCGCGATCACCTCTCTTTAAGGGGACGTCACAAGGTCGTCAACTCCGTGAAGATTTGCGGCACGGGTGTGAAGGCTTCGTTAAGAACGAGGCACACCGCCCGCCGAACCTGCACCGTTGACCCATGACACCCGCCGCCACCCGTGACGGCGCCCTGCGTTGGAGCCAGGCGCCGCTGCGTGCTGTCCCCGGCGCTGCATCGATTCGCGTGACGGCCACGTATGCGGTCATTCTGCTCGCCGTCTATCTCATCCTTGCGGCGCTCGGTCCGCATGCGCACGAGGTCGCCGTAAGCCGAATGAGCACCAACGTCCACAATCTCGGGCGTGGACATCTGGGCACTTTGATCGGGAGCGCATTCGTCAACGACGGCGGTGACCTGTTCCTATGGCTGCCCGGGCTTGCCTGCCTCCTGGCCCTGGGCGAACTCATGTGGTGCGGCCGGGGATTGCTCCTGACCTTCGCCGTCGGCCACATCGGCGCCACCTTGATCGTCGCGGTCGGGCTGGTCGCCGCCATCGAAACGGGGTTGCTACCGGTGTCGGTCGCGCGCGCCAGTGACGTGGGAATCAGCTACGGCGCGATGTGCGTGCTCGGCGCGTTCACGGCGGCGGTCCCGGCGCGCTGGCGAGGGGTCTGGGCGGGGTCGTGGCTGGGGACCGCGGTGGTGGCGGCCGCGGGCGCGGACTTCACCGCAGTCGGCCACGTGGTGGCGTTGCTGCTCGGCATGGGCCTGTCTTACCGAATGCGCCCGGTCGCCGCATGGACGCCGTTGCACCAGGCCCTGCTCGTGGTCGGTGTCACGTTCGGCTATCTCATGCTCGCCGGGCCTTCGCTGCTGGCACCAGCCGGCGGGCTGGCCGGCGCGCTCATCGGAGTGGCCGGCAATCGCTCGCTAGTCAGAGGGCCCCGTCAGTGTGTCGACGTGGTAACGGCTGGCGGTCCAGGGCGGTGAGTCGGCGGTGGGCGTCAAGGTGACCGTCACCTGCGCCTTGCCCGCGGTGACCGACGGCGGCACCAGGTAGGTGTCGTCCAGCCACCGGTGAAAGGTGTTGCTGCGCGGCTGCAGCCAGTTCCCGGTCGCCACACCGTCGACCGCGACGTCGGCCGATTGGAAGCCGGTCGCCTGATCCGACGTTCGGCGCAACAGGATGCCGTGGTTGTCCGGATCGATCTGGACATGAAACGTGATCGCTCCTTGGGCGGTGCGCACCGAGCCGACGACGGGCAGGGTGTCCTGGGTGCCCTCGTATTCGCTGACCAGCAGCTGATCGGTTGCGTCGGAATCGTTGTAGACGTGTAGGACTCGATTGATCGGATCGGTGGGCCTGACGTCGTCTGCGCCGGTGACAACGGCGTCCGGCTGTGTGTAGAGGAATGCCGTTGAGCTGTAGTCGGGTTGGACCATGTTCCTCTTGCCGTGCTCGATGCCGAACCGGATCGCGGAGTGATAGCTGATCGCGTCGGGCAGCATGATCCGGTAGACGGAGACGCAGTAGTCTGCGCATCCGCCCGTGGCCGTGCGTTGATCGGGTTGGCCGTTGAGCGGGTCGCTGAAATGGGTGCCGTTCTTGAAGTACCAGCCGCCTTCGTAGAGGTCCTCGGTGCCGGTTCCGTACCACTGCGGGGACGCGGCTCCGTCGGTGTAGACCCGTTCGGCGCCCTCGAGAAAATAGGGAGCGTCGTCACTGAACGCCGTCTTGCTTCGGTAGCCGTGGATGGTTTGGCTGACGCCCACGAATTTGCCGTGTCCGCGTTCGTCGGCGAACACCCAGTCCTGGCCGGGGGTCGTCGGTCCGGCGTGTGAGCGCGCGGTGAAGTAACCAGCGCGGCCACTGGTCAGCGCGGGCGCCCACTGGGCGTCGGGTGTGGTGACGACGTCGCTGTCTATCCCCGTCACCGGGTTGGCGCCTGCGTTGACGAGTGTGACGCGGGCCGACTCCGCGAAAGGCATTGGCCACCAATCGGATAACACCAACGACCCGTCGGGCGCTGGACTGGTCGCGAACATCAGCGATCGCACGGGATTGGCGCCCAGTCCGGCGCCGAAGAATTCCCCGAGCGGGGAGTCGACCATGGTCCTGCCGTCGAACTCGATCTGCAGCCGCAATCCGGTCAACTGTTGAGCGGCCGGTTCGGGCAGCCGCAGCCTCAGCACCGAGATGCTGGCCGATCCGGTCGATTCCGCGATGGTCTGCCCGGTGCCGGCAGGGAGATCGATGACCCGATTGGCGTGTGCGGCACTGGTTGCCGCCGGTTTAGGGTCAACCGCGCCGGCGGACCGCAGCGTATCCAGCACATCGGACGCCGGATCGGATGGCGAGAACGTATTTATCCCCTTGGCATCGGGAAACTGGCGATAATCGACGTGGTAATACTCCAAATGGGATGTGACGCTGACCCGCATCGACCGCCGATACGGCATCGGCACCTTGATGTAATCGCCTCCGGGCGATTGAGCGGCGTTGGCCACCAGAGGCCACACGAACGGAGCCCCTGAGTCGCCGTCGACCAGCGATTGCAATGGAGTGTCCACCAAGGCTTGCCCGTCCAGCTCGATGCGGATGTTGCCGAGGGCACGAACGTTGCCGCCGTCGCGGGTCAGCCAGATCGAATCAATCTCTCCCGCACCGTGATCCTCCGCGATGACGCAGCCCGCACCCCCCGGTGCCAGGCACCCCCCACTGCCGTTGCGATTGCCGGTGGAGATGTCGAAATCGCCACCACTGCGATCGAAGCTCGACACCTGCAGGGTCTGCGAACCCGGGTTCAGATAGGGCAGCCGGTCCAACCGTCGGTAGGTGTCCCAGCCGATCATCCTTTCGCCGGCAGTCTCGGGTGTCATCGGCTCCGCACCGGACACACCCGCACCGGAGATCGGCAACAGCAGCAGCGCGAACAGCGCGGAACAAGCCCGCGCCGCTGCAGGCATCCGGTTAGTCCTTCTTGGCTTTAAGATCTCGATCCTTGCTGGGCTGCACCCGTTTCGGTTCGCCGGGCATCTTCGGGTAGTTCGGCGGATACGGCATGTCCCCAAGACCGCGCTCTTCGTCGGCGTCCGCCATCTCCAACAAGGAAGCGATCGATTGGACCGCGTCATCCATTGCGGCCCAAGGGTCCTCTCGATCGTTGACCAGAGCGGGCACGGTTGCCATGGTGTAGTCGTCCGGCTCGGCGTCGGCCAGCTCCTCCCACCTCAGTGGCATCGATACCGTCGCGATCGGGGTGCGCCGCACCGAATACGCCGACGCCATCGTGCGGTCCCGCGCGTTCTGGTTGAAGTCGATGAAGATGCGCTCGCCCCGTTCTTCTTTCCACCACGACGTGGTGACGGCGTCGGGTGCGCGGCGCTCGACTTCGCGGGCCAGGGCGATGCCGGCGCGGCGCACCTCGATGAAGTCCCAGTTGCTGGCGATCCGCAGAAAGACGTGGATCCCGCGCCCACCCGAGGTCTTCGGGTATCCCACGAGACCGAGTTCGTCGAGCAACGGCCGCAGCACGTCGACCGCGACGGTGCGCGCCTGCTCGAAGGCGACGCCGGGCTGCGGGTCCAGGTCGATGCGCAGTTCGTCGGGATGGTCGGTATCCGGGCAGCGCACCTGCCACGGGTGCAAGGTGACCGTGCCCATCTGTGCGGCCCACACGACCGCCGCCGGATGGGTCACCTTCAACGCGTCGGCCGTTCGCCCAGACGGGAAGGTCACCCGGCACGTCTGTAGGTAGTCGGGGTGGTGCTGCGGGATCCGCTTCTGGTAGATCTCCTCGCCGTCGATGCCGTCCGGGAAGCGCTGCAGGTGGGTGGGCCGGTCGCGCAGCGCGTCGAGCATCGGACCGCCCGCGACGGCACGGTAGTACTCCACCAGGTGTCGCTTGGTGCCCTGCGACCCGAGTTTGGGGAAATAGACCTTGTCCGGATTGGTCAGGCGCACCGCAATGCCGTCGACGTCGAGCTCTTCTGCAGCAGCCATACCTCCGATTCCAGCACAATCAGGCTATGGACCTCCCTGTCATGCCGCCGGTGTCGCCGATGCTGGCCAAATCGGTGCGCTCGATTCCCCCTGACGCGTCCTATGAGCCCAAGTGGGACGGCTTCAGGTCGATCTGTTTCCGCGACCGCGACCAGGTCGAGCTGGGCAGCCGAAACGAACGGCCGATGACGCGCTATTTCCCGGAGCTGGTCGCCGCGGTCAGGGCCGAGCTGCCCGAGCGCTGCGTGATCGACGGTGAAATCGTCATCGCCACCGGGAACGGGCTGGATTTCGAGGCGCTGCAACAACGCATCCATCCGGCCGACTCGCGGGTGCAGATGCTCGCCAAGACGACGCCGGCCTCCTTCATCGCGTTCGATTTGCTCGCCCTCGGCGAGGACGACTACACGCGACGCCCCTTCAGCGAGCGGCGCGCCGCCCTGGTCGACGCCTTGGCGGCCTCGGGGCCCTCGATCCATGCCACACCGGCGACGACCGATCTCAACACCGCGCAGCGCTGGTTCGACGAATTCGAGGGCGCCGGACTCGACGGCGTGATTGCCAAGCCGCTGGACATCACGTACCAACCGGATAAGCGGGTCATGTTCAAGATCAAGCACGAGCGGACCGCCGACTGCGTGGTCGCCGGCTATCGGGTGCACAAGTCCGGCGCCGGCGCCATCGGTTCGTTGTTGCTCGGCCTCTATCAGGATGATGGCCAGCTCGCGTCGGTCGGGGTGATCGGCGCGTTTCGCATGGCCGAGCGTCGGCGGCTGTTCGACGAACTACAGCCGCTCGTAACCGATTTCGATGATCACCCGTGGAATTGGGCCGCGCATGAAGCCGGCGAGCGCACTCCTCGCAAGAACGAGTTCTCGCGCTGGAACGCAGGCAAGGATCTGTCTTTCGTACCGCTGAGGCCCGAGCGAGTGGTCGAGGTCCGCTACGACCACATGGAGGGCCGGCGGTTTCGTCATACCGCGCAGTTCAATCGGTGGCGTCCGGACCGCGAACCGCGCTCGTGCACCTACGAGCAGCTCGAACAGCCGGTGACCTTCAGCCTCGGCGAGATCGTGCCGGGACTCGGTTCGGGCTAGACCGGCCCCCCTTCCCGCGCACCGACCCGCTCAGCCGTCGATGTGCGTCGGTGGGTCGGCGAAGGCGAAGTCCGAAGGGTTCTGGCCAGGACCCATCACATTGCAGTGATTGTCGGGCACGAGGTAGGAACTCATGCCATTAGGAACCAAGCGGGTGACTGCCACGCAGCGTTGCCAGGTGCCGTCGGGCTGGACGGGTCCATCACACTTGCTCAGAACGGGTCCTCCGTACACACAACCGGCGCGCGCGGGTGGCGCCGCGGCGACCAGCTGTGCGGCCAACAGAATGGCAGCGAGTCCTCCGACAATGCACCGCTTCATGGTCGTCTCCCGTCCACCGCCGCCGGGGGGATGCCGAGTGCTCGGGTGGCAATCACCGTCGACAGCCCAGTCAGCTACGAACGACGCTACCGCTAGTGCAACCGCGAACAGGCGGTTTAGGCGCGTTTGATCGTCATCCGGAAAGGGCACGCGGCAACCATGTCAGTCACAACCTTTCAAGATCTGCCGTTGGCCGATCGTGACCGCAAATGGGACGGGGACGCGGCCGAAAAGCGGGTGCGTCAGTGGGCCGACGCGGAGGACGGTCCGAACCCGAAATACCGCGACGCGCATGTCTGGTACGACGGCGACAAGAAGGACAACTTCACGGCCTACAAGCTGCTGATCGCCGACGTCATCGACGGCAACCTCAAGGTCGTGCCACGCGGCGTGATGGCGGCGGGCGCGATCATGGACGGGGCGCGTGGCGGTATCGACGTGCCCCGGTCCGATGTCGATCGGATCAAGAGCCACTTGGCGAAGTACTACAGGAAGATGCAGGAAAGCCCGCCGTGGGAACGGGACTAGACCCTGACCATGAGCTGCGATAGCCCGCGCAGCGTGACGTTGGGCTTGTACTGGGGTTCACCGTCCAAGCGAGCATTCGGGAAGCGCGCCGTTACCGCCGACAGGGCCACCCCGGCTTCCAGCCTGGCCAGCGGCGCACCAAGGCAGTAGTGTGCGCCGCGGCCGAATCCCAAGTGCCGCAGCGCCTTCCGATCCGGGTCGAAGACGTCGGGGCGATTATATTCGGTGGGATCCCGCTGGGCGGCGGCCGTCAGCAACATCATGATGTCGCCCTCGGGCACCTCAATGCCCCCGATTGTCATGTCGTCACCGGCAGTTCGGGCGATCATCTGCACCGGCGGGTCATAGCGCAACGTCTCCTCGATGACCGCTGGGGCACGGTTGGCGTCGGCGCCGAGCGCGGTCCACTGCGACGGTAGGCGCAACATCGCCAGGACCGCGTTGCCGATCAGGTTCACCGTCGTCTCGTGTCCGGCGACCAGCAACAGGACGCAGGTGGAAACGATCTCCTCGGCGGTGAGCTGGTCGCCCGACTCTTCGACGGCGACCAGTCCGGACATCAGGTCGTCGCCGGGCCGCGAGCGTCGCCGGTCGATCAGTCCGTGCAGGTAGGCGCGCAACCAGGTCCCGGCGGCCATCCGCTCTTTCAGGTTGTGCGACGGCTCTCCGGTGAAGGCGACGAACGGGTCCAGTGATTGTGCCAGCAGCGCGGACACCCGGCTGAATTGCGGTTCGTCCTCGAGGGGTACGCCGAGCAGTCGGCAGATGACCGCCACCGGCAATGGGTAGGCGAGGTCTTCGACGACTTCGAACCGCCCTTTTTCGGCGATCCGGTCGAGCAACCCGTCTATCAGCGCGGTGATGTCGGGCTGCAGTGCGTTCACCACCTTGGGCGCGAACGCCTTGCTGACCAGTTTGCGCAGTCGAGTGTGGTCCGGCGGGTCCAGAAACAAGAACCCGGGAGGGCTCGGCGCCGGCACCTCGGCACCCGCCTCGATGAGCTGGCGGGTCTGCGCATCGATCTGCGCGCGGGCCGCCGTCGACCTGCTCCGGTCGTTGCTGGACGACGGGTGGCGCAGGGCGTCGTCGCAGTCACGGTAGGTCGAGAACACCGCGAGGTTGCCACCCGGTAAGGCGACCGACCCGCGCTCACGGAACTGCGCGAAGAGCGGGTAGGGGTCGGCACGGACCGCCGGGTCCAACAGCCGTACCAGCAATCCGTCGGGCTTCGTGGACTCGGCGGGCGCAGTCGTCATCCTGACATTGTGCCCGGCTCCGGGCCCCTCCTCAGCGGCGGAGAAACTCCACGATGTGGCCGGCCAGCTCCGCTCCGGCGTCCTCCTGCACGAAATGCCCGGCGCCGCGGATCACTGGGTGCTCGATCCCCTGGGCGCCACGCATATGGCGCTGGAAGATCTCGGCCATCGGCCCGGTGATCGGGTCGCTGTCACTGAACGCGACCAGCATCGGTGTCGGGCTCACCGAAAGCTTGGCCCAGGCGGCCTTGTTGGCCACCGCGGCAGGATCGTCCGGTGACGTGGGCACCAGGCCGGGCATGGCCCGCGGCCCGGCACAGTAGTCGTCGGTGGGGAACGGCGCGTCATAGCCGGCACGCACCTCATCGGTCATCTTGTGGCGACATCCGCCCTGGACGAACGCGCCGATGTTCAGCGTCGGCGCCGAGGTGATCGCGTCGCGGAACCGCCACCAGACGTCGGCCATGGGTTGCTCGCCATTCGGCAGCCCGGTGTTGGCGACGACCACCCGAGCGAACCGTTCGGGATGCTCTGCGGCGAGGCGCAATCCGATCAGCCCACCCCAGTCCTGACCTACCAGCGTCACGTTGTGCAGGTCGAGGACATCGAAGGCCACCGCTCGCATCCACTCGACATGCCGCGCATAGCTGTGGTCGTCGCGACGGGTTGGTTTGTCCGAGCGACCGAAACCGACCAGGTCGGGACAGATGACCCGATGACCGGCGGCGACCAGTATCGGAATCATCTTGCGGTACAGATATGACCACGACGGTTCGCCGTGCAGCATGAGAATCGGGTCGGCGCTTTCCGGCCCGTCCTGGACCCAGGCCACGCGCAGTACGCCGCCCTCGTCGTCGGATACTTCGCAATACCTTGGGGTGTAAGGGAAACCGGGAAGACCGTCGAACCGGTCGTCGGGTGTTCGCAGCGTCTGCATGTCACGTCCCTTCGGATAGTCCGGCCAGGCCCGGATCCGCCATCAAACGATCGAGAAATCCGTGCTGACCCTTCAGCAATTTGATGCGCGCGGTTGCCACCGCGAACCAGCCCACGCGATCGATCTCGGGAAACTCCCGCAGTGTGCCCGATCCTTTCGGCCACTCCAATTCGAAGGTGTTGCTGCGCGCGTCGGCGATGTTTAGGTCGCTGTGGACGGCGAAGGCGGTCACCACCTTGCCGCCGGATTGTCTCAGCTGACCGAGGTCGATGCGGGACCCGGCCGGCACCAGCAGCCCCAGCTCCTCGGAGAACTCCCGCTGCGCGGCCGCCCAGGGATCCTCCCCGTCGGTGTACTCGCCTTTCGGGATCGACCACGCGCCGTCATCTTTGCGGGCCCAGAATGGCCCGCCCGGATGCGCAACCAAGACCTCGACGACGCTGTCGCAGGTTCGGTACAACATCACACCCGCGCTCAGTTTGGGCATCGAGTTCTATGCTCCCACAGCGCGTTCCAGATCCTTGAGCGATGACTCCAGGTGCGCGAGCAGCCGTTGCAAGTGCGGCACGCTGCGCCGACAGCCCACCAGACCGAAGTCCAGGTTGCCGGCATTGGTGGCCAGGGTGATGTTCAGGGCTTGGCCGTCCAGCGCGATGGACAGCGGGTAGTTGCCTTCGAGCCGGGCGCCCCCGTAGTAGATCGGCTGTGTCGGGCCCGGCACGTTCGAAATGATGATGTTGAACGGCGGTGACGTCGAAGACACCCAGCCCGGGACCGCCGCCAGGGCCAGCGCTGACGTATTGAGGGCCGACAGCGCCAGCGCCTGGATCCGCGGCAACTGGGAGAACACCGTCTTGTTGCTGCGCATCGAGTCGCTGATGGTCAGCAGACGCTGCGCGGGGTCATCGGCATCGGTCGCGAGGTTGCACAGAATGGCTCCGACTAGGTTGCCACCGGCGTCGGCCTCTTCCTCGGTGCGCAGGCTCACCGGGACCATCGCGATCAGTGGGGTGTCCGGTAGCGCGTCCTGCTCGAGCAGGTAGTAGCGCAGGGCGCCCGAGCACATCGCCAGGACGACGTCGTTCACCGTGACCCCGGCCGCCTTCTTCACGTTCTTGATGCGGTCGAGTGACCAGGACTGCGCGGCGCACCGGCGGGCGCCGCCGATCTTGACGTTCAACATTGTCTTCGGCGCCCCGAAAGGCAATGTCAGTTGTTGCTCGAACAGCGCCGCACGAGCCAGTCCTATCGTCGAGGGAGCCAGTGCCGCAAGGGATCCCGCCGTGCGGGCCAATGAGCTCAATGGGGACGACGGATTGGATTTGCGCTTGGGCTTACGAAGAGTCCACGGGGCCCGAATCTCGGGGTCCTCGGGATCGGTGGTCAATGCGCGCTGCATCAGCTTCTGCGCGGAGACCCCGTCGATCAGTGCATGGTGCACTTTCGTGTAGATAGCGAACCGGCCGTCTTTCAGACCTTCGACGATGTGCGTCTCCCACAGCGGGCGGTGGCGATCGAGCAGGCTGCTATGCCACCGCGAGGTGAGCTCGAGCAGTTCGCGGACCCGCTTCGGCGACGGCAGCGCAGAGCGCCGGACGTGGTAGTCGATATCAACGGCGTCATCGTACGACCAGCCGACATTCGCGATTCCGCCGACGAAACTCGCGGGATGCTTGCGGAACGTGGGCTGGAAATCCCGCTGAGCGGCCAGGCTCTTGTAGAGCTCACGAACGAAGCCGCGGCCGGCCCCCGGCGGGGGCTCGAACAACTGCAAGCCTCCGACGTGCATGGGATGTTCGCGAGACTCTCCCAGGAGAAAGATCGCGTCGGTGGGCATTATCAGTTCCATCCACCTATTAGACCCATTTCGGCCTGATCCGGAAAGTTATCGCGTGATTGGACCGGCGTCAGGTCATTGGGTGACGACCGACCATGCCGAGGTCGCGATCAAATCTCCGCGGTCCAGCCCCGCGGCGCGGTGTTCGTGCACCTTGGCGTATTCCTGGGTGCTCACCATGTCGATGAAGGCCTGCGGTGTTGGGTATTCGACGATGAGAATCGCATCCCACCAAGGCCGTTCGCCATCGCCGATCACCACCGACGGCGCGCCCCCCGCGTAGCGCAGGCGAGCGCCCACGCGTTCCAGGTGCGGAGCCACTTCTTCGCCGTATTGCGAGTAGCTCTGCAGGCCGCCCTCGGGCTTGAACTTCAACAGGTTGACCATCACCACCGGCGCATCAGCCGGCCGCGCCGCGAGCGCGGCGAACTGCTCGGGCGTCGGCTCCAAGCCGCTCATGTGAATCTCCTTGCGCTGGTTTCCTTCTAGATCGTTAGAGCAGATCCGTGATGGTCTTCAAGCCCGCCTCATAGAGCACACCCGGCAGCATCCCTCCGTCGCATTCGATGGTGGTGCCGTTGACGAAGTCGGCCTGTCCGCCGGCGAGAAAAACGCAGATACGCCCGACTTCGGCGGGCTCACCGGCGCGGCGCAACGGGACGGCGGCGAAATACTTTGCGCCATGGGGGTCGTCCTTGGGTAGCACGAACGATCGGAAGTTCTCCGTCATCGTCGGCCCCAGGGCGACGCAGTTGACCCGCACCGTGGGCCCCCACTCTTCGGCCAGCGAGCGGGTGAGGTGGTTGAGGCCGCTTTTGGCCGCCCCATAGGAGACCAGGGTTGGCGACCCGGCCGGATGACCGGCGCCGCTGGAGATGTTGATGATGCAGCCGACGCCGTCCTGGGTTTGCATCTGCCGATAGACGCGGATCGCGAACCACAACGGGCTGATGAGGTTCATTTGCACGGCGAAGGCGTGAAACAGGGCCGTGCGCGCGTACTCGTCATCGTGGGCGGGTGCACCCTGAATGCGTTGCACCAGTTCGGGAATGCTCTCCGCATGTGGTGTCGGAACGGTACCTCCGGCATTGTTCACCAGGATGTCGACCCGCCCGTGAGTGGCCACGACGTCGGCGACGAACGCGTCGACCGAACGATAGTCACCCTGATCGCAGACCTTTTGGGATGCGCGGTCCGCCCAGCCCGGTTCGATGCCGGGGATCGTGTCGAGCGGTGACCGCGAGCAGCCGATCACCGTCGCACCGGCGCGCAGCAGTTCATGGGCGATACCCACTCCCACGCCACGACTGGTGCCGGTGACGATGGCGGTCTTGCCGTCGAGGACGCTCATCAACAGACCCTCTCGCGAAGCCATCGATTATTGACAGTCACTGTCACCGAGTCATAGCCTGCCATTTCATTCGCCGATGTGTAAAGACCGCGCACCGTCCGTCCGGGAGGCCAGTGATGAGTAGCCCAGCCAAACTCCGTGTCATCCAGTGGGCGACCGGGGGTGTGGGGAAAGCGGCGATCGGGTGCGTCATCAACCATCCACAGCTGGAGCTGGTGGGGTGCTGGGTGCACAGCGCGGACAAGAACGGTGTCGACGTCGGCCGAATCATCGGGACAGAAGAACTCGGCGTCACCGCAACCACCAGCATCGACGAGATATTGGCGCTGGACGCCGACTGCGTCGTGTACAGCCCGCTGATACCCAACGACGACGAAGTGATCGCCATCCTGCGGTCCGGTAAGAACGTGGTCACACCCGTTGGCTGGGTCTACCCCGATCCGGACAACAAGCGTCACCGGGCCGTCGCCGATGCAGCAACGGAAAGCGGTGTGACGCTTCATGGTTCGGGCATCCACCCCGGCGGCATCACCGAGCGGTTCCCGCTCATGGTGTCCTCGCTGTCGTCGGCGATCACCCACGTGCGTGCCGAAGAGTTCTCCGACATCCGCACCTACAACGCGCCGGACGTGGTGCGCCACATCATGGGATTCGGCGGTACCCCCGAGGAAGCCACTCAAGGGCCGATGGCCGGCCTGCTCGAAGCGGGCTTCAAGCAGTCCGTGCGAATGATCGCCGACCACATGGGTTTTCGCATCGATCCGAACATCAGGACCATCCAGGACGTCGCCGTGGCGACCGCCGACATCGACTACGACCCCTTCTCGATCACGACCGGCACCGTGGCCGCGCGCCGGTTCCGCTGGCAGGCGCTGGTTGATAGCGAGCCCGTCATCACCGCGGCGGTCAACTGGCTGATGGGCGAGGAGAATCTCGACCCGGCCTGGAATTTCGGCGGGCGGGGTGAGCGCTTCGAGGTGGAGATCACCGGCGATCCCGACGTCAGCCTCACCTTCAAGGGTCTGCAGCCCGAGACGATCGCGGAAGGCTTGGTGAAGAATCCGGGCGTCGTGGTCACCGCCAACCACTGCGTCAACGCCATTCCCGACGTCTGCGCCGCAGAGCCCGGCATCAAGACCTATCTCGACCTGCCGTTGTTCGCCGGCCGTCCGGCTCCCGCGCTCGCCGCGGAGAAGCCCTGAGATGAGTTACAGCCACCCCGATTCGATGCGCGGACACGTCGCGATCGTCACCGGTGCCGCCCAAGGCGTCGGAAAGGGTGTCGCCGCCGCGCTGCTCGAGCGCGGTGCGGAGGTGCTGCTGGTTGACATCCAGGAAGAGGTCCTGGACAGGACCGCCACCGAACTCAAGGCGATCGGCCGGGTGGAACAGCTGGTCGCCGATCTTCGTGACCCGGACAGCGCGCATCGGATCGCGGCCGCAGCCGTCGACGCCTTCGGCGCGGTGCACGGCCTGGTCAACAACGCCATCGCCACCAACGAACCCAAGGCGTTCGTCGACATCACCACCGAAGACCTGGCGCTCGGCTACGACGTGGGCCCACGCGCGACCTTCCTGCTGATGCAGGCGGTGCACCCTTTGATGGTCGAAGCCGGTGGCGGGTCGATCGTGAACCTCGGTTCGGGGACGGGCACCGGCGGCGAGCCTAAGTGGGGCGGCTACGCCGCCGCCAAGGAGGGCATTCGCGGACTGTCGAAGGTGGCCGCGCTGGAATGGGGGCGCGACAACATCCGCGTCAATGTCATCTGCCCATTCGCCGAATCAGACGGCGTCAAGTTCTGGAAGTCGTTCGCGCCCAAGGAGTACGACAAAGCGGTAGGGCGGGTTCCGATGAAGCGGATAGGAGACGTCCGCACCGACGTGGGTGCGCTGGTCGCGTTCCTACTCGGCGACGACGCCACCTTCATCACCGGACAGACCGTTCACGTCGACGGCGGGATCGGCTGCTTCCGATGACCGGCGAGTCGCTCCGCGACCGGCAGCGTGCACAGATCCGCGCCGATATCCGGCGCGCGGCATTCCGCTTGTTCGTCGAGCGCGGGTACGACGCCGTGACCACCGAAGAAATAGCCGCGGCCGCAGGGGTTTCCGCCCGCACGTTCTTCCGGCATGTGCCGGCGAAGGAGGAGCTTCTCCTCGCACCCGTGCGGTACGGCGGCGCCGCGATCGTCAATCTGCTCGAGGGACGGCCCGCCGTCGAGTCACCCGATGTCGCTCTGATCAACGCCATCATCACGCGGACCCGCTCGTTCGAACAGGCCGACACCGAAGAGTGGCGCGACGCCCTGCTGGTGGTCCCCGATCTGCTCGGCAAGGTCACCGTCCACCGGCCGGCCGACAAAGAGCGGGCGACGAAGCTTGTCGCCGAACGGATGGGCGTCGATCCCGGGGCCGATATCCGTCCGGGCTTACTCGTTCAACTCGCCTTCGCCGCCGCCGATTTCGCCTTCCAGCAATGGGTGCGCCAGTCTGGGAAACCGCGGCCACTGGATCGCTATGTAACCGATGCGCTGGAAGCGGTGAAGAGTCCGCATTGGAAGCGGGAGTAAGTGCGTTAGCGCCGCTGCACCACGTCGAGATTGGCGATCCGGATAGGCGACCCGTCCAGCCAGGCCACCACTGATTCAACCGTGTCAGAGTAGAAGGCTCCCAGCATTTCTCGTGTGACGTAGCCCAGGTGAGGGGACAGCGTCACGTTTGGAAGCAGCCGCAGCCGATGGTCTTCCGGCAGCGGCTCGGTGTCAAAGACGTCCAGCCCGGCCCCGGCGATGCGCCCGGCTTCCAGCGCGGCCATCAGGGACGCTTCGTCGACGATCGGGCCCCTGGAGGTGTTGATCAGGTAGGCATGGGGCTTCATCAGTGCCAGCTCCGCTTCGCCGACCAGTCCTCGGGTGCGTTCCGACAGCACCAGATGAATCGAGACCACGTCTGAGGATTCGAACAGCGTGGCTTTATCGACCCGGCGCGCGCCCACGCTCGCGGCGTTGTCCTCGGTGAGATTTTGGCTCCACGCAATGACATCCATGTCGAAGGCACCGGCGTACCCGGCCATTCGTCGGCCGACTCTGCCCAGGCCGAGCAGCCCGAGCGTCTTGCCGGACAGGGTCATACCCGTGCTGGTCTGCCATCCGCCGCCACGCATGTGGTGATGCTCGTTGGCGAGATTGCGCACCGTCGCAATCATCAACCCCCAGGCGAGTTCCGGCGTAGCGTCGCGCATCGACCTGAATCGGGGATGGGCAAAATCCGAATGCGCTACCAGAATCCCGTGTTCGCCGGCGGCGGCGATGTCCAGGTTAGGCAGGCTCCTGCCGACGATCGTGATCAGCTTCAGGTTCGGCAGCCGCTCGATCAAGGTCCGCGGAAACGCCATCCGCTCTCGCATCGTGCACACCACATCGAACGGCCGCAGCGCGTCGGCGGCCTCGTCTTCAGTCAGGTGCCGGTCGAAAACGGTTATCTCGGCTCGCCTCTGCACCGGTGACCAGTCGGCAACCTTCAAGGCCACGCCTGCATAGTCATCGAGAATCGCTACTCTGGGCATGCGGTCTCCCCACTCCCGTGCATCGCTCACTGGAACATTACGTCGTGGAGGTCGCCAAGACCGCGACGACCTCGTCCGGATGGGGATCGCCACCCTCGCGATGGGTTTGCTCGCAACGCCGCTCGCACTCGGGATCCTGAAATCGCTGGTGCGTCGGCCCAGCCGCTGATGGGTGGTGGCTGCCCCCGCTCAGGCCGTAATCACCGGCGGGTAGGGCAGATTCGTGCTGCTGTGCGGATCGACATGCACCTGGCGACCGAGGTAGGGGAAAGCGCGTTGCGAACAGGCCGGCCGATCGCAGATCTTGCAGCCCGCACCGATCGGCACGATCGACTCGACGTTGGTCGGATCGATCCCGACGGAGTAGATGAGTTTCTCCGCATGGGCGACGTCGCATCCCAGTCCGATGGCGAAGGTCTTGTCCGGACCGAGATAGCGGCTCGGCTCGGCGGTCGTGGTCCTGGCGATCCAGAAATAGGTGCGCGCATCGGGCATCTGCGCGACTTGGGTCAGGAACTGTCCGGGCCGGGAGAACGCGTGGTGCACAACCCACAGCGGGCAGTTTCCGCCGACGCGGGAAAAGTGGAATGCCGTGGCGGATTGGCGTTTCGAGATGTTTCCCGCGCTATCGGTGCGGACGAAGATGAACGGTACCCCCCGCGCGCTGGGCCGCTGCAGGGTTGACAGCCGGTGGCAGATGGTTTCGAACCCCACCTCGAAACGCCGTGCCAGGTAATCGATGTCGTAACGGGAGCTTTCGGCGGTTTCGAGGAAGCTCAGGTAGGGCAACAACAGCGCGCCGGCGAAATAGTTGGCCAGACCGATGTGGGCTACGCCGCGTGAATCGTCGCTGAGCTGGTCGTCGCCGGCGATGATCGCGGAGATCAGTCGGCCCTGGGTGAGCAAGGCGATCTGGGTGGCGAGTTGAAAAGCGCGCTGGCCGGGATGAAGCCACCGGGCCAGGTACAGCACCTTCGATTCTGGCGCGAACAGGCGTTTGGAGTTGGGATCTAGCACCTGGCCGTCGTCGATCACGACCGTGACGCCCAACTTTGCGGCGAGCAACTCCGCAAGCTGACCATCGAGACCGCCGATGCGCAATCGGTTCTCGTTGAACAAGTGTTCGGCCGCGATGTCCAGTTCGCCGATGTAGTTCTTGCGGTCGTAAAAGAAGTCGCGGACCTCCTCGAAAGGCATTGGCTGCTGGGACGGCGCCGACGTGTCGACATTCGCGCGACTGTGCAGCGCTTCGAGCTCGGCGGTGGTGTCGTGCAGCCGCCGGTGCAGATTGACCAGCGTCTGACCGACCGCCGGCATCCGTGCGACCAGCTCCTCGACTTGCGCGGCCGTGGCAGACGTGTCGGCCAGAACTTCACGCAGATCCGACACCAAGCGGGCGTCGGACTCCGGCGCAAAGTAGTGCGTCGGCAGGTCGAACCGCTCGGTGAGGGTGAGTAGCACCGGGACTGTGAGCGGACGCTGATCGTTTTCCAGTTGATTGACGTAGCTGGTCGACAATCCCAGGACGCGCGCAAACGCCACTTGGGTCAGCCCCTGCTCCTCGCGCAAACGCCGCAACCGTGCGCCGGCGAACGTTTTCGCCACCCGTCACACAGTACGCCAGCGTCTTTCGCAAGGTTCGCAAAAACTGACGCGTCGGGACACAGAATTACGCTTTTACAGGGGATTTACCCAGTTTTGTGCCCTGCGTACTGTGTGACTTATGCGGATTCATGATGTGCGCACCCGGCGTAGTGCCGAGGACTTCCCTCGTAGTGAGCACCTGGCGTGGAAGATCGCCGAGGTCGCCGCGGACCCGGTCGCCGTGCCGGCGGAGACCGAGGCGATGGTGATCAACCGCATCATCGACAACGCCGCGGTCTCGGCCGCCTCGGTCACCCGCCGTCCGGTCGCCGCCGCCCGCGCGCAGGCGCGGGCGCACCCGTTTCAGGGCGCGAAGGTTTTCGGTATTCAGGGCGACTACTCCCCGGAGTGGGCGGCCTGGGCCAACGGCGTCGCCGTGCGCGAGCTCGACTTTCATGACACTTTCCTGGCGGCCGAGTACTCGCATCCGGGCGACAACATCCCGCCACTGGTGGCTGTCGCCCAGCACCTCGGGATCAGCGGAGCCGACCTGATCCGTGGCATCGCCACCGGCTACGAGGTCCAGATCGACCTCGTCAAGGGAATCTGCTTGCACGAGCACAAGATTGACCACGTCGCGCACCTGGGCCCGGCGGTGGCAGCCGGCGTGGGAACCATGCTGCGTCTGGACAAGGAGACCATCTACTCCGCGATCGGTCAGGCACTGCACTTGACGACGTCAACCCGCCAGTCACGCAAGGGGCTCATCTCCAGCTGGAAAGCCTACGCGCCCGCTTGGGCGGGCAAGGTCGCCATCGAAGCCGTCGACCGTGCCATGCGCGGCGAGGGCGCACCCGCCCCCATCTGGGAGGGCGAGGACGGGGTGATCGCCTGGCTGCTCTCGGGACCCGACCACACCTACCAGGTTCCGCTTCCCGAACCCGGCGAGCCTAAGCGCGCCATCCTGGACAGCTACACCAAAGAGCACTCGGCCGAATACCAGAGCCAGGCGCTGATCGACCTTGCCCGCCGGATGCGTGAGCGTATCGGCGATCTCGGCCAGATCGCGACGATCGTGCTGCACACGAGCCATCACACGCACCACGTGATCGGTGCGGGCTCCAACGATCCCCAGAAGTTCGACCCGGACACTTCCCGCGAGACGCTGGACCACTCGGTGATGTACATCTTCGCGGTCGCGCTGCAGGACGGGACCTGGCACCACGAAAGGTCTTACGCGCCGGAGCGTGCGCACCGGCCCGACACGGTCGAGCTGTGGCGCAAGGTCTCGACGGTCGAAGATCCCGAATGGACGCGGCGCTACCACTCCACTGATCCCGCGGAGAAGGCGTTCGGCGCCCGGGCCGAAATCACCCTGAAAAACGGTGAGGTCATCGTCGACGAGCTCGCCGTCGCCGACGCCCACCCGCTGGGTGCCCGGCCGTTTCAGCGCAAGCAGTACACCGGAAAGTTCACCGAGTTGGCCCAGGGTGTGGTCAGCGAGACCGAGCAGCAGCGCTTCCTCTCGGCGGCCGAGGCCCTTTCGGACCTGCAGGCCGGCGCTCTGGGTGCGCTCAACATCGCGATCGATCCGCTGGTGCTGGGCCAGGCGCCGACCATTCCCTCGGGAATCTTCCGATGAGCGGATTGATCGGCGGCGCCGTGCTGGCAGCGACCAAGCGGGAGCACTTCCGCGCCGCTCTGGAAAGTGGCCGGCTGCAACGGTTCCCGGGCGCGTTCTCACCGTTGGTGGCCAAGTTGGTCGCCGAGCTCGGGTTCGACGGCGTGTACGTGTCCGGAGCTGTGCTGTCGGCCGATCTCGGCCTGCCCGACATCGGCCTGACCACCCTGACCGAAGTCGGCGCCCGTGGAGCACAGATCGCCTCGGTCACCGACCTGCCCACCCTGATCGATGCCGACACCGGCTTCGGTGAGCCGATGAGCGCCGCCCGTACCGTGACCGTGCTGGAGGACGCCGGGCTGGCCGGCTGCCATTTCGAGGACCAGGAAAACCCCAAGCGGTGTGGGCATCTCGACGGCAAGGCCGTGGTGCCGGCTGCCGAGATGGCCAAACGGTTGCGTGCCGCCGTATCGGCTCGCCGGGACCCGAATTTCGTCATCTGCGCCCGCACCGATGCCGCCGGGATCGAGGGGATTTCCGCGGCGATCGACCGCGCCAAGGCGTACGCCGATGCGGGCGCCGATCTGATCTTCACCGAGGCCCTGCACACGCCGGCGGAATTCGAGCAGTTCCGCGCCGCGGTCGACACGCCTCTGCTGGCCAACATGACCGAGTTCGGCAAGTCGGAGCTGTTGAGCGCCAAGCAGTTATCCGACATCGGCTACGACATCGTGATCTATCCGGTGACCACCCTTCGGCTGGCCATGCACGCCGTCGAGGTCGGGCTTCGCGAAATCGCAGACAGCGGAACACAATCCGGACTTTTGGACCGCATGCAACACCGCAGTCGGCTGTATGGGCTGCTGCGCTACGCCGATTACAACCAATTCGGTTCCGAAATCTACAACTTCGCCCTCCAAGGAGTCGTGCAATGAGCGCCCTCGAAGACAATCGACCCCGCATCTATAAGGGCCTGGCCGGTGTCGTCGTCGACACCACCGCCATCTCCAAGGTCGTCCCGGAGACCAATTCCCTGACCTACCGTGGGTACCCGGTCCAGGACCTGGCGGCGAGCTGCAGCTTCGAGCAGGTTGCCTACTTGCTGTGGTTCGGCGAACTGCCTGACGACCAACAGCTGGCGTTGTTCACGCAGCGGGAACGCGCCGCCCGCGGGCTGAACCGATCGCAACTGTCGTTGTTGGCCAAGTTGCCCGACACCTGCCACCCGATGGACTTGGTGCGCACCTTCATCAGCTCGTTGGGCGCCGAGGATCCCCAAGAGGACGACAGCAGTCCACAGGCGAACTATGCCAAGGCGCTGCGGATGTTCGCGGTGCTGCCCACCATCGTCGCCGCCGACATGCGGCGCCGGCGCGGCCTGGAACCCATCGCCCCGCACACCCACATGAACTACGCGCAGAATTTCCTGCACATGTGCTTCGGCGACGTCCCCGAGCGGGTGGTGGTGGACGCCTTCGAGCAGTCGATGATTCTGTATGCCGAGCACAGCTTCAACGCATCGACCTTCGCCGCCCGGGTGGTCACCTCCACCCAGTCCGACATCTACAGTGCGGTCACCGCGGCTATCGGCGCGCTCAAGGGCCCGTTGCACGGCGGCGCCAACGAAGCCGTCATGCACGACATGCTCGAGATCGGCACCGCCGACATGGCCGCAGAATGGTTGCGGGGCAAGCTCGATCGCAAAGACAAAATCATGGGCTTCGGTCACCGGGTGTACAAAAACGGTGACTCTCGGGTGCCCACCATGAAGAAGGCCCTCAACCGCGTCGCGGCGGCACGCAACGGTCAGGTGTGGCTCGACATTTACGAAGTCCTGGAGAAGGGCATGGCGCAGGCCAACGGCATCAAGCCCAACTTGGACTTCCCGACCGGGCCGGCCTACCACCTGATGGGCTTCGACATCGGCATCTTCACGCCGATCTTCGTGATGAGCCGCATCACCGGGTGGACGGCGCACATCATCGAGCAGACTGCGTCCAACGCGTTGATCCGTCCGCTGAGTGAGTATGTCGGACCGCCGCAGCGCGCTCTATCGTAAAGATCGTGTTTGCGAAGGTACTGGTCGCCAATCGCGGGGAGATAGCGATCCGCGCATTCCGCGCAGCTTATGAACTGGAGATTGGCACGGTCGCGGTCTATCCCTATGAAGACCGCAATTCCGTGCATCGGCTCAAGGCCGACGAGTCCTACCAGATCGGTGAGGAGGGCCACCCGGTCCGCGCGTATCTGTCGGTCGACGACATCGTCGGGACGGCCCTGGCGTGCGGCGCGGATGCGATCTACCCCGGCTATGGCTTCTTGTCGGAGAATCCGGATCTGGCGGCGGCGTGCGCGGCGGCCGGCATCACCTTCGTCGGCCCGGATGCGGAGGTGCTCGAGCTCACGGGCAACAAGTCGCGGGCGATCGCGGCGGCGCGGGACGCGGGTCTTCCGGTGCTGGCTTCCTCGGCACCATCGACATCGGTGGACGAGCTGCTGGCGGCCGCCGAGTCGATGACGTTTCCGTTGTTCGTCAAGGCGGTCGCCGGCGGCGGCGGACGCGGGATGCGCCGGGTGGCCGACGCCGCATCGCTGCCAGAGGCGATCGAGGCGGCCAGCCGTGAGTCCGAGTCGGCGTTCGGGGATGCCTCGGTGTTTCTCGAGCAGGCGGTGATCAATCCGCGCCATATCGAGGTGCAGATCCTGGCCGACACTGCGGGCAACGTGATGCACCTCTACGAGCGGGATTGCAGTGTGCAGCGCCGCCACCAGAAGGTCGTCGAGATCGCACCCGCACCCGATCTGGACCCCCTACTGCGCCAACAGATCTGCGCAGACGCGGTGGCTTTCGCACGGAGCATCGGCTATACGTGTGCCGGAACGGTCGAATTCCTGCTCGATGAACGCGGCAATCACGTCTTCATCGAGATGAACCCACGCATCCAGGTGGAGCACACCGTCACCGAGGAGATCACCGATGTCGACCTGGTGTCGGCGCAGCTGCGGATT
This sequence comes from Mycobacterium sp. NGS58, assembly GCF_059812385.1. Lineage (NCBI taxonomy): Bacteria > Bacillati > Actinomycetota > Actinomycetes > Mycobacteriales > Mycobacteriaceae > Mycobacterium > Mycobacterium sp. NGS58. The sequence continues at coordinate 67,454 of NZ_JCALCO010000001.1, read as the reverse complement.
GCCGGCGGCCAGAGCTTGGAAGACATTGGTTTAAGCCAGGATTCGATCGTCCCGCACGGTGCGGCGCTGCAGTGCCGGATCACCACGGAGGATCCGGCGAACGGATTCCGCCCGGACACCGGCCGGATCACCGCCTACCGCACACCCGGCGGCGCGGGAATCCGGTTGGATGGGGGCACGACGCTGGGCGCCGACATCAGCGCCCACTTCGACTCGATGTTGATCAAGCTGACGTGCCGGGGTCGCGATTTCGCGACCGCGGTGCGCCGGGCCCGACGGGCGGTCGCGGAATTCCGCATCCGCGGCGTCTCGACGAATATCCCTTTCCTGCAGGCGGTATTGGACGACCCGGATTTTCAGGCCGGTCGCATCACGACGTCGTTCATCGACGAGCGCCCGCAGCTGCTCACCGCGCGCAGCTCCGCCGACCGCGGTACCAAGATCCTCAACTACCTGGCCGACGTCACGGTCAACAAGCCCCACGGTGAGCGTCCCTCGACGGTGTATCCGCACGACAAGCTGCCCGACATCGATCTGTCGACCGCGCCCCCGGCCGGCTCCAAGCAGCGGCTGACCGAGCTCGGGCCCGAGCGCTTTGCGGCCTGGTTACGCGAGTCGCGCGGCGTCGGCGTCACCGATACCACGTTCCGAGACGCGCATCAGTCCCTGTTGGCCACGCGGGTCCGCACCAGCGGGCTCATCAAGGTGGCGCCCTACATCGCGCGGACCACGCCACAGCTGTTGTCGATTGAATGCTGGGGAGGCGCGACTTACGATGTGGCACTGCGCTTCCTGAAGGAGGACCCGTGGGAGCGGCTGGCAACGCTGCGCGAGGCGTTGCCCAACATCTGCCTGCAGATGCTGCTGCGCGGGCGCAACACCGTCGGCTACACGCCCTACCCGGAGACGGTAACCACGGCCTTCGTCGAGGAAGCGACGGCCACGGGCATCGACATCTTCCGGATTTTCGATGCGTTGAACAACGTCGACTCGATGCGGCCGGCCATCGATGCGGTACGGGAGACCGGCGCGTCGGTGGCCGAGGTGGCTATGTCCTACACCGGTGATCTCGGCGATCCGGCCGAAAAGCTTTACACGCTGGACTATTACCTGAAGCTCGCCGAACAGATCGTCGATGCGGGCGCACACGTGCTGGCGATCAAAGACATGGCCGGCCTGTTGCGTGCACCGGCGGCAGCGACACTGGTCTCCGCGCTCAAGTCCCGTTTCGACCTGCCGGTACACGTCCACACCCATGACACCCCGGGGGGTCAGCTGGCGACCTATGTGGCGGCCTGGCACGCCGGGGCCGACGCCGTCGACGGCGCCGCGGCCCCCCTCGCGGGAACCACCAGCCAGCCCGCGCTGTCGTCGATCGTGGCCGCCGCGGCGAACACAACCTACGACACCGGGTTGTCGCTGGCGGCCGTCTGCGACCTGGAGCCGTATTGGGAGGCGCTTCGAAAGGTGTACGCGCCCTTCGAGTCCGGGCTTCCCGCCCCGACGGGACGCGTCTATAACCACGAGATTCCGGGTGGTCAGCTGTCCAACCTGCGCCAGCAAGCCATCGCGCTGGGGCTCGGTGACAGGTTCGAGGACATCGAAAACGCCTACGCCGGAGCCGATGCCATCCTCGGGCACCTCGTCAAGGTCACCCCGTCCAGCAAGGTGGTCGGTGACCTGGCGCTGGCGTTGGTGGGTGCGGGCGTCAGCGCGCAGGACTTCGCTGACGATCCCGCACGGTACGACATCCCGGATTCGGTGATCGGCTTCCTGCGCGGGGAACTCGGCGACCCACCGGGCGGGTGGCCCGAGCCGTTGCGCACCAAGGCATTGGAGGGGCGCGGCCCGGCGAAGCCGGAGCAGGCGCTGTCGGCCGATGACGAAAAGGCATTGGCCATGCCGGGTGTCGGGCGGCAGGCGGCGCTGAACCGGCTGCTGTTCCCCGGGCCGACCAAAGAACTCGAAGAACACCGCGAGGCATACGGCGACACGTCTGGGCTGAGCGCCAATCAGTTCTTCTACGGGCTGCGTCAAGGGGACGAACATCGCGTCGAGCTGGAGCGTGGTGTCGAGCTGTTGATCGGGCTGGAGGCCATCTCCGATGCCGACGAACGCGGCATGCGGACCGTGATGTGCATCCTCAACGGTCAGTTACGACCCGTCGTGGTGCGTGATCGCAGCATCGCTTCGGACGTGCCCGCCGCCGAGAAGGCCGATCGCGCCAACCCGAATCACATCGCGGCGCCCTTTGCCGGCGTCGTGACCGTGACCACCGACGTCGGCGCGGAAGTCGAAGCCGGCCAGACGATCGCGACGATCGAAGCGATGAAGATGGAGGCGGCGGTTACCACCCCGCAGGCCGGGAAGGTCGCGCGGATCGCGGTCTCGCAGACCGCACAGGTGGAGGGCGGTGACCTCTTGGTGGTGATCGACTAGCGGCGATCGCAAGCGCGGCGAAGCCGGGCGAAGCGGGTCGCCGCCATCGACTAGCGGCTGCCATTGATCAGGGCCGCGCAGCGCCAGTGTCTGCTGGTCCGGCTACGACAGCATCGGCGAGGCCAACTGGCATTTCCACCAGATGATCCACCGTGCCGCGCACTCGCCGCGATTGTTGAATCAGATCAAGCAGACCGCCCGAGTGGTGCCGAGCAATTTCCTCACCTTGTTCCCCGAGCACGAGAAGCACTCGCTCGACGAACACCAGGAGTTGCTGGACGCGCTCGGTGACAGAGACGCCAAGCGGGCCCGCACGATCGCCGAACGACACGTGCTGGACGCCGGCCGCTCGCTGGAGCAACGCCGCGTCGGCTAGCCGCTACCAGAACCGCTCAACCACCGCCGCCTGCTCCTCCGCCCGCCCCGGCTCCACCACCGCCGGTGGTTCCGCCTTGGCCCCCACCGGATGGCACCTGGGGCGACGGTGGTGGGGGCGCGGGAGCCGGGCTGGACGAGGTGGACGCCGGCGGCGCCCCAGGCGTATCGGCCGATGCAGTCGTTCCGGCACCCCAACCGACCCCGAGCGCCAGCATGGCGGCACCGCCGGCTAAAGCCATCGTCTTCCTCGCGTCAGATCTCATCGATGTCCCATCTCGTATCTCGGCTTGCTTTCAAGCCCAGGTACCCGTAATGGGCGTCCGCAATCGGGTCTTGAGGATTCGTCAGGTCAGTGCGGGCAGGACCTTGTCGGTGAGCAACTGCACCGACTTCCAGGCTTCGTCGACCGGCATCCCGCCGACCAGAGGGTGCATGACGAGCGGGCCGTAATTCTCCGCGTCGCGCACCTCCGCGATCAGCTGGCCGGGAGTCAGAAAGCGGTATCGTCCCGATGCCCTGACTTCGTCAAGCGTCTGGACCCCCGGCAAGTGCATGAGCGATCGCTGATCGGTCGACCATCGTCCGTAAGTTACTGCCTCCCACAGGATATGCTCACCCAGCTCCGCCCACGCCCGGTCGGGATCCTCGTGCAGGTAGATCATTCCGCGGTTGACCGGCCCCGGCATGAGGATGAACGGCGACATGCCGGCCTCGGCGCACAGCTCGCGGTAGTAATCGGCGATCTCGGGCAGATGGTCCGCCAAACTCAGCGGTAGCCGGAACCGGACCGCGCGGCGCGCCGTGGCGCGCGCGCCGCCACCGACGTACAGCGCTGGATGCGGCCGCGTCCAGGTGCCGGTGCAGATCCCGTCTTCTGAGTCATCGCCGGACCAAATGGCCAGCATGCGTTCGAGCAGGCTGTCCATCAGCGCGCCGCGCCGGCCGAAATCGACTCCAAGACCGTCATACTCGACTGCGCGGTACCCCAGACCCACCGTGGTGTGCAGGCGGCCGCGGCTCATGTTGTCGACGAGTGCAATGTCTTCGGCAAGCCGTGCCGGGTTCCACAGCGGGCCCAGTGCGCAATCGACGCTGGCAATCAACTTCGAGGTCCTGGCCAAGAACATTGCGGCGGCCATGATCGGGTTGCAGCTCCACCCGTGCCCGGTCGCATGATGCTCGTCGACGCTGATGGAGGTGATGCCGTGGGATTCCCCCCATTGGCCGAGCTCGAGCGCCGCGGACAAAAGCCTGCCCTGCGTGCGGGGATCTCCTTGCGGCGAAGCGAAGTTGAAGCGCAGCACCGTCAATAGCATCTACGGCCCCGTTTCACTACGCTTCCGGCCCGGCCGCCGCCTGCAGGAAGGCCGGAAAGTCCGGGAACAGAGCGCGGTCGACGATCTCGATGCGGGTGCCCGCAGCGTCGAGGTAATAGGCGAAGAGCGCTAAATCCGGCGGTGCGGTGTCGGCGGTCGCCTCGAAGGTAAAGCCGTTATCCTCCAATACTTTTGCCGTCTCAGCCAGGCTGTCGGTCCAGTAGCCGAGGTGATGGACCGAGTTGCCGGGTGCTGCCGTCCATGCCGTCCCCGGCACCTCCTTGATCAGTTCGACGTGCGGCGCCTGCAGCGAATAGACGAAAGTTGAAGTCACCTCTTGAGTTCCGCTCATCGTGCGAAAAGGCAAGGTGTAGCTCACCGGGCTGATCCAGCGGTAGCCGGCCAGCGCGCTCAGCCGGGCCATCGCCGCGTCGAGGTCCGGCACGATGATGCCGGTGTGATAGAAGTCCTCGGGTCGTAGTGCGAATGCCGTCATGCGTTCCTCGCTATCTGGTTGCGAAGCCAGGCGCTTTCCCAGAAATTCGTGCTGTTGGCGAGAAGCTTTTCATGCGCTTCCCGCAGCACGTCGCGGACCCCCGGATGGTCCGGGGGGACAAGCTGCGCAAGGTGAATGGCCTGCAACGCACGATCGGCGGCGAGGTGCGCCCGGGCTCGATCCACCAGCGCATCAGCGCCGGCCAGCTCGACCACGTCGGCGGCGACGGCATCGAATCCGACGGGGTACAGCTCGGTCGTCGATTCGTGGTGGAACCAGCCCGAGTAGTTCTCCCAGATGGCCCGCACATCCCAGGCCACTTTGCCGTAACCCTGGCCCACTTCGCATTCCGCGGGCAGGGCGATCTCCCGCATCAAGGTGCGGACGTCTTTGCCAGCGTTCATCCCCGCGACGGTCTGATCGTGGATGTATTGAATCGCGTCGCGCAGCCGAGTCAATTCAGCGTCGATACGTTCGGCGCCCTTGACCGGCTCGAAGTGACCGGTCACCAGCACCTCGGCCCGCAGGTCGCGGACCCGCTCAACCGACGCGATGGCCGTCAACGCATCCCGATAGCGGTCGCCGCGCATGGTGACGAGATTGGGAACGTGGCCAATCAGAGGGCCAAAAGTGTTTCCACACAGACAGATCCGCTCTTCGGGCAACCAGATCACCAGCGAGTCGGTGGTCTCGCCGCCGGGCACGGAGATCAACTCCATGCGACGGCCACCGACCTCCAAGCGGAGGGTGTCTTCGAAGTCGATGTCGACGGTGGGCACGCTCTGAGGGGCCAGCCGCGTGGTGCCCAGGCGCCGCTGGATGGCCTGGACACCGTCGGCCAGGGTGTCTTTGAAGGCGAACGCGCTGCGGTTGGCCCGGTACCGGATCAGACGATCGTTGTCGTTTCGCCAAGTCTTCCAATTCGCTTGAGCCACGACGGTTGTCTCGGGGTCACGCACGCTGTCCAAGCCACCGACATGATCCACATGGCCCTGCGTGAAGATGATGTAGCGCACCGGTGACGGGTCCACGGCGTCGAAGTTGGCGCGGTGGACCGGTCCCTCGAAGCCCATGCCGGTGTTGACGATCACCCGGCCTTCGGTGGTCGTGAGCAGATACGAGTTGGACAAGCCCGGCGAGCACCATATCCCCGGGGCGATCTCTTCGGCCTTCTCGGCCGAAGCCGGGCGCATCGCGTCGGCGCCCGGCCTGCTCCGGTAGACAGGTTCTGACATCGCTGGTGACTCCTTCATTCGGGACGCACGTCGAACTTGTCGAAGTAGAAGCCGAAGCGGCCGCGGAGTTCGTCGGCGGAGACGCCGAAGTGCCGCTGCAGTTCATAACGGACGCGGCCGTGTTTGCCGCGCGGATTTCCGTCGAGGTATCGCTGAAAGCGTTGTTGCACCTTGGGTGTCAGGTCGACACCCGCGCACCGGTAAAGCCTTTCGAGCACCTGCATTTCGTTGCCGTTGAGCTGGTGAAAGTTGATGTCGATGCTGCGTTCGAACGCCACTAGGTGGCGGTCACGTACGCATGCGCTGAGCAGCCGGTGCACCCGGTCGCTCCAATAGTCCAGCAGCCACTGCGGGTCAATACTGGTACGTCGCAACCGATCCGAGTACGCCATCATCGTGATCGCGGACTGGACCACCGAAACGGGGTCACGGTGGGTGAAAGCCACAGTCGCGTCCGGGAAAGTCGCCATCAGCGGGCCGAGTTGCTCGCAGTGCTGCGGACTCTTGAGCACCCACGTACGCGGCCCGCGCAGGAAGGTGAGCGCCTGCAGCACCTTCTTCATGTAGGCATAGTGCCGGGTCTGGTCGAGACCCAGGTAAAAATCGCGCCAGTCGGGCACGCGGGCATGCCATTCCAGAACGTAGGAGGCCAGATCGAGGTCAAGAAGCTCAACCTCCTCCTCGATCGCCTCGGGGAACCGGTCATGCATAGCGGCCACCGCTGGCGCGCTCGCCATCAACGCATCGTGTTCTGCCTTGGCCCGCGCGTAGCGGGGATCGATACCGAAGATGTCCGGGCCCTGCCCGCGGGCGGGGATGGGATCCTGGCTCTCCCAATACGGCAGGGCGCGCCGGCGCGGGTCGGCGGCAATGAGATTCACCAGATGCGTGGTGCCCGAACGCGGCATCCCCACGACGACGAATGGCTTTTCGATCGGGATGTATTCAATCTCGGGATAACGCTGGATGAGTTCGTTGAGCGACAACCGGTTGCGCAGCAGGCGAACGATCCGTTGGCGCAGCGAGCCGCGGGTGAGCCGCCGCAGGCCTTCGTCGGCTTCGATGGCCCCGACGTGCGCGCGGAGGCGGTCAGCGAAGCCGTCGGTGTCGTCGAGGTCGGCGGCTCCGGCTGCCAGGCCGGCCTGCTCGACGGCCTCCGCGAGCATCCGGTCGATGCCGAGGTCGACGGGCTCGGCTTCGGTGAATTCCAGGATCCGGCGCTGCACGTCGGTCAGCTTGGGCGACGTCAAATCGGCGAAGTCGATGTCGTCCACTGCAGAACCCACCGGAACCCCTCTTCGACGCGTCAGGTGAGGAATATGACACAGACGCTAGACGCGGTGCAGACGCATCGTTCGGCCACCTCGCCGGCGGTCGCGCTACAGGTTGGCCAGATCGTCGGGAACGTCGACCTTGTGTTCTTGCAGCGCTTCCAGCGGTACCACCTCGAGGGTGCTCTCGTGAGTTGCCGCCAACACCACCGGCGCGGCACAACCGTCGTGATGAGCGCGCAGCCAGTTCAGTGCGGTCACGCACCAGCGGTCGCCCGGCAGCAGGCCAGGGAACCGATACTCGGGTACCGGCGTCAGCAAGTCGTTGCCGATGGAACGCTGGTGCTCCAGGAATTCGGCGGTCATCACCGCGCAGATGGTGTGCCGCCCGAGGTCCTGGGGGCCGGTCGAGCAACAACCGTCGCGGTAGAAGCCGGTCAGTGGGTCTGTGCCGCACGATTCCAGCGGACCGCCTAACACATTTCGATCAGGCACCCCTTCAGTATTGCGCTCCCAGGGGCGAATTTTTCAGCGATTGCGCCGACTCCGTTGTCAGGTTTTTCCGGCTCGGGTTGCGACGCCCGCCCATGTGGACGGCCGGACTTCGGGCGTGTTAACTCGAATCGATGTCGATGCCGCCCAACCAGCCTCCGAACGCGCCCGGTGAGCCACCCTGGGGATGGCAGCCGCCCGGTTACGGGCCGCAGCCGAACCCGCACAACCCACCGCCGCCACCGGGGTATCCGCCCCCGCAGGCTTACCCCGGACACGCGGGCTATCCGGGCCATTCCGGTTACCCGGGCTATGTCGACCCGCAGGCACCCTTTGGCCGCGACCAAACTACGGGCCTGCCGCTGTCGGATAAGTCCGCCACCACCGCCGGCTTGCTTCAGCTCTTCCTTGGCTTGTTCGGGATCGGCCGCTTCTACATCGACTCGACTCAGATCGCGGTGGCGCAGCTGTGCGTCGGTTTGTTCGGAGTCCTCTTCAGCCTGTTCTGTCTTGTCGGTCTCCCAGTTCTGCTCGGCAGCATCGTTTGGGCCATCGTCGACGCGATATTGATGTTCACCGGCAACGTCAAAGACAACCACGGTCGCAAGCTGCGATAGGCGTCCGACCGCTCGCCGTCAGCGGGCACCTTTGATCGGTTGTCCGACAAGGGATTTGGCGTGCGTTCGGGCCGCATTTTAACTTCGTCTGCGGGTATGACGGTGTGGGCTCGCCGATCGCCGTGGTCACGGATTGGTCACGATGACGAGGACACGACGCCGATGACGGCACCGTAACGATCGTCATCTGAAGTCGTCGCGACGCGCTGAGCAAATCCCAGGGAAATCGCCCCGAAAACTTATCGTCACATCGTGGAACGACGTACGGCCCTGAAACTCCCACTGTTGCTGGCGGCGGGCGCCGCAGTTGCCCGGATGCCGCGGGCTTCCGCTGAGGAAGCGGGCCGGTGGTCACCCGAGCGCGCCAACCGTTGGTATCAGGCGCAGGGCTGGCTCGTTGGAGCAAACTACATTCCGGCGAACGCCATCAACCAGTTCGAGATGTTCCAGCCCGACACCTTCGATCTGCGGCGCATCGATACCGAGCTTGGCTGGGCGCAGTTCTACGGCCACAACACCGCGCGGGTGTTCCTTCATGATCAGCTCTGGGCGGCCGATCAGCGCGGCTTTCAAACGCGCCTTGGGCAATTCGTCGACATCGCCGCGCGCCATCGCATCAAACCGCTACTCGTTTTCTTCGACTCCTGTTGGGATCCGCAACCGCGCGCGGGACGCCAGCGCGCGCCGAGGCCCGGCGTGCACAACTCCGGCTGGGCGCAGAGCCCGGGCGCCGACCGCCTCGGTGATCCGAAGTACATCCCGGTCATGCATGACTACGTCACCGCGGTGATGACCCAATTCCGCAACGATGACCGGATTTTGGGCTGGGACCTGTGGAACGAGCCCGACAACCCCGCGCGCCAGTACCGCAACGTCGAACGAAGTGACAAAGAACAACTGGTCACCAACCTGCTCCCCCAGGTCTTTCGCTGGGCTCGGGCGGTGGACCCCAGCCAGCCGCTGACGAGTGGTGTGTGGCGCGGGGATTGGGGACAACCGCAGGGCCGCAGCGCAATCAGCGACATACAGCTCGCCAACGCCGACGTGATCACCTTCCACTCCTACGCGGGACCCGCTGGGTTCGAGAACCGGATCAATGAGCTCACTCCGCTGGGTCGGCCGATCCTGTGCACGGAATACATGGCACGCCCGCAGGGCAGTACCGTCCAATCAATTCTGCCGGTGGCCAAGCGTCACAACGTCGGCGCTATCAACTGGGGCCTGGTGGCCGGCAAGACCCAGACTTACTTCCCGTGGGACTCATGGGATCACCCCTACACGTCGGTCCCGAAAGTGTGGTTCCACGATCTGATCCGGCCCGAGGGGCGGCCGTTCCAAGACATCGAAGCGCTGACGGTTCGAAAGCTGGCCGGTAGTCAGACCTGATCTTTAGGTTGCGAGCTCCCTGAAACGTCTCGGCCAGGCCGCTGACACCAACCCGCCGTAGACCTTGCGGTAGTAGGGTTGTACCAGTTCAGAAGGGGGCGGCGATGCTCGTCGGTGTTTGTCGGCCACTGGCGGCGCCATGCAGCTGACGAACCTGAGCGAAGCGGAGCTGATCGCGTCGGCCGGCGGTGATCCGTGGGCGATCAATCAGAGCTTGCAGTCCGGCAGCCCGTTCCAGATATCCCAGCTGGCGGAGGCCTTTCATGGCGCGGGCCGCCACACCGCCGAGGCCGATCATGCCTTCGAGGAAGCCCGGAAACGTTTCGCCGCATCTTGGAACCACCAGGATGGTGGCCACCCCATCAACGACTCCGATGAGGTGCAGCGGGTGACTAAATCCCTTGGCGCACAGTCCGACCAACTGCCCAAGATCGGCGCCGAGTTGGAAAGCATCGCCGCCGCGTTGGCCGACGCGCAAAAGCAAGGTGCTCAAGAGATCGCCACCCTGGAAAGTGAGCTGCGGGGACTCGACAGACTCATCGGCGCGATAAAGGAGGATTTGAAGCTCGACCTCCCCGCGACGGAACGCGACAAACTGCAGAAACTCATGAACGCTGCGCACGCCGACGCCGTGGACGACGTCCGCGATGCTGTCAAGCAGATGAATTCAATCCGCAACGCCTACTCAGACACCTTGCGTAAAACAATGAGCGCTCTGCATACCGACGGCTACGACCCTCCGACAACCGTCGACACCTGGATGGAAAGTCCGCTGAAGCCGGGTGAGGCAAGAAACCTGGGCCCGATCGCCGGAACCGGAGGTATCCCAGGTATCCCGGGGATCGGGGCGGCGGACTTGGGGGAAGTGGTCGAGGTGCCCGGGCAGAACGGACAGCCCGCAAAGCTGTTCGCGATCTTTGGGGATTCATTCACCGGGGATAAGGCTTACGACGGCAAGCACTACCCGTCGGTGGCCGTCCCAGTCACCTTCGACGCCGAGGGCCGTCCCCATTTCGGTGCGCCGCTGACTGGGCAAGACGGCCAAAATGCCTTGTTCCCACCGCCGCCTGAGGCAGCCGGGACAAACACACTGCCAGCCGGAAGCATCCGCATGAGTGACGGGACCACCTACATGATGGTCGCGGGGACCGACAAGCTGAATCCCACGGGCGGCTCATGGCTCGTCAAGGTGACCAATGATGCTGGCCAGGGATGGAAACCGATCCCGGGATCGTGGCGCCCCTGGACACCCAACCCTCCTAATCCGAATGACCCCATTCACCCGGGGACCAGCGCAACAAGCCAGCCCACACAGATCAGCGGTTTTCAAGCCAAAGACGGCACGGTGTACATCGCTGCCGACTCGTTCGACCGAACCCGAGGCGTGACCATGTACCGCGTCGACCCCAACCACGTCACCGAGCGCCAGTTCTGGCAACCCTGGAACGGAACCGGCTGGGGCCAACCCGGTGAACTCGCCAACACACCGATCAGCCGCACACCGTTCGGGGAACTCAGTTTCAGGGAAGTCGGCGGCCAGGCGGTGCTGTCGGGCTTCAACCAGGGCACTGGAAACGTCGAGGTGCGAGTGGCGAACGACCCCACGAAAGTATTGAGTGTTGGACCGACAGTTGTTGCACAGCAGAGCAATCCGCAAGGGCCGAACTTTGTACCCCAGAACTACGGTGGATTCATCCTTCCTGGATCAACGCTGGATAAGCTGAATCTTTTCGTGAGTCAATGGGATACAAATACCAATACTCCTTACAACACCCAGGAGTTTCAGGTTAATGCGAACCACTAACCCGCCCGCCGATAGGGTCAAGATGATCAACAGGACGCTCGCTGTCGCTGCCGGGATAGTCGGCGCTATGGTGTCCAGCTGCAATGCCCGCGCCGACGCGCCTGCTTTCCCCGACATGAGCGGGTACTCACCCGTGAACGTCGCGGATTACACGATAGGGCTTCCCAACACGGGCCGCACAGCTCTCAATACGGTGTATTTCCTTACCCCCGATGGCATCACGTGCGATTTCTTCTCCGGAGAGGCGCAGTGCACGGGCAATAACTTTCCCGCTATCCCGCCAGCCGCCGGAACCGGCACGGTGAACGCGATCGGGACCACCTCTGGGCTTACACAATCCGGCGACCCGATTGCCGCTAACAATCAGGTCTACGGACACCCTTTGAAGACTCTGCCCCCCTTGCATTCCATCACCGTAAATGGCGTCATATGCGGGGTGGACAACTCAGGCACCACCGCATGTAAAGACCCCCAGGGCCGCGGCTTCGTATTGTCACCGCGCGGGTCCCGCTGGCTGCCTCACGTGTGATTGCCGACGAGGCGGCGCGCGGCTGGCTTCACCGTCCGTGGCGGCGATGGTGAAGGAACCCAAACGGGTTGGTGCAGAGTGCCTTACGACGCTGCGAAGTCACCGACCGCTGTCATCTTGTTGCCGTCCCAGGCGGTGGCGAAACCGCCCGCGTTATATGAGCAATTCAGGATGATCGCTCGGTGGGGTGGACTTTGCATCCACATATCGAGGGCCTTGTTGGGATTCGCGGCGGACCCGGTTGCCCAGAAGACGATCTCACCCGAGTACCTGCTTCTATAACCCGCATCCGTGATACGCACCTGCGGCGACGAGCCGTCCGAACCGATGTGTCCGCTCACCCCGCTGCGCAGCATATCGTCGGCGTGGCGCTGGGCCGCCTCGGCCAAACGCGGGTCATCGCTGATGGCCCCGCAGCCCTGACGAAGCTGGTTGATGCCGCTGTACAACACGGTCCCCGAATCGTCTGCGCGCGCTGGGAAGCCGGGCGCGGCGCCGGGAACCGTTACCAGGACAGTACACATCGCGAAGACGGCGATGATCTCGACTTTCTTGGCCATGACGCCTCGTGCCGTGCGCTCGTTGTACTGCTTTTGATACTCAAATGTTATCCATTGTCGACCCGGTACGATCGCGAATCGCAAATCCGTCCGCGGCGCTCGGCTGCTACTCGCCGATGCGGACTCAGGCTCGAGCCGCTCCTAATGACCGACGTTGTGAACTAGATCGATGGCGTACTGGTTCACGAAGTTTCCGGCCGGCGGATCACCTTTGCCGCACGTCCCGTCGGATTCACCCGGACGTTTGATCCACAAGTAGGCGTCGGCATGCGCTCCTGCGGTAGCCGCAGTAGGCGGAGTGCCCAGTGCTCGGCCGCTGGGATTACACCAATTGAGATCGGAGTCGGGTGCCGGTCCTGCACCATTGCGCGACGTGTCGACCACATAGTGCGAACCATTCGTGAGGCCCGAAATCGCCTCGCCGTAACCGATTTCGTCCTCGGTGGTGAAAAAGTTCGCAGTGTTGACGCTGAAACCCCGCGCGTGACTGACACCCGCCTGGTTGAGCCTGGCGGCCATGTCCTCGGCCGTGTGCCAGCGCAGGTGACCCGCGTCGACGTAGACGGCCGCGTTCGGATCGCCGCTCAGCGTGTCGACGGCGTAGCGGACCAAATCGAAGCGCTCTTGGCGCTGATCACCCGACAGGCAGTCGGCCATGGCGAGCGCATCGGGTTCGACGATGATCGCCACCCGCGAGGTGCCCGTGCCGGATGCGATGCCGTCGATCCACGCGCGGTAGTCGCCGGCCGACGCCATACCGCCCGCAGCAAAGCTGCCGCAGTCGCGGTGAGGGATGCCGTAGATGGCCAGGACCGGGATGGCGCCCGCGGCATTTGCATCGCCGACGTACTTGCCGACGGTGCCCGCCGACGACCCCGGGACGATCCAATACGCCTGCGGTGTGTTGGCGATGGTAGTCAACTCGGGGCTCGGCGGGTCGGCGCTTTGTGCGGCGCGCATAGCGGCCGACGTCGGGTTGACGTAGAACGGCGCTCCCACCAGTGGGTCGCCGTCGGTGACCAGGCGCACCGGCACCGAACGAACCTGCACCGGGTCGGCCAGAAACCCCAGGCCGGCGACTGCCGCAACCGTAAGCAAGGGGGCGATCCAGCGCGCGACTGCACCAGCAGCTGAGAACTTCACCTCAGGGAAGTTAGTGGTTCGCAAGCATCGAGCGCCAATCGTGGACGGCCCGACTCGCACGTGCGGTCATTCGGACGATGGCCACGGCCATCCGCTTACATGAATCCGCCCCCGGGACCTCCACCCAGGCGACTGGCCGCAAAGGCTGCGCCCTGGTCGATCACTGCCATGTTGGTCGAATACGTGTCATGTGCGGCGAAGTTCATGCCTTCAGAGCAGATCGGGTCCTGGGCGGCGCACACCTGGATGGTCTTGGCCTGATAGAGCGGGCCGATGGTGACCGGTGGCTCGCCGAAGAAGTTCATCGCCTTCTCGTTGGGCAAGGCGAAAAGCACAACCGAGGAGACGTGGTTGGCCACGTCCGGATCCAACGGTTTGGGCACGGCCGCAGGATCGATCCCGTTCGGTACGACGGGCGAGGTGACGAAGCCCATCACGGCCGCGCCTTGCGAATAACCGCCGAGCACCATTTTGGTGTTGGGACAGTCGCGCGCCATCGAAACGACGTGTGCCCCCGCGTCTCTGACGCCGGCCTCCCCCGCGTTCGTCCAGTCATGCGTGGCTGGATAGTCGACGGGATAGACGTCGAAGGACTTCGCGCCGATGCGCGAGTGCAGGGAGTCGACGAATGCCTGCCCGGTCGGGCCGAGGCCGGGTGGATCGTCGGTGCCCCGGGCGAACACCACCTGCACGTCCGGACATGGATCGGCGGAGGCGGCGGGTATGGCGGCTACGAGGCCACAAGCGGCAGCGCCCGAGATCGCGGCTGCCGCAGGAGCAAGCAGGCGAGGGCCGTGACGTGCGATCATGCCGCTGTTTGCCCAAAAACGTGATTTCTAAACCACGGCTTTTGCGGCGGCACGCACGCGTCGATCAGCCGGCTTCCGGCAGGACTACCCGGGGTTCGGTGCAGTTATGGCGGTGGCGGAGGGATTTGAACCCTATTCAGCTACCTGCCCAGGAAGCTGAAATTGTGACTAGCTGCGGAAAAGCATCACAGTAGTTCACATCAGTTAACTGTTACTGTGGCCAAATTGTGGCCAACTTGTGGCCATTGGCCTTTGGCGGCTTGCCCGCGACAGGGTTTAGGCAGGCCCGATATCAACAGCAAACACAAGCAACCTCTACGGCCATGCATGCAGCATGACAGCGGAGGGCAGGGCGATCGACCGGCTGCTTAAGAGCTGTGTGCAGCGGCCATCCACTGCTCGACGTCGGCGCGACGGTACATGATGCGCCGGCCCAATTTGAAAGACTTTGGGCCGCCCTCGCCGGTGCAACGCCAATACCGCAGCGTGGCCGGATTTGTCCGAGTCATCTCGGCCACCTCGGCGAGCGTGAGTATGTCGTGGTCACCGAGGGTCGCGGACGTCCCAGACTCTCGGTACACGGCAGATTGCTCGCTCCCGCAGCGGAGTTCACCGGATGGTTTGCGTGGCAAGCGAGTAGGCCGACCCGACACCAGACTCTCCGCGATTGACAGGAGGGCGTACGTGCTTGCTAGTTTCCACGGCGATGTATGGGCCGGGTCGATGCGGTTCGCGGCGTGTACAGCCTTCTCGTACCACTCCATCGTCACCCCTTATATTTCTTGGGTTTCGCTTGCGAGGCTCGGTGACCTCATCGAACCGTTTGGATTCGCAGTGCCAGCACCGGTCCTCGGCTTAGGTGGCTCAATGCCAGGCCCATACGTTGTTCGCATGCCGTGAACCCATGGCGGCGACCGCTTATTCTGCACCGTAGCTGCGGTCGGCCAGACGGGGCGCGCCGAGCCTGGCCCTGCGACTGGGCGGTCCTTGAATTGGACCCGCGCCGCCGCTGATAACTGCTCCAACAACCAACTTCGCAGTACCAACAAATGTGGGCCGAATTGCCCTTGCCCGTTCAATCAACGTAATAACATCCCGTGAGGTGCGCCAGGATGAGGTCCGATCCGGTTCAACATGCGGCCATTAATTAGGTCGATGAGTCGAAGCGTCGCTTTCCGCAAAATCACTGGAACCAATCCGCACGAACGTATTGAGGCGTCGAACGAGAGGTGCTGGGGTGTGGGCTGACAACGAGACCGAAATCGACTTACTCGGGTTCGAGTACCTCGTCGACGGCTTGGTAGTAGCACTAACTCAACCCCGTCTGCTGCCGCTGACCGTCGGGCTTTTGGGTGACTGGGGATCAGGCAAGACCAGCCTCATGCGCATCACAGCAAAGGAGCTAGCCCGCGCTTACCCACCACCGGACACCGGCGACAGCGAGACGGATGCTGCAGCACCTTATCTGACCATCCCGTTCAGCCCGTGGCAGTACGAGGACGTCGAAGACGTCAAAGTCGCATTGATGAATGCCGTCCTCGACGAACTGGCGTGGCGGGTACCCGACTCTCAGGAACGCATCACCCGATTGCGAAGCTTCGGCCGCTGGCTCGTACGATGGGGGCGGCGCGCTGGTCGCGTGACCACCGCAGCCGCTCCCACGATCGTGCCCTTCTTCATTCAGGCGTATGCCCCCGGCACCGATCCCGAAACGCTCAAGCTAGCTGGCACCGTCACCGAAGCGGTCACCAAACAAGTCTCGCCACTGTTCGACGAACCGGCACCGCAGCCCCCAGGCTCAGCAGAAACCCCGGTCGCCGAGCCCATCACGGACGTGAGCGAGTTCCGTGCCGAGTTCGGCAACCTTATCGACAGCGCGGACCCTCCCATCAACGCTGTGGTCGTCTTCGTCGACGACCTCGATCGCTGCCTGCCCGAAACAGTCGTCGACACCTTTGAGGCGATCCGGCTCTTCCTCAACACCCCCCGTACCGCGTACGTCCTCGCGCTAAATCAAGCCGTGGTCGAGTCGGCGATCGATTCGCGCTACCCCGAACTCGAACGCGACGGAGCCGGTATCGGACGCGATTACCTCGAAAAGATGCTGCAGCTCAAGATTGTCATTCCGGCGCTGTCGGCGCCCGAGGCCGAAACCTACGCAAACCTGCTCTTCGCCGAACTGCACCTTGACGACGAGGCATTTGACAAAGTTGTGAAGCAGGCCGCGGAAAATCGCGCCGAAAACGGGCTGGCCGTAGCATTCAACGCCGGCATAGCAGGAATACTGCTGAACGATATTCCTGAAGATCTGGCGCGCGACCTTGGTTGGGCTGCCAACATCATGCCCGTGCTTGGCGCGTCGCTGCGAGGTAATCCCCGCCAGCTCAAACGCTTCCTCAACAATCTGCTACTCAAGCACCGCGCAGCAGCACGCCGTCAGGTGGAACTCGAGCTGCCCGTGCTCGCCAAAGTCATGGTCCTTGAAGACCAGTACAACTCTGACTTCCAGAAGGTGTTCGACTGGCAGATGGCCGCCCTCGGACCCTCTCCCCAGCTTGCGGCAGCAGAGGACTACGCGCGCGGCGGCGACGACTCAACCGCTGCCCCCGCGAAGACCTCCGCCGCCACGGGCGGTAGTCAAGGCGCAGCCGAAAGTGGGGCCACACAGGCCCAAGACCCGGAGTCCGTCAAGAGCGAAGAGAGCGACGGCGACGTGCGCGAGTGGGCGGACAAACCGTTCATCCACGACTGGCTATGCCTCGATCCACCACTCAAAAGAGTCGACCTACGCCCATACTTCACCTATTCGCGGGACAAACTCTCCTTCGGCGTGTCGGCGTCCAGACTCGCGCTCCACCTGCAAAAACTACTCAATCTCGTCCAAAACGAACGTGAGCTACCCCGCCGGAGCCATTACCCGGAGGTCGCCGCGTTGGTCCCCTCCGAGCGCGCGCAATTGGCAGAAGCCCTTCTCGATCGCGCACATAGACACCCGCAAGGCGTCGCGCTTACCGCCGCAATCGAGCTCGCTGAACTCAACGCCGACATTGTCGACACAGTGTGCGAATCGCTGCGCCGAATCCCACCCGCATCGATACCCCCAGCAGCAGGCCTTTCCGCCGTGCGCCGTTTACCCAACGACAAATCGTCCGTTATCGCGCTTTGGGATCACTGGGAAACCAGTGCAAACACAGGCTTAAGCGGCGTGGTGAAAACCGGTCGCGCCGCTCGCACCAGGCGCGGCAGCTGACAATGGGCACCTCGACTGATCGAGCCGCCGGCAGCGGTGGCGCGTGGACACCATTAAAGCGCGCCACCACTTCCTATCTCCGCACTCTGGGCACCCCAGGATCGCCAGCACGGGCTCGACGTCTGCTGGGTCGTCACGTTCCAGTGCTGGGCGGCACTGCCGGCGCGGCCGGGTCCGCGCGTGCCGGTAGACGCGGAATTCAGGGCCTTGGCGCATTGCTCTCGGGCATGGGTAGCGCTGACCTGGCGGCCGCCCTGACCGCAATAGGGCTCGAAGACCTCGTAGGGCAGGACCGGTTCAGCGTGCTCGACGCACTTATCACCTTCATCGCTGGCGACGGAGACGACCTCGACGCACAAGCCGCTCGCGACGCCGCCTGCGACGTCCTGGAAGAATTATTCGGCGACGCCGACCAGTGGACTGATCTTGAGGCGATCAACGTCACCCCCGACGACCTCAACCGGATGTTGGAAACCTTCTTGTCGCTTTACGTTTACAACAGGGTGCCGGTGGTTGCCGAACGACTGAGCCGCCTCAACGATCCGGGCCAGTCCCGACATGCCGACCAAGAGATGCGTCTGATTATTACCGACTTGGTAGCCATACATCTGCCCGACGACCCGTTCACCGTGGACTGGCGCGGCGGGGCGGGTCGGGCCTTGGCCGATGACGCAATAGCCAGCGCGTACGAGGCATTGAGCGCGTTGATCGAAGGCGACAACAGGTGACGACCTACCGACTACGAACCGACCGCGGCGCAGCATTGCCGACGGATCCCAACATGCGGTTGCTCGACTGGCGCCCCGGCGAGCCCGAGGCCACCATCCAAATCGGCGCAGGCGGTGCGCGATTCTTCGACGGCTGGCGCCCACCGGCTAACGCTCTCGACTTACTACTGCTCGGCGCGGCGGCCTACTGCGTCGATAAGACCGCACTTCGGAGAACGAGTTCGGACCGCTGGACCCGGCGCATCAAGCTAGAACTGCCTGTCCGCGATTCCTACTCCTGGCACGCTGCCAATTGGGCGCCCGTGCTGAACTTTCTCACCGGAGATCACTGGGCAATTGCGCTAACGCACAGCGACACAGATCCATTGGGTCAAATCGCGGGCGTGCCTGAGGGTCCGATTCCGATTGGAGAGATCGACGCTGTCTGCCTGTTTTCCGGCGGGCTTGACTCGTTGACCGGGGTTATCGATCTTCTGGAGACCGATCCGCCGATCCGGGTGTGCCTGCTATCGCACAACGAGGGTGGCCAAGCCTCCCATACCCAGGACACGGTGCTCGCACGACTTAGGCAGCACTACGGGGCCGAGCGACTCATTGCGCAACGCCTTTATCTGCGGCCAGCGCCGACTGACGCCCAACAACATCGGCCGCTGCCGCCGGCACGCGAAACCACCACGCGTGCGCGGTCATTGCTGTTCCTAACCGCTGCGCTCGCTCTGGCTGCGTCCGTGAGCCCCCACACCCCCGTCTACATTCCCGAAAACGGGTTCATCGGCATCAACGTGCCGCTAACGCGGGCCCGTGTCGGCAGTTACAGCACCCGCACTACCCACCCACACTTCATTAAAGAGGTGGGCCGTGCCGCAGCTGCCCTCGGTGTTACCAACCCGATTCGCAACCCCTACCGGCTGAGCACCAAAGGTGAACTGCTAGCCGCATCGAAGAATCTCGAACTACTCGCCAATCTGGCCCCGCTCAGCCTCTCATGTTCGCATCCGGAAGCAGCACGCTATGTCCAACGCCCCCAAGGCAACTGCGGTTACTGCTTCCCATGCCTGATCCGCCGCGCTGCCATGGCTCATGCCGGTTGGGACGACGCTTCTAATTACGCGTGGGATGCGCTCAATGGCCAAGGCCTGCTCGACCGCAATACTCGACGCGGCGCCGACCTACGCGCAGTCATCGCCGGCGTTTATGCCGAACGCCCCGACAGTGACATCCTGCGCAACGGCCCCATACCCGATGGCGAACACAATGCCTTCGTCGGAGTGTGGCGGAGGGGGCTCACCGAACTGCGTGATTGGCTGACCGGGGCTAGCGGTCACACTGCTGACCTAATCGGAGACTTGCAGTGACCGAAATTTCAAGAGGGCAAGAGGAATTCGGGCCCAGAAACTCTCTGGTGGATACCCACTGCCATCTGGCCGACTATCCCGATCCGATCGCAGTGCTCAGCGCCGCGGCAGCATCCGACGTCGCGATCGTAGCCGTCACCGAAGACCCCGACCAATACCGCCGCCTGACATTGCGCCTCGGTACGCGTCCAGCCGTCGAGGTGGCGCTCGGACTGCATCCCCTGCGCGCCGCATCATTCCGCCCATCTGACCTTGCCCGCTTCTTGCGAATGGTGCCTATGGCTGGCTGGATTGGTGAAGTCGGTCTAGACTTCTCACCCGCTGGCGCCGCAACCCGCAAAGAGCAGCTCCGGGTCTTCGATACGGTACTCACCGAAGCCCAACCGGGTCGCCACCCACTGACAGTGCATAGTCGGGGTGCCGCGCAGGAAGTCATCACGCGCCTAGCCGATGCAAGGTTGCCCGCCGTACTGCATTGGTACAGCGGACCGCTCCGGCTAGTCGACGACGCGCTGGCGGCAGGCCTTTACTTCTCGATCAACCCGGCCATGATTCGCTCGAAACGGGGTCCAGCCATAATTGCGTTGATTCCGCCCGACCGAACCTTACTCGAAACCGATGGGCCTTATGCCTCCACGCGCGGGCGCCCCGCGCGGCCAGACGATCTGCACCACGTTCTCTCGACGCTCGCCCGAGTCTGGCAACAACCGACCGATGCGACCGCGATCTGCCTACGCGCCAATCTCGATGCTTTGATAAAAGGGACTGCGGCGCAACGGACTTGAGACCGCATCGACCTCGTCAAGGACTCCGTGACGGTGGCGGCCACCCTCGGCCGCGCCGGCAACCGGCTGCTCGTCTCGGAGCCGAAGTCGGAGCGCAGCCGCCGCACAGTCCCCGGGAGCGCGCTCATGGCCTGGCATCGGGTAGCTGAGGCATCGCGATACGCCCGAGAACGCTCCGGCAGCGGTCGTCAGCCAACCGAAACCTCTAGGCGCGCTCATTGACGCGCGGGCGGATCCACAGGTGGCTGATCTGCTCGACCGAACCGTCACTAAAAGCGGTGAATAAACGGTGACTCGACGAGATCTTGAAAAATGGCCTCTGAAGTGGGGGCGGGCGGGGCTCGAACCCGCGACCAACGGATTATGAGTCCCCACATTCGATCTGGGCCGCCGACCATCAGCGTCGCCATGTCGCCCTGAGAATTCTTTGCCATCGCATTAATGTGGGCGTTGAACCCTCATTGAATTATCTGCGGCGCCGCATCTTGAGCCTCCCACTGGCATATCGATCGGCGACCCGCAGGGGTGAGATGTGACTGCAGTCGACCCGGTGCAACTCAGCGTTCTTGCGCTCTTGCTCAGCCCAGATTTCGACGACATGAGCATCTGGGGTGGCACGGATCTTCTGTCGCTGAGTATCGGAGCAGGCGCATTTCACCGGCCACTGCCGGTAGCGGGTCGCAAACCCGCATTGTGGACATGGGTGGTGAAGGTGGCGATCGCTGAGACCTCTGACGCTCACGCCCATGTGCTAGCTTCCACCGCTCGTAGCATCCCGGTCATCGACGCTAAATCTTGAGACTTCAAGGCCGCCAGGGCTCCTCGCGCTCTGCACACGACAGTGAAAATGGCTGTGGCCGGTACCCTTTTCGCACACCCAGCCAGGGGTGCGCCATTCCTTCTCAGGCTGTGGCTCACCGATCCAGCCGCGCTCAGCGCTCATAAGACCTCCGATTTAGTGGGCTCGACCAAGTCCAAGTTTATTCGACAGGTAGCGCAACCTGTACTTTCAGGCACGCTCACACCCAGTCCGGTGCCGGTCGGCACCGCCAGGGCCGAATGTGCCTGTGTTCCACTGCAAAACCTGCCGATTGCAGGCTGCCGCCGAAACAAATTCAGGTTAGTCAACGAACCCTGCCTGGCCTGCGCTTCACGAGTATCCTTTGTCCTGACGAGAAGCTGTAGCAGCGTAAAGCTACGCGCACGCCTGATAGATACCCACATCGATCGGCTTGGTTCGAGGAGCCTCGCCAGCTCGGATTCGCGTTCGGCACCTTCACCGAGCGAAACTCGGTAAATTCCAATTTCATGAGTGCGCGTGTTGAGCAGTTGGAGTTTCAGGCAGAGGCTCGGCAGCTGCTGGACTTGATGGTCCACTCCGTCTACTCCAACAAGGACTCGTTCCTGCGAGAGTTGATCTCGAATGCTTCCGATGCTTTGGACAAGCTGCGGCTTGAAGCGTTCCGGAACAAGGACCTCGACGTCGACACCTCCGACCTGCACATCGAGATCGACGTCGATAAGGATGCCCGCACCCTGACCATCCGCGACAACGGCATCGGGATGACCCGCGCCGAAGTGGTCGATCTGATCGGCACGCTGGCCAAGTCCGGCACCGCCGAGCTGCGCAAACAACTGCGCGAGGCCAAGAACGCCGCGGCCTCCGAGGAACTCATCGGCCAATTCGGAATCGGTTTCTATTCGAGCTTCATGGTCGCCGACAAGGTCGAACTGCTCACCCGCAAGGCCGGCGAGAGCGACGCCACCAAATGGGAATCGAGCGGCGAGGGCACCTACACCATCGAATCGGTCGACGACGCCCCGCAGGGAACGTCGGTCACCCTGCACCTCAAGCCAGAGGACGCCGAGGACGAGCTCCACGACTACACCGCGGAGTTCAAGATCAGGAGCCTGGTCAAGAAGTACTCCGACTTCATCGCATGGCCCATTCGGATGGAGGTGGTGCGAAGTACCCCCGCTACCGAGGAAGGCGGCGAGGAAACGGTCACGATCGAGACCGAGACCCTCAACTCGATGAAGGCCCTGTGGGCCAGGCCCAAAGAAGAGGTCTCCGAGGAGGAGTACAAGGAGTTCTACAAGCACATCGCGCACGCCTGGGACGACCCGCTCGAGGTCATCGCGATGCGGGCCGAAGGCACATTCGAGTACCAGGCACTGCTGTTCATCCCGTCGCACGCCCCGTTCGACCTGTTCAACCGGGACGCTCAGACCGGGATCCAGCTCTACGTCAAGCGCGTGTTCATCATGGCCGACTGCGACGAGCTCATGCCCGAATACCTGCGCTTCGTCAAGGGTGTGGTTGACGCGCAGGACATGTCGCTCAACGTGTCGCGCGAGATCCTGCAACAGGACCGGCAGATCAAGGCCATCCGGCGCCGGTTGACCAAGAAGGTCCTCTCCACGATCAAGGATCTGCAGTCCGAGCGCCCGGAGGACTATCGCACCTTTTGGACCCAATTCGGCAGGGTCGTCAAGGAGGGTCTGCTCAACGACTTCGACAACCAGGAAACGCTGCTGCAGCTCTCCTCATTCGCCTCGACACACAGCGAGGAGGAAGCCACCACGCTCGCCCAGTACTTGGAGCGCATGAAGGAGGGCCAGACGCAGATCTTCTACGCCACAGGGGAGTCGCGTCAGCAGATCCTGAAGTCGCCGCACCTCGAGGCGTTCAAAGCCAAGGGCTACGAGGTGCTGCTGCTCACCGACCCGGTCGACGAGGTCTGGGTGGGAACCGTGACCGAGTTCGACGGCAAGCCGCTGCAGTCCATCGCCAAGGGTGAGGTAGACCTCAGCGCCGACGGCGACGAGAGCGAGGCCGAGCGCGAGGAGCAGCAGAAGGAATTCGCCGACCTGCTCAGCTGGTTGAAGGAGACCCTGACCGACCACGTCAAGGAAGTTCGGCTGTCCAACCGCCTGACGGACTCGCCCGCCTGCCTGATCACCGACGCCTTCGGGATCACGCCGGCGCTCGCGCGCATGTACCGCGCTTCCGGGCAGGCCATTCCGGTGGGGAAGCGGATCCTCGAACTCAACCCCAACCACCCCCTCGTCACCGGCCTGCGTCAAGCGCACCAGGATCGCAGCGACGACCCCTCGGTCGCGGAGACCGCGGAATTGCTGTACGGCACAGCGCTTCTTGCCGAAGGCGGGGCGCTCGACGATCCGGCGAGGTTTGCCGAAATCCTCGCCGGCCGGCTGGCCCGCACCGTGTTCCTCACCACCGAGACCGTCGCCGATCCGCCCGGGCGCGAGCCGATGGTTGTGACACATGGGCGCCAATCCGTCGCAGCGACCGACCTCGGTGGTGCTGTTGAGATACGCGGCGAGCCCAGCTATGGCGCGCCCGTCGACGCATGGCAACCGCCGCCGTCTGGTCCTGGGCCCGGGGACGGTGGGACGGGGCCATCTCGACCCCGCTACTTGCAAACCCAAATGCAAGAGCGGGTGGAGACAGGACGCTCGTTGAGCCTCAGGGTGGCAATTACTCTGGCTGAGGGCGAAGGTATGTCATCGGGTTTGAAGGATTTCGCGGTCGGACCCCTGGGGGCCACCGTGACGGTCGTTGTCCTCATTTCTGCGCTGAAATCGAGGGATCGGGGCCTGGTGCCGAAGGGCGATCTGCAGCAGGAGATTTTCGTCCCGGCCGATGCGGACTCAGAGCCGCACCTGTTCTCGTTCACGGCCGGGGCAGTGGGCCTTCACCTGGTGACGGTAGAGGTCTATCGCGACGGCACATATCTGGGCGCCGTGCGGTTACACGTGGAGGTGGAAGCCAACGCTGACCCGGTGCCTGAGACGATCCGCACAGCCGAGTTGGAGAGTCTGACTTCCGAATCTGGTGAAGTGACGTTGCAGGTAATTAAGGACCGGACAGGCTACCGATTTCAGCTGTTGGGCGCCGACGCTCTCTACCCTGCCCAAACCAAGGCGATGATGGGCGAGGCTCGCGACGCAGTAACTCAGCTAGTGACCGAACTGCACAGCATGGCGGCCAACCAGACAAAGTACGGCACACCTGACCTGGTCCGCGCAGCACTGCAGGATCTAGGAGTCGACCTTTGGACGGCAGCGGTTCCCGAACGCATCCAGGAGCAATTTTGGGAGTTGGCCGGCCGGATCAAAATGTTCACCATTGCCGTTGACGGCGACACGATTCCCTGGGAACTGCTCTACCCGGCGAACGGAACAAATGACAACGGATTTCTTGCTGAGCAATTCCCCGTCGTGAGGCGCGGATATTCCAAGCCGAGGGTGACTACCATCCCCGTCGGCAGCGCCGCATTTGTCGTGCCCCCGAATTCTCCAACGAATGCGAGCGACGAGGTCGACGCGATCCAGAAGCTACTCGGCGTCGGGATTATGGACTGCCCCGTTCTCACCGAACTGTCGGCAGTGAGAAAACTGATGCTGGGCCCGACGGTCCCCGGCATCATCCACTTCGCTTGCCACAACGCGTTCACCAATAAGTCGGGCTCCTCGATCCAACTTAACGGTGGGCCATGGAAGCCTAGCGCCCTCGCCACCGCCGTGGCGAAAACCAGCCTGGCTTCGACACACCCCTTGGTGTTCCTCAATGGCTGCAGAACGGCCGCAGAAATCCCCTGGTTCTTCCAGACGAGCGGCTGGGCATCAAGATTCCTTGGAGCCGGCGCCGGCGCATTCATCGGGTCCCTATGGGCGGTGCGCTCCAGCGCGGCGAAGACATTCGCCGAGGTTTTCTACGAACAATTCGTCGGCAAACGGCAGCCGCTCGGCGCGGCATCTCTGCTTGCCCGCCAGGCGGTGTCACACGACGGCGGAGACCCAACCTGGCTGGCCTACAGCGTCTACGGGAACCCGGCGGCGGTCCACACGAAGTAACGGAGCGAAAAGCGTTGACTGCACCAGTTTTCGTGATTCATGGCATAGGCAATCGCGACCAGGCATCGTTCGGTCGGACCGTCGACGCGTTGGCCTCGGTGGTTGGCATCACCGCTCGGCCACTGTTCTGGGGAGACCTGGGCGCTCAATACGAATGGATCACCCACACGATTCCTGGCGCACCGGTAGGCGCGACGGAAGTTCGCGATACAGACACAGAGCCGGACCCGGAGATTGAAAGTATCGCCCACTTCCTCCTGAGCGGCTCAGCGCCCCAGAGCTCCGAAATCCGCATGGATACAGCAGTTCCCGATCCGGTCCTAGATGCCGTGACGGACTTAATGCGCGACCAGCCTGTCGGGTCCGAAGAAGTCCGGGATGATGACAACCAGGCGAATGCCGAAGAGGTTCGCGCAGCACTGAGCGAAAACTGGAGCAGCACGAACTGGCTGCAGTTAGTCGAGGACACAAAGCTTCTGCGCGCTGTCGGTGCCGCCATCGCGGGGCCGATCGTAGACGGCTCCGTCGAACCGACTGCATCGGACGGTATCGAGGTGCGCGATGCCGAAGTACGTGGGGTCGACGTCGTCGGATTCGTTCGGCGCCGCGTTGAGGAGCTCGACCATGTGGTGGGCGCGGCCGTCGGTGCAGCGGCCGGGCGGCTGAATACCCAGTTGCGTACCTCTTTCCTGCCCGGCATCACCCAAGGCGTGGGCGACATCCTGGTGTATCAGCGCCATCGCGAAAAGATCCAGAATCATGTCCGAACCATGATCGACGAGGTCGATCCGAAACTTGGGCGCAGTCGGGACCGTCCGGTGGACGTGCTCGCACACAGCCTAGGAGGAGTTATCGCCGTCGACATGGCCATTTCCGACGAGCCGATCTGGATCCGCAGGCTCGTAACGTTCGGGTCGCAGTCGCCCTTCTTTCACGTCTGCGATCCCCGCGGCGGAGCACTCAAGCCGTACACCGGTACCCCGGTGCAGCTGCCCGAGTCGATTGGAGCGTGGACGAATCTGTGGGAACCGCTCGACCCAGTAGCGTTCGTCGCAGCGCGTGTCTTCCGCCTTTACGACGGCTCGAAACCTAAAGACGTGAAGTTACCTCACCTGCAAACATCGGGCTTGTGGACGCACTCAAGCTATTGGACGCTCAAGGATGTGGCTCAGGCGATCAAGCAAGCTCTTGCATAACAAGCGACCACCGCAACATTTGCGTGAAGTCTTGCGCCGGCGAACAAAGGAACTTGCAATAAATACGCCGGCGAGGTCCGATCCAATCAGCGGGGCAGCCAGTGCGGTCGCGAGGGGCCGGGGAGCCGTCTCCCCGCTGGATGCATACCCCCGCGTGGACGATGCCCCAGATCAGGTCGTCGACCGGCGACATGCTGGCCAATGACAACCCGAACTCCACCGAGTCTGACGTGTTCGATGCCATCGGGGCTGCCATGACCAGTACTGCCCCGATGCCATCGTGCGTTCTGAGACCCGTTGCAGGCCGCAACTGTTGGTCCGGTGATGGGGAGTTTCCCGATCGATGCCCGGTCGATTCCGGGTATCTACAAAAGCGACTGCAACGTTGGTCAACATCCCTACGATTCTTGGCGTGGCGATGTCCGATATTGACGAAGGCGCTGTGCTAGGCGCGATTGAACTGCTCAACGATCCAGCCCAGAAGGAGTTCGTCGCTTCGCTTCATTTCAAGTCGGCTACTCAGTACCGTCTCGTTTATGAGGGTCGTCTCTACGATTCCAAGGCGGTCGCGGGTATCGCCCATGGGGTGGCGTCCGGTGAGTTTTGGACAAGTAACGACCTGATCGGAGGGATCAGTTCGGGCGGGGCGGCCTGGGCCCTTCGCAAACTTGGGTTCTTCATCGACGAGGGCCCGATCTACGAGTTGACTCAGCTTCAAATTGACCGAACGCACGGCAAACCTGCTCCGTATCAGTACATCGTGCTTCTCTGGGCGATCTCGGGCGCACAATCTGGGGCGCCACGTTTGACAGCTTTTAGCGAGGTACGAGCAGAACTTGGAACTGCACTCAGGCCCTTCGCGATCGCGAAAACTGAGCCCGATCCCGCGATGCCGTGGTTCGCCCTACGCGACACATCGTGGTGGGAACTGCAGATGCCGGTCGGAGCGACAGGCCTCACCGATGCCGATGTCCGTCGGCTCAACCTGGTAGCCGGATTGTCCGATGCGGTGCACCAAAAAGTCCTTGGGGAACAAGGGTTCGTCAATGCGGCGGTCGACGTCATCGGGCAGATTGTCGGAGACGAACCGGGCTATCTGCCGCTGCTGCAACATCTGGGCCTGGCCAATCTGACAACGGTCACGGGCAGCGGGCCCACGGTGACGCGAGTGAATTGGGCGTGGGACGAGCTGGTGCTGGCCTGCGATCTCGTGGCCCGTAACGGTTGGAAGAGTCTGACGAAGGGCGACCTGCGCGTCTCTGCGCTGTCGGCATTCTTGCGGCGACAGCCTGAGGCGTTGACGTCGGCCGATTTCCGCAGTATCGGTAGCGTGATCCGCAAGTTAGAAAACATCCGTTCGATGCATCCCGACTATCCAGGTGTGTCGACGAAGGGCGATAAGACTACTCAACAGGTGGTTGATGCATTCGTCGAGGACCCACCTGGCATGCACCGTGTGGCACAAGCCCTTTGGCGCGCCGGTAACCTTCCCCGCGATGATCATGACGCCGAAGATCAGTCTGAAACCATACCCGTGGGCAACACCACCACAGAGTTCGTCAGCGCGGTCGAGGGTCGTGTCATTGAACGGCTGGTCAAAGTGGCCGAACGAAACCCTAAGTTACGCAAGGCCAAGATCGCGCGGTCAAGGCAAGAACGAGGCACGATCGCATGTGAACTCTGCGGTTTCGATTTTGAGTTGGCCTACGGTCAGCTGGGTGAAGGGTACATCCATGTCCACCATCGGGTGCCACTGCACTTCACCAGGGTGATAGAAAACAAGCTCGCCGACTTAATCTTGGTGTGCGCCAACTGCCATGCCATGATCCACCGGCGCTCCCCATGGAAGACACCTGAACAGCTGAAGGCACTCATCACCAACGCAGACACAGCAAGCGGGGCTCCCGTGCACTGATGCCCGGGGCTTCGAGTCGAGACCGCAGCGCGGTATGGCCGCAGGCATGATGATGCGCAAGTCGCGCAGGCCCGAGTTCCGTGCCGCAGCACTAGCCCGAATTCCCGGTCAAGTTCTGGTCTGGTTGCTAATTTGACATCGTGTTATCTGAGAAAAAGAAAGTGTTCATCAGCTGGTCGGGGTCACGCGCAAGACAGGTGGCCGGCGTCTGGCAGGAATTACTGTTGGACGTTTTCGACAGCGTCGAGCCTTTCATGTCCGACAAAAACATCGGCGCAGGAGAACGAAGTTTGCCAAAAATTGCTGATGAGTTGGACGGTACTGCCTTCGGCATCATCGTGGTTACTCCCGAAAACCAAGATTCCCAATGGCTGAACTATGAGGCTGGTGCCCTATCGAAGGGCCTAAACGACCCAACAGTTCGCGTAGCGCCATCGCTGGTGGGCTTCAGAAGCCAAGGTGACGCCTCGGGGCCGATTTCACAGTTCCAGGCCACCCTTCTGGATCGCGGCGGGGTTGAAAAAATTCTTATCGAGATCGCGAAAATCCTTGAGATAGAATTGCCGACGATACGCAAGCGCTTCAATCTGGTATGGGAAGCCGAGTATGCGGAGCGCTTCGCAGAGGCTAGCGCCGAGATCGAACGCGGTGGCTCAAGACGCAGGCCGCAATGGGAGATACTGGATGAGATCTTGACCCTTGTCCGAGGTACAGCTGCGTCGCAGCTGCCACAAGAGCAGGATCTTCGGTCTGCTCAATCGGCACCTTACGGCAGTACTCCGGAAGGTTACACACAACTCCTGCAAAGCTTCTCGAAGCTGGTGGACCACTATGTAGCCGTCAGTGCCGCCGACGGCAGCAGCATCGTCGAGGGCAAATTCACCGGCCTCCTTGGCCGCGACCACAACGTCAAGGCCGCCATTGAGACCGTAGACGGAACCGTGCTTATCCCGATCGTCGCCGTGCAACATGTCATCGGAATCAGGCGTCCCCCGCCAGAGTTCAGTACTGACAACACCTTCTAATCACTGCCGGGTCGTCGGCGGGCAGTGCTTTCTGCGCCGCTGCTTTCATCTGGGTACCGGTACGGCGTTGCCCTGCTAACGCGGGGGTAGGTTGAGATCGCCTTCCCACCAGGGCGGTCCGCCTTTCATTCGCTTCGCGATGATGACGTGCTCGGCGTCATCGACCTTACTAGGTCGCTTGAACCTGGTGTGTCAAAGCGAGATGGGCCCGCTTGGAGGTGATCCCGTCGATGACGGATCGCAAGTCGGTGAGCAGGTGTCGTTTTAAAGATGTGAGACAAAGCAGTGCCGTCCTCTGGCAGTATTTTTGTTGTGGGCGACGATCACAACGTGCGAGTGCGTGGTCCGAAGGGGAGTTGCCCAAGTCGTGCATCGTCCCGTCGATCATCTTGCGTTCGCTTGCGGCGGAAATGCTGTTCTGCCATGTGAAGACCCTTCGCGACAGATTGACGCCAGGGCGGGCACGTTAGTTGTTGGCGATTCTTGCCCTGGCTGCGAACACTCGGCAACATGTCACCAGCACCGCGAACAAGGTCGCGTCCAATCCGTTCTCTCCGCGAATGACCCCGGCGCCCAACCCCCAGAAGCATCTCAAGCCGGAATTATTTCGTCGACCTTCGCGCCTTGCGGAGTATTGCCGTTACAGTTGAGCATCATCGGGGAAGGAGAGTGCGATGGCGGCCCAATTCGTTGTTTATAAGGACCAGGAAGGGTTCGGTTGGTATTTGAAGGCAGACAATGGCGACGTCATTGTGCGGCATCAGCATGCCTACATGTCAAGAGAGGAGGCTGAGATCGCGATCCAATCGGTGATTGATAACGTTCCCAACGCCACGATGGTGGACGACGGCGAGGCACCCGACGATGACAAGGCTGCGGAGGCGCGCAGGACAGCGGAGGCTCACGCGACTGCGCTGAGGAAACAGCAGAAGCTCAAGGAATTGGCGGCACGCAGGCCGAAGGTTCAGATTCGCTCGTTACCAAAGACGGAGTAAAAACTCGGCTCTAGTCACCCGATCTCCTGATCGTCGTTCCCGATTATCCTGATCCTCCTGGCCATTGTCTCCAAACGGGCCCGGAACTCGTTGACTGCGGCATTGTCAGCTGCGGTTTCTTCACGAGCCGGGCGCCGTGCCTCGTCGCGAGTTTCTTGGTGGTACTGCCCGCCCTCGTCGTCCGTTAGGTTCGGCGACTTATCCCTCGGGTCTGTTATTTCCTCGTCGGTTTCGTCGCCGACATGGGCGCGGCTCAGCGACGCGGTGACGTGTGCTGTCGCCGCTTGTTCGATCATCGCCGATCTATCTTCGATCTCGATTTCCATTCCCTCAAAGCGTTCCTCGGTCGGTCGCGCGGCGAGCTGAATCAGCAGCTCGTGTTCGGCGCAGATGGCCCTGAGCTCTTGCCCGGTGTAGTGGATCTGATTCTGGGCACGGTAGAGCCGGATGAGGTTGCGCCACTGCTCGATTTGGCGTGCCGCCAGCGTGTATTCCGTTGCTGCGGCAATGAACACGTGGAAGCGGGTGTCTTGGTTGGCGAATCGAATCTCGATCCCGAGGTCGACAGTGCCCTGTGGGGCCTGGATGGCAAGGAGCTCCATGTGCCGGCGGGAATCGGCAACGACGTTCAGCGATTGATAAATGCGCTGGAAATCGCGTTCTGTGGTAATTCCCTCACCGGAGATACTGGCCCCCAGAAAGCTTGCCACCATCGCATCGGTATCGGCGCGCATGGCGCCGATCTGTCGAATGTCGTGGGCGGTGTAATCGACAAGCCAGAATCCGTGGCGGGCCCGTTGCGCAACGATTCCTTCGGAGGCAAGGACGGCCAGTGCCATACGGATAGGCATGCGCGAACCGATGCCGTATCGCTGGTACCGGTCGCGCAACGCGACCTCCGACGACGGCCTCTCTTCGGTCGGCAAGAGATTGCCGTGGAAGATGTCAGCCAAGATAAGCCGGTAGGCCTTTTCGGCCTGCGTCTGCAAGATCTCCGACGGGCGGTTGGGGTCCTCGTTTTCCAGCGTGTCGCGCTGTTGTTCCGACGGTTCCTCGAGCGTGGGCATAGGTACGGCCTCCACACATTTTAAAGCCACAACATCTGGGATCCCAAGGCTACGCTTCTGGGATCCCAGATCAAACCGTCGCCTCAGCTGGGGTAATTCAGGGCGCTTCGAGTACCCCGATGGTGGCGTCGATAGACGTCTGGATCGCGCTCTGAATCCAGCCGTGCAGCAGGCTGAGGTGCTCCCCGGCGAAGAACACCTTCGAGTCGATCTCTGGGTGCGGTTTGCGCAGATGCTGCCAGTAGCGCTCACGCCCGCCCGGCTCGTACAGGGTCCACGCTCCCCCGCCGGGGGTCGTCTGCTCCATCCACGCGCAGTCGGCGACGCAGCACAGATCATCGGTGATGCCAGAGTGCAGTTCCTCGAGGCAAGATAGGACCGCCGCTTGCCTCTCGGGCTTGGTCAACGAGATGAATCGATCGGCGTTGACGCCTGTCATGTACGCACCGGTGAGAACCGCGGGTCGCTTCCACGCGTTCGGGTTGGGGTCTCCTTGCACCTCGTAGACGGAGAAGGCCTCGCGGCCCTGATCGCCCGCTCCAGCCGTGTACACCAGCGGTTCGTGGGTGCTGTTGGGGTCGGCCCGGAAGACCGCGTGGACATTGTCCGATGGGTACCAGCACTGCTGAATGAGGCCGTCGGTGTAGCTGGCCCCTCCGTAGATTGGCCTTTGCGGGTCGTTTTCCCATCTCCTGCTTTTCATGTGCAGCAGATACTTCGCGGCGTTCTGGTAGGGGATCCCGGTGAGCGCTGCTGATTGCGCCTCCGATAGCGGCGGATTGAACGCGATCCGCGCGGTGGCCGCCGCCGGCGCCGCACAGATCACATAGTCGAATCCCTCGCCGCTGCGGGTGGCGGTGATCTCGCGTTCGTCCTCGGTGCCGGTGACGCCGTAGACGTGCATCGGGTGTTCGCCACCACTGCGGGTTACTTGCGTCACGGACGTCTGAAGGATGATCTGTCCGCCTCGCGCGGCGATCTCCCGGGCGAATGCCTTCGGGAGTGTGTCCATCCCGTCGACCAATCGGATCCGGTTGTCATCGCCCAGGATCGCCGCCGACTCAACCCATTCCTCGAGCGCCGACAGGCCCTCTCGCCAGCGCTGCCCGGATGCTCGACTCAGCAGTTCCCACGCCCTTCCGTTGATGATCTGGCGGCCTCGGGTGAGGTCGCCATCGGTACGCCCCAGACGCCCTGGCCGGCGTCGGGCGTATGCGACATCCCCGTTCGGATCAGCGTGCCTATCGCCCCGGGGCTTGACGTCGATCTCGCGCAAGTACTGCCATAACGAGACGCGGTCGAACGCCCGCATTGTGGGATCTAGGGCACCGCTCAAAACCGCGCGCGTCTTGAGCTTGGGGCCGAGCGACCAATCGATGAAATCGTACAGCGCCTTTTGCGGGTCGCTGCCTCGCTTATACCACGGGCCCAGCGTCACTCCGTAGGAACTCAGAAGTGCCCCGAAGTCGCGGCGGCGTTCTTTGCGGCCCCAGACCTGGCACCAGGCATTGGGGTTGCTCTGGATGAATATCCCTTTGTCGAGTTTGAAAACCTTGTCGATATAGTGCATGGAGCCGTGATGATTGGGGGGAATTCGCATCGCACCGAATTCTCCGTGTAAATCATCGTTGTCTTTGTGCGGGTGCCAGGTCCAGACCCTCCCCCCGAGGCGCTCGGTCGCCTCGACGAGGACGACTTTGTGGACCACGTTTCCATTCGCTGGATCGAGCAGCTCGTAGGCCGCGGTAAGTCCCGCGATACCGCCGCCGATCACACAGATGGTCTTCGAGCGGTGCTGGTTTCTTCGGAGCCGTTCGAGCCGTTCCTCGTCGAATAGGAATTCGGGGGTGACGGGGGGCGTTACCTCTTTGAACTCCGCGGTAGTTGCAAAAAATTTTTCGGGCATGCTGGTCTCCTCATATGGATGCCCAAGTAAAAGCCGACGCCCTAAATCTAGCTCGCATGACCGAATCAGCAATAGCGCAGTTTCGTATCGAGAAACGACGATCGCTGGCGCCGTTTGCAGGCAGTCTTACACCGCGATGGCCTGCAAGTCAGCTTGAACATTAATCGGACAGTACGACCGCAAGTTCAGGTAGACCAGTATCGAAGACTCGTCGAGCCCACTTTCCCTCAGTCACGTTCCGCAGTGAGGCTGGCGCGGCGGTGGTTTTGGCCTCGCCTCGCGAGCACTTCTGCCGGTCGGGCGTCACCCGACGGCCGTCGGCGAAGGCTGTACGTCAGTGCCGGTGCCGCGCCTATAACTCCAGCGTGCGAGGGCCACGGCGTCAAATTTCCCTAGATTATCGTTTTTGATGTTCCAATTAAAACCAGCGACAAAAGGTCTGCGTTTACGGCTGCGGAAGGTGCGGTACCGTCCATGCGTTCATTAAACCTAGACCGGCCAAACCCTAACGAGACTTACTACGTCATCATCGGCTGCGGTGTGACCGCGGCGGTCAACTACACCACCCTCCTCGGGACCGGCAGCGACACCTTCGGCGGATACAGAGTCCTCTTCATCGGCGAACCGGAACCCTGGGGCGAGTACGAGCCGCTGTTTATGGGCCAGTGGCCCGGCATCCTCGCCACGCCTTCGTTCCAGCGCCAACTCCAGTCGGTCCGCCAAAACCAGTTCGTCCACAGCACCGATTTCTCCACGCGCATCGACGACCAATGGACCTGGCTCTATAGCCAGCACCCTTTTCTCTATAGCCCGGGACTCGTCACATCCATCAAGTGTCATCCAGTCCATGGCTTCGACGTGACATGGGAAGACAACGGCAGCACTCATCAGGTCCATGCCGCACATCTCGATATTTGCGGGGGGCCCGGGCCCTCACGACGCCTGTGTCGAAACCAGGTCGACGCTGCCCTTTGGCCTTATCCCAACCCGAAGTCTCGGCTCCTCGAAACCGGAGAGTCTTACCTCGGTAAAACCGCCAGAATCGCTCAACCCGGGGAGCGTGTTGCCGTCATCGGGGGCGGTCCCACCGCCGCATGGTGCGTTGAGCGCGCGCTCGCCAACAAAAACGAGGTTCTCTGGGTGAGCGACAAAGATCTCAATCCCGCCTTTGTCTCCAGCCGCCGCAACGACGCCCTTGCCCAAACCCCGCTCTGGCGCGAACGCAAGGACCGCCTTACCAGCGTTACCTACGCCGTTTTCCCAAGCTCGCCCCTGTTGGAATTCGCGGAGTTTCACCACGTGTCTAGAGTGTTCGTTCGCGGTAATAACGTCGGCGTCGACTTCCGTCCGCAGGGCACCGGTCGTCACGTTAACAGTAGATACCAGCAACTTCCGGGTATCAGCCAGGGGTTCTACGCTCAAGCTATTCTGGCTCTCGGTCAAGAAACCGGCTTTCGAAGGTCCTGCCAACACGCACCTGGCTGTGTGCTGACCGGCGAAGACAACTCGTGGGCCACCAGGCTTGACGCCATCCTTTCCGTCGCTTTCCTAAACCGCAACCACCTCATCCTGAAAAACAAGATGGAGGTCGGCCTTCGATCCGACGACGGGAAACTGCGAGTCCTCGGCGCCGCGTTCCTCGCGCACCCCTACGCGGATTCCGTCTTCAAAAACAGCGATTCCGAACTATTTGGCTACGTGGCGTCGCTCAGCGAGCAGGGGCAAGTTAACCGCGGCGCAGCAGTAGCCACCATGACCACCGCCTTAGCCAACGGGTATTTCGATAACCAGCCGAACTACAACCGCAACGGCGCCACGCTGGCCCAACTGAAGGCTCTTCCCGGCATGACACCCCAGCATGCCGAGTTTCTCCACGATGGACGCACACACCGCATTGACCCCATGACGAACGACGAAGCGGCTGCCGTGCACCAATCCACTCGCGACCGTTGCACCTGACTTTCCTATCCGCGGATGGCTGGAACATGTTGCGGCCGCCCAAACTCCAGCCGGTCAATGGGACGTATTCGCCCGCCCTCTAGCATCGGCCGCAGCCATGGAACCGGTGACCTGAGCTCATCTTCCATTGCAACCACGGCTTCATCCCGCACGCGCAGCACCACATCCTGGTCGTACTCCACCTGATTCGCCGGGTCGAACTCATTTCCCAACAAATCCACATGTTCAAGCGCGGGCAGTTGGTCTCTCCACCTCTCGGCGATCGTGGCTACTCCTCGCTGCGTCAAACGATTAGCCGCCAGCGACAGCCAGCGCAGTGAGGCCCACCTCCGCTCCGTCAGCAAATCGATCTCGGCATCGCCCAAGTCCAAGCGCGCCAATCCAAGCGAAATCAACCGCCCCCCCGCCTGCTCCTCCAATGAGGCAAACAGATCAGCTGGATCGCCACTCCCCCGGGGCGGCAACACATCCACGTGTTGGATTGGTGCCAGCGCGACTACCTGCCTTAGCCCCTGGTCCAGGATCTCCGGAACACCCATCTCCACGAGTTCCACGAATCCCCGGTCGAATCGATACCGTCCGGACTGAGGCGCAACAAGCTCATCCGCCGCCAGCCAGTGCCGCTCGTTTTCCTGCAGCAGCCGTCTGCTCTCCCGAGTCAGCACAAACCATTCCGGGTCATCAATGCCCAAAGGCAACCGCGCGATCGCCAGCTGAGTCCGAATAAACCGCGCCCGCGCGGGCTGTCCTTCCCGCTCATACTCGGTCGCGGCTCTCCAACGCAACTGATCATCCTGTGGGGCCGCCGCGATTTCCCTCAGCAACTCCGGGTTTGGCACACCTCCACGATAATTGCATTAACCCGCGCTCACGACCTCTGTCGCCCGATTGCCCTGACGTATTGCTTTGGCGTGCGCGGCCTCACGACAGCACACCGTCCCTGGTGATCCTGAAATGGGATATGTCGTAGGGGGTGGACCCGTCAATGACGAGTTCGGAAAGTATCTTGCCGATCAGCGGTATCATCTTCATGCCCCAGCCGGCTGTGAACACAGCGACGTTCTGATGTCCTGTTCCCACCGTGGGTGGCAAAAAATCTAGCACATACATGTTGTCGGTGAGGTCCGCGTGCAGACAGGTGCCCGTATAGTTCGGCCGCGCGTCGACACCCACGCAGTGCTGGGCAACGAAATCGGCGGTAATTTGCAGGTCGTTGGCCGCAGGAACGATCTTGCGTTCGGCGGGATTTTTGATGACGTTGACCGCATTGTCGACCGCGATGCGCACCAGGTTTGGCGGGCCCCACGAGACTGTAGGAAAGCCGTAGAACAAATTCGACTTGGCCGGATCATTGCCGGCGGAGGCGAGGAACTGAAACCATATGCTAGGAAACAGCGTCCCCCCGGGGCCGGCGTCGGCGGCATAATATCCATACACCATTTCCCAGATTCGCATATCGATGTGCAGCCCGACACTGTTGAGGACGTCGTTGGTGTAGGCGCCGCAGGTGACTATGCATTTGGATGCCTCGACGGTCTGTATGTCTCCTGCGGTGAAGGTCACGCTGACACCGCTTTCACTGATGTCGAGGTTTGTGGCTTGAGCGTGCGCCAACAGTGTCGCACCGTACGACTGGGACAGTCGGTGCAGGCTCCGCAACAGCAACGGCACGTTGATACAACCATTGGTGGGCGCGAAGATACCAACGAAGTTGCTCGGCAGGTTGCGCAACGGATAGCGCCGCATGATCTGGTCGACTTTTAAGACTTCGTACGGCAGGCCCAGCCGCTCCATGTTGTCGATCGGCCCCATCAGATTGCCCTCCGGGCCGGCCGGATAGTCAGGGTCTCCGAAGTTCAGCAGCCCGGTCATCCATATGAGTGCTTGGCCGGCGTCAGCTTCCAACTCGCGCCAAGTGTCGATGGACTGAAACGCCAGGGTGGCCATAAAGTCTTCTGTGTAGGCGGTGCGAAACATTCGCACGAGGTCGTTCGAACTCCCGGATTGGTTGAAAAAGTTAAACTGCTCCAACAGCAGCACCGATTTTCCCGCCTTGGCGCAATAATACGCTGACGCCAAACCCATTGGGCCGCCACCGATTACGATGACGTCGTAACGATCACTCATCGTGGGCTCTCCTGCTCTAGCTCTAGGGGACGCGAGAAGCGTCCCGACGCTACGCGTTCCCAGTGCACCGTTATGGCCTCCTATCACTGCGGTCGGCCAGCGTCAAAGTTGCGGTCGTCACCACCGTCGCACGGTGGGACCTCCCTGACCGACACGGGTTGTCAACAGCTTCGTGCAGTCATGATCGCACCAGTGCTTTTCGTTGTTGGCCAATTCGATGAGATGGGGGCCGGCGACGATGCCGGGGTGCCGGACGACAAGCACTAGCGTCGTGCAGAGCGCAGGAACTTGTTTGCCTCTTCGTTCGCCCGCCAACTAACTGTGGGCTCGGGGAGATCTCGACTGCGCTATACCGTTGATGCGCGCCGCCGTCGACAATCTGGTCTGCGACGGACAGTGCTGGCGTGGGGCCTTCCCGCGACACGTGTTCTGGTGTAAACAATTCTCCATCGCGGGATCGAGGCTCACATGACCGAAGCCCAGGCCGCAAAGGACCGATTAGCGGGTCGCCGACGGACTACGATCTAGTCTTGCCGCGACATCTGACTGCTGCGACTACACGCCAGTTGGCGCGGGCGCAGGGCGCCGCGTATCTGCACCTGCGACCGCTACCCGCTATCACACAAGATCTCTTGGCTTCGAGGGGCATATCACGTGGGCCGACGCGATGCTGTGATGCGGTCTCAGAACTAAAGATTCCGGACCTCCCCGCACCGGGTCGCAGGCATCAGAAGCTGCGAGGTCGGGGAGTCCGGGTTTCTGGTGTCACACGAGAGTCCGCCTTTTCCCGGATCTGACACCGGATGAATTATCGGACCGCAACGGTTCCATATGAGCATGAGCACCGCCGCGTACTTCCGGGTGTCCACCGGCCAGCAGTCCATCGACCAGCAGCACGACGCCCTCGGCGCCGCAGGCATCACCCCAGACCGGATCTTCACCGACACCGCCTCTGGCCGCGGTGGTAGTGACCGTCCGGGTTGGGCGGACTGCATGGGTTGGCTTCGTGAAGGCGATCAACTCATCGTCGTCGCCGTAGATCGGCTCGGGCGGTCCGTCCGGGAAGTCGCGACGGCCCTTCATGAGCTGACCACGCGTGGCGTTCATGTCCGGTCCCTGCGGGAAGGAGTGGACACCAGCACCCCGACGGGGCGCGCTGTCACCAGCATCATGGCAACGATCGCGGAGCTGGAACTGGAACTGGGCAAAGAGCGCCGAGCCGCTTCCCGGGAGGCCCGGATCACTCGAGGGTTGCCTGCGACAAAACCGATGAAACTTGATGTGGCCCAACAGAAAAGACTGCTGCGCCTCTATCAGCAGGGAGAGCCAGTCAGTGAGTTGACGACTCTCTTTGGCGTCAGCCGAAGCACGGTGTTCCGGACCCTGAAGGTGCTAAGGCTGACTGATCCGGTTATCAATCGCGCCTGACTACGTAAATGCTCGGACACTGCGGATGTGGCAGGCTATTTCTGGGACCAACTTCTGAAACACGCCGACCGGGGAAATCGCTTGACCTACAGGCCGGTTGTCGCATGTCGCATATCTGGTCTGTTTCGAGACGACGCATCGCGCCGACAGCGGCGCCCGCGATTGCGATGGTCTTGATGACCATCTCGACGGTCTCGTCGTCCGGTTCGTACCGATCGGGGAATAGATTTGACCATTAGCACATACGCTGACCCAGCTAGTTGGCTCAAAAGCCCTCGAGCATGATCGTCTTCTCTCGGCGGACGTCTCCGCTGGTCCATGTCACCAGCAGGTGCGGCTGATTCGGGCCCCGCCAAACGGGCCGAAGCCATAGCTCGATGTAGCCACCCGGGTCAACCGACTTCTGCCGGCGCACGTAGTCATTTCCACCGGCGTCGAGTTGCGCATCGACCGCGGCGATCTCGATGAGGCTCACCTCAGACTCGCTCGTGTTGTACAGGAAGAACACATCGCCGTCATGGTGCACGAGCTGCCAGTCTCGTTCCGGCAGTCTCCCGTTCATCACGTCCCCCTTGTCCGGCTGCTCACCGCAGTTTAACCAGGTCGGCAACGGACAATTGGGGCTGGTACTACGTTGAAGTGGCCTCCGGTCCCCCACCTAGGCAACGCATAGCAGGCACACGACGAGGTCGCATCAGAGGTCCGGGAGTTACAGCACTACCCCGCCTGGGGGCGCCAATTGCCATCGGGAACACCCGGTTGATCCACGCCACACAACGACCACTGCGCAAGCGAACGACGCATCACTTCGCTGGCAGGGGCATCGGCAAGGGTCAAATAGAAGTAGGGCTCGTCGCCGGGGCGGAAGTGAACTTCAAAGCCGTGCGCCTCACCGGCATCAAGGGCATCGATCGCTTCATCGGCATTGACCGGGGTGGCTGCGGGATGGACCGCATACACGTCACCGATCATCAGCTCGCGACCGCCGATGGTCACGGCGTGCGGTCCTCCGGGCCACACAATCGATTGTGGTCCCCGCAATGCAGCCCGCACTTCGGGAGTGTCGTTGCCGGTCATCCGCATAGTGAATCGCGGTGCGCGAGGTGAAGCGACAATATGGCCTTCAATTAATAGACGTGCGACTCGGATATTCACCCGATCACCGGGGTGCATGTATTCCGGGATGTCGAAGAATTGGCCGGTGTGGCGCTGAACGACATCGAGGTCGTACGCGAACTGCTCGATCGCCAGCAGGTCGGCTTCGTAGTCCTGAGCGGAATCGGAGACATCAGATAAGCGCATCGCTACGAGGAGGTCGCCGTTGATGCGGGCTTCGAGGCGAGGGGCATAGCGCAGCATACGGCGAGTTGACAGGGCCCGCTCAACAACCGACGGCGGCACAGCACCATAGTCGAGTTCGAGGTCAATCCCGGATCCAGGGCGTTCCTGCGTATCAGTGACCGATTCGACATCGTGCGGTACCCGAAGCCTCACCTGCAGGTGACTATCGCAGAACATGGCTTCGATGGATCCACCGATCGGGCCCGCCGCCGCGTGGGTGATCTGTCCTTCATAACTGGCGATCACGGTGCCTTCGTCCAACGCACGGAGTTCAAGGAGCTGTCCGACGCCGGGCCCGCTGGGGCCCGAACTGATCTCGACGGCGCCGGGCGGGTAGTCACCGGCGATGAATTCTGGCCCATCGAAGCGCACAGACCTTACGACCTCTCGAGGAATCCGTATCCCCTGGGATGTTGCATAGCCGACGTCACGCTGTAGCTGTCGCTGCAATTCAGCGTGCTCATCGCTCAACTCACCGATTTCGACCGTGAAGCCAATCGGGCTGCGCCGCGGAGCGTCGGAGTCCCTGGGCCGAATGACAAGCTCGGTGGTGTCGTCGCGCTGTGCGAAGTCGACCGCCCAGTCCAGGTCGGCCGCGGCAACGAGGCTGCCGAGGTTGCGGACCCGGGCCGTGACATCCGAAATACCGCCAAGAAGAGCTGCTTGCTCTTGGTTGAAATCGCGGGCCATCTCCCGGAGTTCGGTTGTCGCGTTCCGGTGAACGTAGGCCTCAATAGCTGGAGCATCCGCCATCCAGGCATCCAGGTCATCGCGATCGATAACCGTGATTCTTGGTGGCACCTGGCCACCATTCAGTTGTTGGACATATTCGTGCTCTGAATTCCTGCACAGACACGGCACCACCAACGTCGCCTCCTCTGGCGAGTGCCTTTTCGCAGTCTGAAACGAGTCCCGGATACCGGCGCGGCGTCTACCCCACACCGATGAAAACCCCTCGGGGGAGTACTTCAACTGAAGAATCCGGAGACGGCCGTCATGAAATCTGACTTCGATGTCCATGCCGTCATCACCGCCACTACCGTTGATCGCGCGCGCCCGATCCCCGAACCGGTGGCGCACCAAAGCTTCGACGGTCCGATCGAATTGGAGTTGACCTAGGTTGGCCCAATCGACGGTCATGGCGCAAAGGACGGTACGCCGTTACAACGACACCGCAAGCGACCCGCCGTGGATCGCCTCGGCACAAGGTACTGGGCGAACAGCGATGCGATGGCGCCGCGTCCACCAAGGCAATGCTGCGATCCAAACCTGCCCGTACCTCACCGCCGAGAACGCCGACGACGATGAGGAGCGCGAGAAGCTGCTCGACGCCATCCAGACCCTCCCGCCGCTAACGGAGTGGCCACCCGAAAGTCGGGAAAAGCTCTGGAAGACTTGTCAATTCGTAACGAGCCTCGCCCGAAGATCTCAAGCGGAGGGGCGAGACTCATGGTGGCGGTGACCAATACTAACCGGGGTACCGGCATAGTGGGTATCGAAAGCCTAGGCCTGCCCGGTCACCGGTGATGAACGCCGGTATTTGTGGAGGTGTTCGTCGCGACGCTCGGCTATCAGACCCTTTCGGGTGCGGCGCTGATTAGTCCCAGTACGCCGGATCGGTCGGAGGATCCAAGTAGCATGCCGCGCGGAGGGTGGCGAGGGCGTCTGCGGCTGATCTGGCCTCTTCTAAGTCCAAGAGTTCCCGCTTCATAACCATAGCTAGGTCACCGCGCTGTCTACGCCAAGCACTTACCTTGACGGAGGCGGTAACGTCATAGATCCCCTTGACCTCCACAGGGATCTCATCGACCAAAAAGTCTGGGGCGTATCGCACGATTTCACCGTCGTCGATATCGACCTCGCACACCCCCATCGCGGCCCGGTCCCACACCTGCCAAGCAATACCAAGTCGATCGCAGTTTGTGACGAACCTGACTTCCGCTGTGGAGTCCAATCGGGTGCCGTTGTAGTTGTAGCGGCCAGCACCGGCTACGGCGGATGCCTTACCAGCGCTCACCGCCCTCCTGAAGGCCATTTGTTCTTCATATGAACGGCGAGCACCAGGATTAGATAAGTCTCGCTCACGAGCGATCCAGGAGCGCACGGTTTCTTCTGGGCAGCTCATTGTGCGCGCCACCGCAGGCACTGATAGCCCACTGTCGAATAACTCTATGGCGCGATCGCGAGCATCGGCTCCATGAACACTACGGGACTCTGTGAGCCCGAGTTGGGCCAGCCATTTCTGGGCGGTGGACATTCCTACACCAAATTCTTGGGCCACCCTGGCCGCCGAACCCATCATGCGTTGCTGACGTGTGTGCCAGCGCTTACTGCGTTCCCAAGCGTCGGGGAGTTGATCCTTGACTCGCTCGAACCTCACGTCCATGGAGAAGCGACCGCTCGCCTTTTTTCTCGTCGTAGCAACTCCCCATCGCATACGCGCTTTCCGCACAGCTTCTTGCGAGGCCCCGTAGTCCTGGGCGATTTGTTGATCAGTTTCGCCAGCTGCATACCGCTTTATAATTTCGTCTTTGTGGACGTCAAGAGAAGAGCGAGGACCACGCCTGTGGCCCTTAATTCCGTACCGGTGGCGATAACTGGAAATAGCCTTCGCTGTGACGCTTACTGGAAGGGCCTGAGCTACCTCTTCATCCGTCATTTTGTCTCCCAGATAGAGGCGTCTAATTTCACCGTCATACTGGTTGAGTTCACTCATGACACCACTTTACTGCACAGGCTGAAAGTGGTCAAGCCACGAGAAAGCCCCGCTATTTCTAGTCGGGGCTTAACTCGTCCTAACTGTTGAATCCAGATAAATCAGCTGGGTTGAGCGTCACGATTTACGGAGAATCACGATACCTCTCGGATTCAAAATCGCCATACCAACTAATTCATCCAGAGTCCAGCCCTTATGGAACTGCTCGACGAGATTGTTCTCCTCGACGTCCAGGCTGTACATGACCGGGAAGACGCCCAAGAAGGACGGGTCCGGAGTCAGGTACGTGGTTCCTGGCGGGATGATGATCGATTTGCCGATCTGGAACTCACCGAACTGGACGATACGCTCGCCAGCAACGACTGAGTCCTTGAACGCCCAACCCGTGGTGTTGATGTCCCAGCGATAGAAATCGCGGTACTCCTGGGGGTTGCACAGCAAACGAGTGCTGTCCAAAAGGCGCTGGTCGGTGAATGTCACTGCCGTATAGAGGTCGTCCGGCGACAGGTAGGTGCCTGCAACCTGGATCTCGTTCTAATCAATTCCCATATATCAAGTAATAGTACATTCCGCTATTTCGCGTCGACATATGGCGTCGATTGCTTTCGAGGTAACCAATTGCATCCGGCGAGAATTAGTTACCGCTGCGGTGAATTCCGACCAAAGTTCTGGCTCTTGCCCAGTGGTGCTGAAATCCGACAAGATCGCCATTGGACTCCGGGACCCGCCTTCTGACCAAATCGGCTTTGTGCCCTTCAAGCAATAGGAGGCGAGTCGTTTTTCGGTATCCAGTTCCAGGGCTTTCAAATTTTGGCCATTCATGTGTGCGCTGCCCCCTCGGCTGCAAATTCTGCGCACGAACCTGCCGGCAACCGAGGCCTTCAGATCTTCAAGGTCGGGTTCCGCGAGCGCGCCATCGAGGAGCAGGAGGACATGAAGGTGGGCGTTCCAACCGGTAACTGGGTGGTGTACGACCTCGGCGATCCGCACATACCCGCGGGCGCCGAAGACGTCCCGGTTGCTACGCCACGCCGGCCCCCGCGCAACTGCGGTCCATGCATCCTCTAGCCGGTCCCAAAGGCCCGCGAGACCAGCGTCGGCGTCGTGGCGCTGGGTGAGAGTCAGCAACGCCGCGTCATGGCCTTGAGACGTCCATCCGATCAGCCTTTTCCCGAGCTTGGCCGACTCAGCGCACGCGGCCGCGTAACCACATGTCGGGCATAGCCATTTGCGACGGCAGTGTACGGTTCGCTCGCGACTCCCACTGGCTGATCCGGCGCCAAGCCTGATCTTGCGGCCGCAGCCACTGAGAAGTGGATCGTCGGAGATCGACGCCCCGAAGTCACGGAGGTCTCGCAGGTGTTCCAGTGAGAAGGTGATGTTTTCGGCTTCTGAAACATCCCCATGAGAAGGCCTGCGAACAACGGCAATGCTCATCCGCCGACTTCCGGTAAGACCGCACCCGGAGCAGCGCCTGACCCGACCAGTGGTGGTGAAACTGCGCTGGCGCGCCTGATAATGCATTCGACGCATTTGCCCGTCGACGAACCCAGCTTGGACCCACAGTTCGGACAGACGTTGCCTTCCTGTTCGCCGGATCGGTCTGCACCGGCCTGATCTTTCCGGTCTCCGGCGATCTCGCGCTTGAGCTTTTCGCCGGGTCGGGCGAACCGCTCGTCGCTGGTCTCGGATCCGGCGGTCGACCGGGCCAGTTCAGTGCCGACATGCTGTGCTACCTCGCGACGCGAATGTTCGTGGGTAGCCGCTACATCCGCGACATCCGCG
The DNA here is from genome assembly GCF_059812385.1 of Mycobacterium sp. NGS58. Taxonomy (NCBI): domain Bacteria; kingdom Bacillati; phylum Actinomycetota; class Actinomycetes; order Mycobacteriales; family Mycobacteriaceae; genus Mycobacterium; species Mycobacterium sp. NGS58. The sequence continues at coordinate 22,520 of NZ_JCALCO010000001.1, read as the reverse complement.
ACAGTGTCTGATGATTCCTGGTCAGCGGACTTTCCAGGTGTAGCGGCGACGTAGCGCTGACCCGTCGGGGCGCTACCTTCCGCTACACCCCGATCTGCAGTGTCGCTGTTGTTGCCTACGTAGCGCCCCTCGTGCGCTGGAAGCCACCGCGTCCATGCCTGCCCAAGACCAGTGTCGCCTTCGACGGTGTACCCCTTGAGGACGGAATCCCCGATGCGGACGTCGTGGGATTCCACCCCGTATCTCTTCAACTCTTTGGCTAGGCGGAGTTTGTCCAGCGGCTTGCCGGGCAGGTCTGCCCACTCCGAACTCGTATCCGAGGTCAACGCTCGAACGATGGTGGCGGAGTGCATCCGGTCGTTGTCACCGAATTTTTCCCGAATGTCACGAAGCAGCCGGATGCCAAGGGAAACGCGGTCGTCGTCGAGATCGGTCTCGAGCTCGAAGTGCCGGCAAGCCTCGCGAGCACGTCCCGGCCAATCTCCGCCGGCGGCATCGGCTATCGCCAAGAGAGTCTCCCAGCACTCTGCACGCCGATCCCGGACGCCATCGGGGATATCTGGGCGCATCGCGCCCAATTCTTCGAGATGATCACTCGCCCAGGCCCGCAGGCGTTTTCGCAACGGCGCCGCCGCCTCCTCGGCATCACGGATGCGGAAGTCATCGACATGCTCGCCCGGAGCCCTCCGCTGCATGTGGAATACCACGGCGCGATCAAGGACGGTGCGCATGTGCTTGGCGACGGATCCGCCGATCAGCCCGGCCAGCGCAACGGGTGCAAAAACCGGAAACTCTGTTACCGCGATGTTCTGGGATTCGCGACCACAGCGGTCCACGGTGGCGCCGCGCTTATACCCCGAATTGAACAGCGCCCGGAGGTCCTCGGCTTGCGTATTGCGGGTATTGCCGAAAACAGCATCGCATTCGTCTTGCAAAATTGTCGGCGGCACCTCTTGTGCCTGAATGCGTCGATATAGAGCGGCCGGGCTCGTGCTCAACGTGAGCTTTGCGTTGCAGCACAAGAGCTGAAGGATCTCCAACACCCTGGTCTTTCCGGATCCAGGTTCAGGTGAACTGAACACGAGCCTCGGTGTGGTGTAGAACGCGTTCACAGACCACGTGTGGGCGATCCAGAGGCACAGCACCAAAAGGTGGTGCGGCGTCGGCAGCACCAGAAACCGGCCGGCGAAGGACTCAATGTCGGCCAGCAGCTCCGCGCCGTCGACCGGGGGGCCGTCCCAAACGTCAGGGTCTTCGACGACCAAATCTGGTTCAAGATCAACAGGTTCCATGTCGATCGTCATCGACGCCGGCTGATCCCCACCCGGCAGTTCACTTGGCTGCTGGTTCACCCTTGCCCACCTCCTGCAGGCTCTCGGTGCGGTGTGCAGCAAGGTAGCGGGCCACGTCGGTCCGCAGGTACCGCACTCGGCGCCCGATTTTGATGTAGGGAATGCCGCTGCGGTGGTACCGATCCTGGGCGAGTGAGGCCTCAGTAGTGCCCAACAAAGGAGCTAGTTCCCGCGCCGTGGCTACCGCGGGCAGCACCGTCACGTCGATGCCCGTATCACTGGCCAACCGGGCCAAGTCGCCATCGGTCGGATCTTCTGCAGGCATCTCGATGCCCCTCTCGCCATCAAGTCGCTAGGTTTCCAGCGACGCGAGGTCATGTCTACCCACCGGAAACCATTTCGTCAAGTCGCTGGTTTCCTAGTGGGTTCACACGGCCTAAAGTAAGGTGAGTCCGTGGCTGACTCGCTAGGAAAAGTGATGGGCACCGGTGCCAGGGAATTGCGAATCGATGCGGGAGTCACGTTGGAAGAGTTAGCGAGCGCGGCGCAGCGATACGGGCTGCGCTGGACATCGGGTCGCGTAGGTGACTTCGAAGCAGGACGAACGGCACCGAGCTTGCCGATGTACGTCGCCGCCGTCGCAGCGCTCGGGGACCTAATCGGGCGACCAGTATCACTGGCCGAGCTAGTAACCGGTAGGGGCGAGGTTCAAATAACTTCTGAGTTCAGCCTCAAGAAATCGCAGTTACGGCGTGCGCTCACCGGTGAGAGCTTCACGTTACCCATACCCATGTCCTCGTCGCTGCTCAAGACGGCGAACAAGGTAATTAACGATGCGGCCGTTACCGCAAGCTGGCCACCATTACTACGTGCCATAAGCCCCGAACTTCGGCTGAGCGTGCTGGAGGACTTCAGGGAATCCGACGTGCGCATGTGCAAGAACCTGGGCGTAGATCAGGCGTTAGGCGCAGCCGCAATGGCAGCGCTTTGGGAACAACCTTTCACGGGCGAACGTGATAAGCGCGCCGGGCCACAGGCCAATGCCCAACGACGAGGGCAGATTTCACGTCGACTAAAGGCCGAGCTAGAACAGGTAATCCACCATGGCAACCATTGAACGTTACCAAACTACCAGCGGCACAATGCTTTACCGTGTCCGTTACCGCACCCCCGACCGTCGATCGACCCAAAAGCGGGGATTCCGCACCAAACGCGATGCCGAACTATTCGCGGCCACGGTCGAGGTGACCAAGGTTCGAGGCGAGTACATCGCCCCGTCCCTCGGACGGGCCACCATCGGAGCACTCGCTACCGACTGGCTCGCTCGGAAACGACAGGCATGCGCGCCATCTCATTATCGGATGCTCGAATCGGCTTGGCGCGTACACGTCGCCCCGCGGTGGGGCGCAGTCGCGGTCACCGACGTCGATCTCCTCGGGGTCGAGGCGTGGATCAGTAGCATGCGCGCCAGAGGGGCCGGCACCACAACCGTGCTGCGGGCCCATGGTGTGCTGTCCGGCATATTGTCCGACGCCGTGAAAGCCAAACGGCTGTCGGCGAATCCAGCTAAGGGTGTCGACAACCTTCCGCGCAAGACTGCCAAACGCCGCGTCTACTTGAACGGCGCTGATGTTCACCGACTTGCCGATGAAGCCGGACAGCACCGCGTACTCGTCTTGGTGCTGGCGTACACCGGCATCCGGTGGGGAGAAGCGGCGGCCTTGCGGGTAAAGGACATCGAGTTTCTGCGACGGCGAATCTCGGTATCGGAGAATGCCGTGCAACTTGGTGTCACCCATGCCGTGGGACCGACCAAAGGCCGTAAGGAACGCTCGGTTCCGGTGCCCGCCTTCGTCCTCGAGGAGTTGTCCGTGCAGTGCCGGGGGAAGGGTACCGACGAGTTGGTGTTCTCCGCGCAGGACGGCCAATACCTTCCGCGGCCCAAGTCGTCCGGCGGTTGGTTCGCCGCGGCCGTGGCCAGAGCCGGAGTCCAGAAGATTACGCCGCATGATTTGCGGCACAGCTGCGCCAGCCTGGCGGTGTCAGCCGGGGTCAACGTTTTGGCGCTGCAGCGGATGCTAGGCCACCAGAGCGCGAAGGTCACGCTCGATACCTACAGCGACTTGTTTGACGACGATCTCGATGCGGTCGCCACGACTTTGGACGACCGGTATTCACCCAAGGTTGTGGCCAAAATGTGGCCAGCAGGCGCACGAGTGCAACCGTAGCAAACTGCTAAACATACTCCTACCTGCGATTTCTCGCCGGTAGTTTTGGCGGTGGCGGAGGGATTTGAACCCTCGGACGGTTTTAGCCGTCACACGCTTTCGAGGCGTGCTCCTTAGGCCGCTCGGACACGCCACCGCCGAGGAGCTTACCCAACCGGATGCCCGTCACCCCAATCGCTGGCGGGCGAAGAAGGCCTCCAGTGGCGCAGCGCACTCCTGCGCCAGCACACCACCGCGCACTTCCGGGCGATGGTTGAGCCGCCGATCGCGGACCACGTCCCACAACGACCCGACCGCTCCGGTCTTGGGCTCCCAGGCGCCGAATACCAGCCGGGCGACCCGCGACAGCACCAGCGCGCCCGCGCACATGGTGCACGGTTCGACGGTGACCGCCAGCGTCGTGCCTTCCAGCCGCCACCCGTCACCGAGCACCTCGGCCGCCGCGCGCAGCGCCAGGATCTCGGCGTGCGCCGTCGGGTCTCCCCACGCCTCGCGGGCATTGACCGCACGGGCCAGTTCGGTTCCGTCCCGTGCGATCACCACCGCGCCGATGGGCACGTCGCGGGGACCCGCCGTCGCGGCAACCGATAGTGCGGAGCGGATCAGGTCCTCGTCACTGATCACCGACGGAGCCCAATAGCCGCGCCCGGCTCCGCCGCGCTTGCGATCACCGACCGGTCCTGATGGCGGCGACCCGCCGCGCCCGGCTCCGCCGCGCTTGCGATCACCGACCGAGGCGGTCGATCACCGCGGACAACTGATCGGCGAAGCCCATCTCGCGTGCGATGCGGCCCAACTGCTCGTCGGCGTACAGATCGGCCTCGTCGAGGATGACCCCCAGCACGGCCTCGGGCAACCCGACGTCGGATAACAGCCCCAGGTCGCCCTCTTCGAAGGGATCCGAGTCCTCGAGATCCTCCGGATCTATGTCGGCGTCCAACTTGTCGAGCACTTCCGCGGCGATGTCGTAGTCCAGCGCGGCGGTGGCATCGGAGAGCAACAACCGCGTCCCCGACGGAGCCGGCCGCACGATGACGAAGAATTCGTCGTCCACGTCCAGTAGGCCGAAGACCGCCCCGGAACTGCGCAATTCGCGCAGCTCCGTCTCCGCGGCCGACAGGCTCGACAGCGACTTACGGGCCATCGGAGCGCAGCGCCACTGCCCCTCTTCACGCACCACCGCAACACCGAAACCGTCCGGAGTGTCGGCGGACAGGCGCTGGGCGGAGGCCCGTTGTGCTCCCATGGGCGCTTACGGTAGTCCCTGACCAGGCCCCTGACCAGATGGCGCCTGGTCGCCGCGGGGTCTGGCGGCGCCGTTGCCGGCCGGATGTGCCAACCTTGGAATGTGGCAGGCCCTCCTTCTAAGACACCGGTGTGTGTGCTCGGGCTGGGGCTGGTCGGTGGCTCGATAATGCGGGCCGCAACGGCGGCCGGCCGTGAAGTGTTCGGCTACAACCGTTCGGTCGAGGGCGCGCATGCCGCGACCGCCGACGGCTTCGACGCCGACACCGATCTGTCCGCGACCCTGTCTCGCGCCGCCGACTCCGGGGCGTTGATCGTGCTGGCCGTGCCGATGCCGGCGATGGCGGGCATGCTCGCCCGCATCAAAGAGACGGCTCCGGCGTGTCCGTTGACCGACGTCACCAGCGTCAAGCAAGCGGTGCTCGATCAGGTCGTGGCGGCCGGTCTGCTGGAACGGTTCGTCGGGGGCCACCCGATGGCGGGCACCGCGCACTCGGGATGGACCGCGGGCTACGCCGGATTGTTCACCGGGGCCCCGTGGGTGGTCAGCGTCGACGATCATGTCGATCCCTCGGTCTGGTCGACGGTGATGACGTTGGCGCTGGACTGCGGCGCGGTGGTGGTGCCGGCCAGGTCCGACGAACATGATGCCGCCGCGGCGGCCATTTCGCATCTGCCCCACCTGCTCGCCGAGGCGCTGGCCGTCGTGGCCGGAGACGTCCCGTTGGCATTCGCATTGGCCGCCGGGTCATTCCGCGACGGCACTCGCGTGGCGGCCACCGCCCCGGACCTGGTCCGGGCGATGTGCGAAGGCAACTCCGACCAACTGGTGCCGACGGCCGATCGCGCCATCGAGCTGCTGAAGCGCGCCCGCGAATCGCTGGCGGCCCATAACTCGGCCGCCGACCTCATCGAGGCAGGCCATGCCGCGCGAACACGTTATGACAGCTTCCCGCGCTCCGACATCTTCCACGTCATCGTCGGGGCGGAGAATTGGCGTCAGGAACTGGCTGCCGCGGGCCGGGCCGGTGGGGTGATCAGATCCGCTCTGCCAAGCCTGGATAGTCGGCGATGAATCCCTCGTCGTCGACGCTCACCGTGGTGTCGGAGATCGGCGAGCGCAACTTGATCTCGTCCAGACTGCCTGTGCTGCTGTAGCTCACGGTGCCCGCGGTGATGGACATGTCCGGCACGTTCACATAGACCACCGGCAGCGTGACCGAGGCGGCTCGCTCGTACAGCCCGAGCCGCCGGATGGGCAGCGCATTGAAGAACGGGCTGAACTCCACGTCGACGTCGAGCGCACCGTTATATGCCGCGCGATGCTCGCCCTGATGGTCGGTGACCAGCCACATGTTCTCTTCATCGCGAGCGAACGAGAAGACGCGCTCACGCTCGGCCAGGGTCACCGTCATGCCGAGCCGCTTGGTTGCTCCGGTCTCATCGGTCAGCAGGTCGTAATAGGCGCCGAACGCGGGGTGGGTCTCGGTGGCGGCGGCGATGATGCGGCCATTGGCCTTGATTCTCTTGCCGGACACCTGAACTCGCACCGATTCCATCCGGGGAGCATCCTGTGCGCGCCAGGTGAGCATCGCCTGCCACACGCGGCGAGACGGATCAGAGGGGGCTGCGTTCACTCATCTACCGTAAGACGTGCCCGCCAACCGCTGCGGAAGTGCCCGGTATGTTCGCCGCAACCGCCCGGTGCCCGGCACCGAAATCCACACCATCAGCGCCAGCAGACCATCAAGCACCAGCGCCAACACGGCCACCATCAGCGCTCCAACGAGGGCGAGATGAAACTCACGTTCTTTGATCCCGTCGATCAGGTATCTGCCCAGACCTCCAAGGCTGGCGTAGGCGGCCACCGTCGCGGTGGCGACCACTTGCAGCGTCGCGTTACGTATCCCACCGAGGATCAACGGCAACGCATTCGGCACTTCGACCCGCATCAACACTTGGGCCTCCGTCATACCCATCGCACGGGCGGCATCGACGACCGTCGGCTCGACATTGGCTATCCCGGCATAGGTGCCGGCCAACAATGCCGGCACGCCGAGCAGCATCAGCGCCACCAACGACGGACCCAGCCCCAACCCGAACAGCAGCGTCCCGAAGAGCAACACGCCCAGCGTCGGCAGGGAGCGCAAGCCGTTGACGGCGCCGACCACCAGCAGGGTGCCGCGCCCGGTGTGCCCGATGATCAGCCCGACGGGAATCGCGATGAGCGCCGACGCCCCCACCGCCAGGGCGGTGTATTCGAGATGCTCGATGATGCGGGCCGCGAGCCCCACCGGGCCGGTCCAGTTGTCGGCAGTCAGCACATAAGCGATCGCCCGCTCGATGAAGTTCACCGCGCGCCGCCCACCACGGGCGCCACAACCGAGCGGCGGCCGGTCCTGCGGGTGGCGTGTGCCCACGGTGTGGCCAGCCGGCCCGCCAACACGATCAGCACGTCGATGACGACGGCGAGCAGCAACAGCGCGATGATGCCGGCCAAGATCTGGTCGCTCTTGTTGGTTTGGTATCCCTGGGTGAACCAGCTGCCCAGACCCCCGATGCCGATCACCGAACCGACCGAAACCATCGCGATGTTGGTGACGACGACCACCCGCAGACCGGCGACGAGCACCGGAATAGAAAGCGGCAGTTCGACTTTCAGTATCCGCATGATCGGCGGATAGCCGATCGCCGTGGCGGCGTCACGCACCTGTGCGGGCACCGCGTCCAGCGCCTCGAGCACCGCCCGCACCAGCAGCGCGGCGGTGTAGGCCGTCAACGCCACCATGACGTTGGCCTGGTCGAGGATGCGGGTCCCGATCAGCATCGGCAACACCACGAACAGGGCCAGCGATGGAATGGTGAACACGACGCTGGCGACCGCAGTCGTGAGCCGACGGGCGATTCGTGTGCGCTGCACCAGCATGCCTAGCGGCAACGCGATCGTCAGTCCGATGACCACCGGCACCAGCGCCAGCCACAGATGTATGACGGTCAGCGCCCTCGCGTCGTCGAGATGGGTCAGCAGATAGTGCATCCGCTAAGTCCCTCGAGCTTCCGCCGAGCCCAGCCGTTGGGCCTGCACCGCGGCCAACACGTCGGCGGCCAGTACACCGCCGATCACCTTGCCACCGTCGTCGACGGCGACGCCCACACCCGAGGGCGACGACAGCGCGGAATCGAGCGCCTGGCTCAGATTGCCCTGCGGCCGAAACAGCGATCCGACCCCACTCATGCTTTCGGACAACGACACATTGTCGCGGTGCCGACGCAGCCCATCGTCGTCGATCCAGCCGAGGGGTGCACCGGCATCGTCGACGACGATCGCCCACTCGCTGGAAAGCTGAGTCTCAGAGAGCTTTTCGGCCGCGATCCGTTCGACGTGGTGCAACGGCAGACCTGCCGCGTCGAGGAGTTGCAACCATCGATAGCCGCGACCCAGGCCGATGAACCGCGAGACGAAATCATTGGCGGGCCGTGACAGCAGCCGGCCCGGCTCGTCGTACTGTTGTAACGAACCGTCCTTGAACACCGCCACCCGTTCACCGAGCCGCAGCGCCTCATCGATGTCATGGGTGACGAAGACGATCGTCTTGTGCATTTCCGCCTGCAGGCGCAGTATTTCGTTCTGCAGGTCGTGGCGAACCACCGGATCGACGGCGGAGAACGGCTCATCCATCAACAGGATCGGCGGGTCGGCGGCCAGCGCTCGTGCCACGCCGACCCGTTGCTGCTCGCCGCCGGAGAGCTGGGCCGGGTAGCGGGTCGCGAGTTTGGCGTCCAGCCCCACCCGTTCGAGCAGCGTATAGGCGGCTTTGCGGGCGGCCCGGCGAGACTGTCCCCGTAAGACGGGAACCGTTGCCACGTTGTCGATTACGCGTTGATGGGGCATCAGTCCGGCGTGTTGTATGACGTATCCGATTCCCAGGCGCAGCTTCACCGGATCGCGGGTGGAGACATCGACGCCGTCGATCGAGATGTTGCCCGACGTGGGCTCGATCATCCGGTTGATCATGCGCAGCGCCGTGGTTTTGCCGCTGCCCGAGGACCCGACGAATACGGTCAGTTTGCCGTTGGGGACGCTCAGGCTGAGCCGGTTCACCGCGGTGGTGCCGTCGGCGAAGGCCTTGCTGACCTTGTCGAAGATGATCAAGTCATCCTCCGATCGGATGGTTGAAACCGTTGTCCTGTACCCAGTTTCGCGCCGCCTCGTCAGGATCGACGCCCGAGTTCCCCGACACCGCGGCGTTGAGTCCGGCGACTCCGGAGGTGGTCAGCTTCGCCGAGACCGCGTCCAGAACAACCTTGAGGCGGTCGGACCGCTTCTGCGTATTGAGAAGTGGCACAATGTTTCCAGCCACGAAGTTGTGTTCGGGGTCGTCGAGGACGACCAAATGATTCTGCGGTATTGCCGGCGACGTAGTGAAGATGTTGGCGGCATTCACCCTTCCCTCGACCAACGCGCGCACCGTGACCGCACCACCACCGTCGTCGATGGCCACGAAGTTGCCCGGCCTGATGTCGAGCCCATACTTCTGCCGCAGCCCCGGCAGGCCCGCCGGCCGGGTCATGAAGGCCGAAGGCGCCCCGAATCGCACGTCGGCCGAATGGGCGGCCAAATCGGCGATCGCTTTCAGATTCCAGGAGTTCGCAGTCTGTCCGGTCACGGTGACCGTATCGGTGTCGGCGGCGGGAGCGGGCGTCAGGATCGACAGGCCATCGGGCAGGCGCTGATCGAGCTCCCGCTCGACGGCATCCAAGGTGGTCGCGTTGGACTGCGGCGAGACATAGAGCAGCAGGTTGCCGATGTATTCCGGCACCAGGTCGATGGAATGGTCTTTGAGCGCAGGGATATACGTTTCGCGACTGCCGATTCCCATCCGCTTGCCCACTTCGAAACCGTTGGCCTGCAACGCTTGTGCGTAGATTTCCGCGATGATCTGGGATTCCGGAAAGTCGCCGGAACCAATGACAATGGAGTTGGGACTGCGAACCTGCGCTCCCAATGGGTCGGAATTGCTGCACGCCGCAACGACAGACATCGCCATCACCAATGCCGCCGCGCGTGCGATCGCGCCCCACGGTCGCGGCAGTGCCGTCATACCGCCGACCCTAACGGTAGAACTGCGCGGGCGCTGGCATGCGAGAACGGTTGCCCGAATCGGTTTCAATCCGCGCCGGATAGGGCAAAGATGGCACTATGAGCAGCCAAACACCTGCCGCCCCCGGGCAGCCGCCCCCCAAGCCCACCCCTGCGCCCAAGACCGACGCACGCGCGAAGGAACCCGCCATCGGTTTCACCCGCGCCGGCGCCTTGTGGTCGTCGCTGATCGCCGGCTTTGTGATCCTGATTCTGTTGCTGATCTTCATCACCCAGAACACGACACCGGCGGACTTTCAGTTCTTGGGCTGGCACTGGAGCCAGCCCAAGGGCGTGGCGATCTTGTTGGCGGCCGTGGTCGGCGGGCTGATCACGGTGGCGGTCGGCACCGCACGGATCTTGCAGCTGCGTCGAGCGGCAAAAAGGCAGCACGCGGCCGCCAATACGCCCTAGCCCGGCAGCTTGGCCAGTTCGGCCAGGCCCCGGGAGATCAGCGGCGCGACCACCTCGGGTGCATGGTCGGAGTCCGTGCCGCGGGCCTGATCCGACATCCGCCGGCGGAAGTCGATGCCGGCGGCGATGATGGCGAGCTTGAAGTAGGCCAACGCCATGTAGAACTCCCAATGCGCCAGGGGTGTACCGGCCACCAACGAATACCGATCGGCGAGTTCGTCGGCCGTCGGCAGTAAGGGCGATGTCCACGCGGCCTGCGCATTGACGATCAAATCCAGCGCGGGGTCGCGGTAGACGCACATCAGGGCCGCGTCCGACAGGGGATCCCCCAGCGTCGAGAGCTCCCAGTCGACGACGGCGCGAACCTTGGTCGGGTCGACGGCGTCCAGGATGGTGTTATCGATCCGATAGTCGCCATGCACGATCGACGTCCGGCTCTGCTGCGGAATTGCCTCGCCCAGACCGGAATGCAGCCGCTCCACGTCGGCGTCGCGCCGATCCTCGGGCAACCGGACCAGCGACCATTGCGAGCCCCATCGCCGCACCTGGCGCTCCAGATATCCGCTGGGCTTGCCGAAGTCGGCCAAGCCGACGGCGTCGGGATCGACACTGTGTAGGTCGACAAGTACCCGGATCAAGGAGTCGACGCAGCCCCCGATAACGGTGTGACTGAACGCTTCGAGTTGAGCGCGGCGGCGCACCACCTGCCCGTCGACGAAGTCGACGATCTGGAAGGGGGCGCCCAGCACCGAATCGTCCTCGCAGAGCGCGATCGTGCGCGCGACCGGAACCGGCGTGTCCTGCAGCGCAGCAACGACGCGGTACTCGCGCGCCATGTCGTGCGCCGACGGAGTCAACCCATGCAGCGGCGGTCGCCGCACCAACCAACTGGTGCTGTCGTCGTAGACACGAAACGTCAGATTGGAGCGGCCACCGGAGATGAAGTCCGCGCGTAACTCGCCGTCGCGCCCGATCCCGAGCGAACGCAGATAGGAGTCCAGCGAGGCCAGGTCGAGGCCCTCGAGTTGGTCAGCTGAAGTCACCGAACTTGTCTACCATCGCCGAGCTCGACCCGGCGCACCACCTGCAATTTGCCGGTCTTCGCTCACCCCGCGCCGCGGCTCGTATCGTCGTCGAGCATCCTTTGGTTTCGCGGCAACAGGTCCCAAACGTGCTCGGTGGTGTTGACCGCGGCGACCGTCGCTTGACCGGACCGGGAGAACAACAGCCGACTGACCGACGCGTAGTCGACGGGAAAGGACAGCAGTCGGGCGGTGCCGAGGATTTCGTGCAGGAGTACGTTGATGACCCCGCCATGGCTGAACACCGCGACGGTGTCGTCGGGGTCGGCGGTGGCGACGAGGTCGTCGACCGCGGCGCGCACCCTGTCACGAAAAGCGTCCTCGTCGACCGCGCTGGGCAGATGCCCCTGAGCCAGTCGCGCCCATTCGTCGGGCATCTCCGCGCGGATCTGCTCGACGGGGATGTACACGGGCAGGTCCCGGTCGTATTCGGCGAAGCGATCGTCGATCTCGACGGTCAGCCCGCGATCCGCCGCGACCGGTTCGGCGGTCTGGATGGCCCGGCGCTGGGGACTGCTTACGACGCGTGCGATGGGAAACCTGGCGAGCGCCTTGGGGAGTCGCTCGATCTGGGCCAATCCTTCCTCCGACAGGTCCGGGTCGGAACCTTGGCCGTGTTCGCTGCGCAGCGGCAGCGCATGCCGGACCAGAAGCACTTGCATCTGTCTTCCTGTCTTGTCGAAAGGTTTGCCGGTCCGAAGTCTCTCATCGCCCGCTGTTCGTCGTTCACTGCGTGCACAATGACATCGCTGCATCTCGCTCATTGCGCTCCAGCGCCGAGGAGGACGAATGGCCGAACCGGATAGGGATTGGGACGCCGCCTACCGGCAATCCGCCCCGCCCCCGTGGAGCATTGGCCGGCCTCAGCCGGAGCTGGCGCTGCTCATCGATCAAGGCAAGGTTCGCAGCGACGTGCTGGACTCCGGCTGTGGCCACGCCGCGATCTCGCTGAGGCTCGCCGCGCTCGGCTACACCGTTGTCGGCCTGGATGCGAGCGCCACCGCGATTCAGGAGGCCGCCGCCGCGGCCGACGAGCAAGGGCTCACCACGGCGACGTTCGCCCAGGCGGACGTGACCAGCTTCGGCGGCTACCCGCCTGGTTCCGAAGGCCGCTTCTCGACCATCCTGGACAGCGGGCTGTTCCACGCGCTGCCGCCCGACCGGCGCCAGGACTATGTGCAGTCCATCTTTCGAGCCGCGGCGCCGGGAGCCTGGCTCTACATCCTGGCCTTCGCCGCCGGGGCATTGGACGACGCCCATTCGAACCGGCCGGGCCCGCCCGGCTTCACCGAAAACGAATTGCATGATGCCGTCGCAACGCTGTGGAGGGTCGACGACGTCCGCGGGGCGAAGGTGTACGGCACAGACGACGCAGTCGGGTCGCCGGACAATCCGCTGGCGCACCTGGAGCACGACCACGAGGGGCACTTCATGGCGCCCGGGTTCCTGCTGAGCGCACACAAGCCGAACTGACCCCACCGCGACGAGCATGGAGAATGCTATTCTCCATGCGGAGATTAAGGTGTGCGCGAAGGCGGGACGGTGGCTTACGTGGGTGAATCGGGACTCGACGCGGGCATGCTCGGCCGGTGGCTGGATGCCAACGACGCGCCGGGCGACGGTGAAGAGCCGCAGCTGACCCAGCTGAAGGGCGGATCGCAGAACACCCTCTATCTGATCGAGCGCGGCCCGTCCGAAGCGCCGGCGAGGATGGTGTTGCGGATGCCCGGCGCGCGGGCCGACGCCGCGCGCATCGACGGGCTGCTGCGAGAGATTCGCCTGGTTCGGGCGCTGTCCGGCACCGATGTCCCGCACGCGGCGCTGATCGCGGCCGACGACACCGGCGACGTGCTCGGGATGCCGTTCTACGTCATGCAGGCGATCGACGGGTGGAGCCCGATGGACGGCGGGTGGCAGTCGCCGTTCGACAGCGACTTCGAGGCCCGGCGCGGCCTGGCCTTCCAATTGGTCGACGGCGCGGCCAGGCTGGGCCGGGTGGATTGGCGCAAACAAGGACTGGAAGGCTTCGGCCGCCCCGACGGGTTCCACGAGCGGCAGGTCGATCGCTGGCTGGCGTTCTTGGACGCTTATAAGGTCCGTGAGCTGCCGGGTCTTACCGAGGCGTCCGACTGGCTGCGCCGCAACCGTCCGGCGCACTACCGGGCGGGCATCATGCACGGTGACTACCAGTTCGCCAACGTGATGTTCGCGCACGGGGAGCCGGCGCGCCTGGCCGCGATCGTGGACTGGGAGATGACAACGGTCGGTGATCCGCTGCTGGACCTGGCCTGGTGTCTACTGGGCTACGACGGTGAAAAGCCGCGCGAGGACGGCTTTTATCTCGACATGCGCGGCATGCCTACGCGCAGCGAACTGTTGGAGCACTACGAAGCCGTCAGCGGCCTGTCGACCGAGAACATCGACTACTACCTGGTGCTGGCGAACTGGAAGCTGGGCATAGTGCTGGAGAAGACCTACGCTGCCGGGGTGCGCACCGGGAAGGTCGACCCCAAGATCACCGACGCGTTCGGTCCGATGATTCTGCAGCTCATCGCGACGGCGGCCGAACTCGCCCAATCCACCAAGGGATCGTGAAATGGGTTATGCCGAACAACTTTTCGACCTTACCGACCGGGTCATCCTGATCACCGGCGGCAGCCGCGGGCTGGGGCGCGAGATGGCGTTCGGTGCGGCCCGCTGCGGTGCGGATGTGGTGATCGCGAGCCGCAACATTGACAACTGCGTCTCGACCGCCAAGGAGATCGAGACCGAGACCGGCCGATCCGCGATGCCTTACCAGGTGCACGTGGGGCGGTGGGATCAGCTCGACGGATTGGTCGAGGCGACCTACGAACGGTTCGGCAAGGTCGACACTCTGATCAACAACGCGGGCATGTCCCCGTTGTACGACAAGCTCACCGACGTGACCGAGAAGCTGTTCGACGCCGTGGTCAACCTCAACCTCAAAGGCCCGTTCCGGTTGTCGGCCTTGGTGGGTGAGCGCATGGTGGCGGCCGGGCGGGGCGCGATCATCAACGTCAGTACGGCCGGCTCACTTCGGCCGACACCCGACATCATTCCCTACGCCGCGTCCAAGGCCGGTCTCAACGCTATGACCGAAGCGTTGGCGAAGGCGTTCGGTCCGGCGGTACGCGTCAACACGCTCATGGCCGGGCCGTTTCTCACCGACGTGAGCAAGTCCTGGAATCTCGGGACGGCCGAACGAAATCCGTTCCAGCATCTTTCGTTGCGGCGCGCGGGCGACCCGCGCGAAATCGTCGGCGCGGCATTGTTCTTGGCGTCCGACGCTTCCAGCTTCACCACCGGCTCGATCCTGCGGGCCGACGGCGGAATCCCCTGACGTGGCGATTGCAATTGTGGCCGTGGCGATCGACATAAGCCGGGCGATAGGGGCTTTCCGGTTGCGGGAAATGGGTGGCCACCAATGAAAGGAGTGTTCGAATGTCCTGGGACTTTTCCACCGAGCCGGAGTTCGAGGAGAAGCTCGAGTGGATCCGCGGGTTCGTGCGCGACGAGGTGGAACCGCTCGAGGTGCTCTTCGGCGGCTGTGAGTTTCTGCCATTGAACGACGAGCGGCGCCGCATCGTCGACCCGCTCAAGCAGCAGGTGCGCGACAAGGGTTTGTGGGCACCGCATCTGGGGCCCGAGCTGGGCGGACAGGGGTTCGGAGCGGTCAAGCTGACGTTGATCAACGAGATCCTCGGCCGCAGCCCTTGGGCACCCATCGTGTTCGGAACGCAAGCGCCCGATACCGGCAACGCCGAGATCATCGCCCGCTTCGGGACCCCAGAACAGAAGGACCGTTATCTGGCGGGGCTGCTGTCCGGAGAGATCTTCTCGTGCTTCTCGATGACCGAGCCCCAGGGCGGCGCGGATCCGCGGGTCTTCACCACCCGCGCCATCCGCGACGGCGACGACTGGGTCATCACCGGGCGAAAGTACTTCTCCTCCAACGCCTCCGTCGCCTCCTTCTTCATCGTCGTCGCGATCACCGATCCCGACGTGCCGGTCCATACCGGTGCGTCGACGTTTCTGATCCCGGCCGGCACCGAGGGGCTGGTCCTGGAAGCCAATCACCATCTGGTCGGGGCCGACCCGCACGAGCCCGGCCATTCGCTGGTGCAGTACAACGACGTGCGGGTGCCGGCCGACGCGTTGCTCGGCGAGCCCGGTCAGGGCTTTTTGATCTTGCAGACCCGGCTGGCCGGCGGGCGCCTGCATCACGCAATGCGCTCCATCGGAATGGCGCAACGCGCCGTCGAGATCATGTCCCGCCGCGCGAAAAGCCGCTTCACCCAGGGCAGTCTGCTGGCCGACAAACAATTGGTACAGGAGTTCATCGCAGACTCTTATACCGAGCTGATCCCGTTCCGCCTGACGGTGTTGCACGCCGCGTGGCTAATCGACAACGGCGACGAGCGCGGTGCCCGGGCCGAGATCGCGGCCTGCAAGATCCTGGCCTCGCAAGTGCTCAAATCCATTGCGCTGCGCGCTATTCAGGTGCACGGCGCGCTGGGACTCACCGACCAGCTTCCGTTGGTCAATGTATTGCTGGGCGGCATCGCGTTGGGTCTGGCGGACGGGCCTACCGAGGCACACAAGGTGAACCTGGCCCGGATGCTGCTCAAGGGTTACGAGGCCGAGGAAGGCGACTGGCCCAGCGAGATGCTTGACGTGCGGCGCGCGGCCGCGCGCGCCAAATACGGTGAGCTCGTTGACCTCTAGCCGGGTGACCGCCGCTGTCGAGCGGGCGCTCGATGACCGCCAGCGGGAGGCCACCGAGGAGGTGGAACGCATCCTTGCCGCCGCGGTGCGCGTCATGGAACGGGTGGCGCCGGAACCACCTCGGGTCAGCGATATCGTCGCCGAGGCGGGTTCGTCGAACAAGGCGTTCTACCGTTATTTCGCCGGTAAGGACGACCTGATCCTGGCAGTCATGGAGCGCGGGGTGGCCATCGTGGTGTCCTACCTGGAGCATCAGATGGCCAAGGAATCCGCGCCGCGCGACAAGGTCGTGCGGTGGATCGAGGGCACCCTGGCGCAGGTGGCCGACCCGCACCTGATCAGCCTGACCCGGGCCGCGGCCGGGCAGATGTCGGCCGGCACCAGTTGGCGTGCGGCCGACCAGGCGATGATGCGGCCGCTTCGCGCGCTTCTCATCGAACCGGTTGCGGCGCTGGGCAGTAGCGATGTCGAACGCGATGTCGAGGCGGTGTTCAGCTGCACCGCGTCGATGATGCGCCGCTACGTGGGCTCGGCCGAGGAGCCCACCGCCGACGACATCGCACACGTGGTGCGGTTTTGTTTGCGTGGACTGGGGGCCGTTTGATGCGCGCGGTGATCTGTCGTTCCTATGGCACACCGGAGGACCTGGTGATCGACGACGTGCCCGATCCCGTTCCCGCCGCGGGCCAGCTGCTGGTGCGGGTCCGTGCGGCCGCGGTCAACTTCCCCGACGTACTGTTCATCGCCGGCAAGTATCAGGTGAAGATCCCGCCGCCGTTCATTCCCGGCAACGAGATCGCCGGCGAGGTGATCGCCGCGGGTGACGGCGTGTCGTTCAGCGCCGGACAGCGGGTCGCCGGAACCACATTCGGCGCGTTCGCCGAGCAGGCGCTGATCGACGCGAGTCAGGCCGAGCTCGTGCCGGACGACGCCGACTTCGCCTCGGCCGCGGCCTTCGGCGTCACATACCGCACCGCTTATCACGCCTTGCGCTCGACAGCCGCTGTCACACAGGGGGATTGGGTGGTCGTCCTGGGAGCCGCCGGCGGCGTGGGGCTGGCCGCGGTCGACCTGGCGGTAGCGATGGGGGCCCGGGTGCTGGCCGCGGCGTCGAGCCGGGAGAAGCTCGAGCTGTGCCGGCAGCGCGGTGCCGAGGCGATCGTGGACTACGACCGCGAGGACCTGAAGACGCGGATCCGTGAGCTCACCGGCGACTGCGCCCGCGTGGTGCTGGACCCGGTGGGCGGACCGTACTCCGAGCCGGCGCTGCGCGGGCTAGCGCGCGGCGGCACCTTCGTGACGTTGGGTTACGCGGCCGGCACGATCCCGGCCATCCCGCTCAATCTCATTCTGCTCAAAGACATCTGTGTGCGGGGCATGGAGATCCGCACCTTCATGACCGACCGGCCCGACGACGCCGTGCGCGACCTGAGGGAGTTGGCGCAGATGTTCGCCGATGGCACGGTGCGACCGTACATCGGCGCCCGGTTCCCGCTCTCTGAGACCGCCGCGGCCTTAAGGCATGTGGCCGACCGCAAGGTGCTGGGCAAGGTGGTGATCGACGTCGCGTGACGGCTCTTGGGCCTCACGGCGTGACGATATTGAAGTTCGGGTCCGGCCCGTCGAGCACGCTGAGCAGCGACTGCAACGCGGCCTGATCACCGGAGAGCTCCAACCCGGGTGAGCTGAAATCGCCCATCGCCACGGAAAGAAGCCGAACCTTGTCCGCCAGCCTTATCGTTACCGTCGCCGTCGAGGAATCGGCTGCCGTCTTGCGGCGCACCAGGACCCCGTTACGCAGGGTGAGCCGATAGTTGTCTCCGGTATCGGCGAAGGCGACGTCGATGGCGATATCCAGATCCCAGCTGCGCGGCCCGTTGACGCGAATGGCCAGGCCGTCGAAGATCTGCTCCGGTGTCAGTTGCGACATCATGGTGGGCGAGGCAACCTGGCCCGCGGTGCCGAAGTTGCCGTCGCGCAATTCGGCGGCCCCGCTCAAGAAGAAGTTGCGCCAGGTCGCGTTTTCGGCCCCGTAGGCCAGCTGCTCGAGGGTGTCCGCATACAGCGCACGTGCGGCCGCGTGCTGGCTGTCGGTAAAGATTGCGTGATCCAGCAGCGTTGCGGCCCAACGGAAGTCGCCAGCATCGAAGGCCGCCCCGGCGAGCTCGACTACGCGGTCGATTCCGCCCATCGCCTCGACGTATCGGGGCGCCAGGGCCTCGGGAGGATGGGGCCACAGCCGGCCGGGGTTGCCGTCGAACCAACCCATGTAGCGCTGGTAGATCGCTTTCACGTTGTGGCTCACCGATCCGTAATAGCCGTGCGTATGCCAGGCCTGCTCGAGAGCCGGTGGCATCTGGAACATTTCGGCTATCTCGGCGCCGGTGTAGCCCTGGTTGAGCAATCGCAGCGTCTGGTCGTGTAGGTATGCGTACATGTCGCGCTGCAGCGACAGGAACGCGACGATGCTGTCCCGTCCCCAGGTCGGCCAATGATGTGAAGCGAACACGACGTCGGCGCGATCGGCAAACGTGTCAATCGCCTCGGTGAGGTAACCGGACCAGGCATGCGGGTCGCGCACCAGTGCGCCACGCAGGGTCAGCAGATTATGCAGGTTGTGCGTCGCGTTCTCGGCCATGCACAAGGCACGGAAACGCGGGAAATAGAAATGCATTTCGGCGGGCGCCTCGGTACCCGGCGCCATTTGGAATTCGATCTCCACGCCGTCGATGGTGTGTGTTTCACCGGTGGTGCGGACGTCGATGGTGGGCACGATCACGGCGACCTCGCCGGTCGATGGCGCCTGTCCCAGGCCACAACCGACCTGATCCATCGGTCCGCGGGGCAGCAGGGTGCCGTACATGTAGGTCGCCCGCCGCGCCATTGCCGTTCCGGCATAGACGTTTTCCTGCACGGCGTGCTCGATGAAACCCTCGGGCGCCAGGACGGCCACCGCACCGGCATCGACATTCTGCTGCGAGGTGACGCCCAACACGCCGCCGAAATGGTCGACGTGGCTGTGGGTGTAGATCACCGCGACGACGGGGCGCTCGCCACCTCGGTGGCTGCGATACAACTCCAGCGCCGCCGCGGCGACCTCCGTGGACACCAGGGGGTCGATGACGATGATGCCGTTATCGGATTCCAAGAAGGTGATGTTCGACAGGTCGAAGCCGCGGACCTGATAGATGCCGGGCACCACCTCGTAGAGCCCTTGCTTGGCGGCGAGTGTCGACTGTCGCCAGAGGCTGGGGTGGACCGATGTCGGCGCGGGCCCACTCAGGAACGAGTAGGCGTCGTTGTCCCAGACCACCCGTCCATCGGCCGCCTTGATCACGCACGGGGTCAGAGCGGCAATGAATCCGCGGTCGGCGTCGGCGAAATCCGCCTGATCGTAAAAAGGCAGAACATGGTCGCGATGGGCCGATTCGATGACCGCGCTGGGTGACTTGTGATCCACCGTCTCACCTTGCCACTGATGCGCCATCGCCAACGGCGGTTCCGGCGGCTTTTCACCGTCCAATTAATGAACACAGCAACAATTTCTTCGGGTTCTGGATCGCGGCCCAGTTAACCCGCATACTGCCCAGACGGCCCTCAATGCCGAGGACCGCAAGCTTCGGGCAAAGGAGAACAGGTGAAGCGTGGACTGACCGTCGCGGTGGCCGGTGCGGCAATTCTTGCCGCAGGCATTTCCGGCTGTTCGAGCAACAAATCAAATGGCGTTTCGACCTCGGTGCCGGGTGGCTCCGTGTCGGCCGGCGGCAACAACTCGTCGAAGGTCATCATCGACGGCAAGGACCAGAACGTCCAGGGCACCACTATTTGCACCAAGGCTGGCGGCAACATCTCAATTGCGGTCGGTGGGAACCAGACCGGGATCAGTGTCGTGCTCGCCGACGCCAATCCGCTCGCGGTGAAGGCGGTCCAGCTTGGCAACGTCAACGGCGTGACCCTTCAGTACGCGCAAGGTGGCCAGGGCAACGCCTCGGCGACCAAAGACGGCAATACATACAAGGTCACCGGCACCGCCACCGGTGTCGACATGGCCAACCCGATGCAACAGGTGAACAAGCCGTTCGAAATCGACGCGACTTGCTCCTGATTTAAGGCTCGCCAGCGGGCGGTTGCCATCCATTGGCTGGCAACCGCACCGTGAACTCGGTGCGGCCCGGCGCGCTGTCCACCGCGATACTTCCGTTGTGCGCCTTGACAACCGCCGACACAATCGCCAGGCCCAGGCCGGTGCTGCCGCCCTTACGAGAGCGCGATGAATCGCCGCGGGCGAACCGTTCGAAGACCTCTGATTTCAGCGCCGCCGGGATGCCGGGCCCGTTGTCGATGACCTGCAGCACGGTGTGCGACGGCTCGGCGCTCAACCGCGTCGTCACGACGGTGCCCGCCCCGGTGTGGACCCGGGCATTGGCCAGCAGGTTGGTCAGCACCTGATGTAACCGTGCCGCGTCTCCGCTGACGACCACCGGTTCTTCGGGCAGGTCGAGTTCCCATTGATGGTCGGGTCCGGCGACGTGAGCGTCGCTGACCGCATCAACCGCCAACCGGGACAGATCCACCGGTTCGCGTTCCAACGGGCGGCCGGAATCCAGCCGGGCCAGCAGCAGCAGGTCCTCGACAAGGCGGGTCATCCGTTCGGTCTCGGAGGCCACCCGACTCATCGCCTGAGCCACCGCCTCGCGATCGTCGCCCATCCGTTGGGTCAGCTCGGTGTAGCCGCGGATCGCGGCCAGCGGCGTGCGCAGTTCGTGGCTGGCATCGGCGACGAACTGGCGAACTCGCGTCTCGCTGGCCTGCCGTGCCGAGAGCGCGGCCGCGATGTGGTCCAGCATCTGGTTGAGTGCCGCACCCAGTTGCCCCACCTCGGTGGAGGGGTTCGCGTCTGATTCGCGCACGCGCACAGGGAGTTCGACCTCGCCGCGGGCCAGCGGCAGACCGGCCACCTCGCTCGCGGTTTGCGCGACGCGGCGCAACGGCGCCAGCGCCCGCTTGATGATGATCACACCGGCCGTGGTCGCCGCGACCAAAGCGATGACCGTGACGATCCCGAAGATGACCAGCATCCGCATCAGGGTGGCGTCGATGTTGGCCATCGACAGGCCGGTGACGATGACGTCGCCGCCACTGCGGCTCGGCGCCGCGACCACCCGGTAGCGCCCCAGTCCGTCGAGGTTGAGTGTCACCGGCTTACGGCTGCCGGCGATGCCGGCCAGCTGCTGCTGGGCGGTCGGGGTCAGCTCGGCCCGGTCACCGCTGCTTGTCGTGTAACCGGCGTCGACCGTGTTCCCGTGGCTGACCACCGCGGCCACCATCCCCGCCGGCTGGCCCGGCGCATCCAGGAATCGCGGGCCGGGACCCGGTCGCGGATAGACGCGCTGATGCCGCCAGCCCGAATGCGGCTGCTCGGGGTACATCAGCGCCGAGCGGTAGGAGGTGCCGGCGAGCTGCCCGTCGAGCTGGGCCACCAAATGGTGAAGCAGCGCCAATTCGGTCGCGGCGGTGATGCCGATGCACACGATGGCCAGCACGACGATCTGACCGACCAGCAGCCGAAGGCGAAGGGACCAGACCCTTCGGGTATCAGCGGGCCGGCTTGAGGACATAGCCCGCGCCGCGCAGCGTGTGGATCATCGGTTCTCGGCCGTTGTCGATCTTCTTGCGCAGGTAGGAAATGTAGAGCTCGACGATGTTGGACCGGCCGCCGAAGTCATAACTCCAAACCCGGTCCAGGATCTGGGCCTTGCTCAACACCCGCTTGGAGTTGCGCATCATGAACCGCAATAGTTCAAACTCGGTGGACGTCAACGAGATTGGCTCACCCGCTCGGGTCACCTCGTGGCTGTCCTCATCGAGCACCAGGTCTCCCACCACCAGTTGCGCGCCACTGTCCACCGTCGTCACCCCGGTGCGGCGCAATAAGGCGCGCAGACGCAGCACGACCTCTTCGATGCTGAACGGTTTGGTGACATAGTCGTCGCCGCCGGCCGTCAGCCCGGCGATGCGGTCTTCCACGGCGTCCTTGGCGGTCAACAGCAGGACCGGCAGTTGCGGGTTCTCCTCGCGGAGTTTGTGCAAGACGTCGAGCCCGCTCATGTCGGGCAGCATCACGTCCAGAACGACCACGTCGGGTCGCTGGGAGCGGGCGGTCGCGATTGCCGACGCCCCGTCACCGGCGGTGGAGATGTTCCAGCCTTCGTAGCGCAGCGCCATCGACACCATGTCGGCCAGCACGGACTCGTCGTCGACGACCAAAACGTTGATGGGGTTGCCGTCAGCGCGGCACATGACAACCCGCTCTACCGAGGCTCGGGGCTGCGTCACAACTTCCAGTATCCGCCACGGACTGGGCCGAGGCTAT